>NZ_JAXCXB010000013.1:0-94995 GCF_034044935.1 Kosakonia sp. CFBP8986 | reverse complement strand
TCACCTGACAGGCCGGTGTGTTTGCCGTTGTGCCGTGTCAGTGGAGGCGCATTATAGGGAGTTAATTCCTGCTGACAACCCCTAATTTCAAAAAAGTTTTCAACCGTCTCTTTTTTGCTCAAAACGGCGTTAAACAGCCAGTTTTTCGAGCCTTTCGAAGCCATAGCGCTGCAAAACGGGCAGTAATTGCGCAGTTTCCGGCGTCAAAGCCATGCAATAGGCAATATTACTGTCAGACGATTTAGCCTCCGGCGCTTCATGCTCCAGTAGCCAGGCGGTACGGCGTGCAATAGCCGAACCGGAATCAATCAGCCGCGTCCCTTCTGGCAGCACCTGCAACAGCTCTTCTTGTAATAGCGGGAAGTGGGTACAACCCAGCACCACGGTATCCGGTGGCTCCTTCATCCGCAGCCACGGGCGCAGAATACGGCGCAACTCCTCAAGCGGCACAGGTTCGCCGTGCAGTTTGCCTTCGGCCAGCTCCACCAGCTCAGCGGAGCCCAGCATTTCGATCCGGCACTCATTAGCGAAGCGCGCGATCAATTCATGCGTATAAGGACGCTTCACCGTCCCGCGCGTCGCCAGCAGGCCCACGATGCCGTTTGCCGTTAACCGCGCCGCAGGTTTGATCGCTGGCACCACGCCCACTACCGGGAAGGTGAACTTCTCACGCAGCGCGGGCAGCGAAACGGTGCTTGCCGAGTTACAGGCAATAATGGCCAGAGAGAGGGGATAACGTGCCTGAACGGCGGAAACAATCTCGACAACACGTTCAACGATAAACTCCTCGCTCTTCTCCCCATAGGGAAACGCGACGTTGTCGAAGGTGTAGATATAGTGCAAGTCCGGCAGGAGCTGCCGGATCTCGTCATACACGGAAAGCCCACCGACACCGGAGTCAAACACCAGCACGGTGGGCCGCGCGTCAGAAGGTGTAGCTGCCAGACAAGGTGTATTCCCGTCCTGCAGTTTGGTAACCATATGCTGTCTCGTACTCTTTATCGAACAGGTTGGCGATTTTACCACGAACTGTCAGGTGAGAGGTTACAGGATATGAGGCAGAAAAATCGACGGTGCTATAACTTGGCAGAATACGTTTCTCGCCCGTTGTATAATCGTGACGCTTACTGAAGTACTCCCAGGCAAGATCCAAATCGACATCATATACAGACCAGTCAAGCTGGTACTTCGCCTGGCGCTGCGCCCTGCGCTGCAACACGTCGTGGGTTTCATCATCACGCGGGTCAATATATTGCAGAGTCACGCGATGGGAGAAAATGCCCGTATCGATATCGCCGGTCCACTCAACACCCTTAATAGTGGCTGACTTAACATTGATATAAGCCTGATTGCTGTAATCAATGAGATTATCAATCTCATAGCGGTACGCCGAGAGGCGCCAGTCCAGCGGACCGGTAAGCCCTTCAATGCCCGCTTCCCACTGTTTCGACTCTTCCGGCTTCAGGTCTGGATTCGACGCAATGCCAAACCGCTTCGCGCCGAACTGCTGGCCCAGCGACGGCGCAAGGAAACCGGTGCCGTAAGAGAGCGTCAGGCGATAGTCCGGCACAAACTCCCACCCTGCCGCCGTCTGCCAGGTGCCGTGCCAGCCAAAGGAATCATCTTTATCTTCACGGCCGGACGCCTCAAGCGTTACATCGCCTAACTGCTTCATTCCCGTCAGATAGAGCCCGGTGTTATCGCGATCGTAGGCATCGCGGCTGGTCTCGTTTGACGACACCAGGCGCTCCTGCTTCCAGTCCACGCCTGCGCCAACCGAGCCTTTGCCGATATCAACGTTATTTGCCCACTGGATATAACGCTGCTCCAGCTCATCCAACGTCGTGCCCGTATGATATCGACCATAGACGCTGCTGTAGTTGTAGTCTTTGCTTTTTTGATAGCTCGCCAGTAGCTGAGAAGAGTAAATGCCCTGGTTGAAGTTGAGCCCGGAATCCCAGCCCTGGGCATAGAGCTGACGCTCATCGGCGCTGTATTCGGGTAAAAAGGGCGGGCTACCGAGGTCATAGTCCACGTTATTGCTGAAGTCATATCCGCGGAAGAAGCCGTCAAAATTGTCGTTAAACGTATGCTGAACACTGCCCCAGAAGGTTTTATTCCGGTAGCCGTCGCGATCCTCGTCATGATCCCAGCTTGAACCGGGCTGAACGTTAAACCCGCGCGTGCCGGTATAGGAGGCCGCACCGGTCACCACCGTGTCGCCAAAACGTTGGCGCACCGTACCGTCGTAGGTTTGATATCCCTTCGAACCGATGCCAGCGTTAATCTGAGATTTCTGATCGCCCGTCAGAGTAATGATGTTTACCACGCCACCAATCGCGCCGGAGCCATACACCGTCGAGCGAGGCCCGCGGATGTACTCCACGCGCTGCACCAGCGAGAGCGGGATCTGGTTGAGTTCGGGACTGTTGCTGATACCGGAACGGCCAACCGGCACACCGTCAATCATCAGCAGGAGATGTTTGGCTTCCGTACCCCGCACATAGACAGAAGAGAGCTGCCCAATACCGCCGCTTTGCGAAACATCGATGCCCGGAAGGCGGCGCAGAACCTCAATTAAGGAGCGCGACTGCCAGCGATCGATCTCTTCACGCGTAACAATTTCCGTCGGTGCCAACACGGTTTTAAGCGGTTGTTGAAAACGGTTTGCTGTCACCACTAACTGATCCTGACCGCTATCCTGCGCCCAGCCGGAAAACGCCGTGACGGAGAGCGCCGTCAGCAGCGAAGCTTTTTTTATCATTATGTAAGCATCCACATAATAAGAAGGATGCCGCAGGTTCCATCAATAGCTCGCGATGATGACAACCAGATGCGACGTATGCCGGCAGGTCTTCGGGCTCGGAGGTACCACGAAAGGCGACTTCCCACCCACAGGCAGTGTCTGGCCTCTCACCTTTATCCTTACCGCTGCGCGTCAGCCCCAGATTTGCACTGGGTTCCCTTTTAACTCACAGGACCGGAAAAAGGATGCTACATTCCGTTACATATAGATGTCCAGACTGCTACGAGACTATTTCGTTGCGCCGCGGGCTGGACATCCCGTGAGCAATCCCTACAATCCCCGCGTTATTCATAATCTCTCAGGAAGCATCATGACCCCAGAACACCTGCCGACAGAACAGTACGAAGCCCAGCTGGCCGAAAAAGTCGTACGTCTGCAATCGTTGATGACGCCCTTTTCCGCGCCGCTTCCGGAGGTGTTCCGCTCACCCGTCAGCCATTACCGCATGCGCGCCGAGTTTCGTATCTGGCACGATGGGGACGATCTCTATCACATCATTTTCGATCAGCAGACCAAATCGCGTATCCGCGTCGACAGCTTCCCGGCGGCAAGCGAGCTGATTAACCAATTAATGTCGGTGATGATCGAGGCGGTGCGCGACAACAAAACCCTGCGCCATAAACTCTTCCAGATTGATTATCTGAGCACCCTGAGCAACCAGGCGATCGTCACGCTGCTCTATCACAAGAAACTGGATGCCGAGTGGCAGGAAGAGGCCACGCGCCTGCGCGATGCGTTACGCGCGCAGAACCTGAATGTGCAGATTATTGGCCGCGCCACCAAAACCAAAATCGAGCTGGACCAGGATTTCGTCGATGAGCGTCTGCCGGTTGGCGGCCAGGAGATGATCTACCGCCAGGTGGAAAACAGCTTCACCCAGCCGAATGCGGCGATGAATATTCAGATGCTGGAGTGGGCACTGGATGTCACGCGTGGATCGAAAGGCGATCTACTGGAGCTTTACTGCGGCAACGGCAACTTCTCGCTGGCGCTGGCGCGTAATTTCGATCGCGTGCTGGCAACAGAAATTGCCAAACCTTCGGTTGCGGCGGCGCAGTACAACATCGCAGCGAACCAGATTGATAATGTGCAGATTATCCGCATGTCGGCGGAGGAGTTTACCCAGGCGATGAACGGCGTACGCGCTTTTAACCGCTTACAGGGCATTGATTTGCAGAGCTATCAGTGCGAAACGATTTTCGTCGACCCACCGCGCAGCGGGCTGGATGCGGAAACCGAGAAGATGGTGCAGGCTTACCCGCGCATCCTTTATATCTCCTGCAACCCGGAAACGTTGTGCAAAAACCTGGAAACATTAAGCCAGACGCATACGGTTTCACGCCTGGCGCTGTTTGACCAGTTCCCCTACACGCACCATATGGAGTGCGGCGTTCTGCTGACGCGCAAATAATCGCAATGCCGGAGGTGATAAAACGCCCTCCGGCTTACCGCTTACTCGGAATCGGAGGCTTCATACTGACGGCTGCGGTTGCGCAGGCGAAAGCCAATCCAGAAGACCAGAATTACCGCCAGCAGCGCGGGCAGGAAGTTGGAGCCCATATCCGGATATTCCGCGCGCACCACGGCGCTATAGAGCAGCACACCGAGAATAAAGCAGGCCGCTGAAAGACCCGGTAAACCTACCGGCATGGTGCGATTCTGGTAGCGCTGATGCAGACAGTAGATCGTCAGCACCAGCGAGATAATCGGAAAGAGCGAAAAGGGTACGAGGGAGCTAAACACGGCGGTAAACGTGCCGTTAATCGACAAACCGGCGATCAGCGCCAGCAGCAGCGTACCTTTCTCTTGACCTGACTGTTTCATCATTCATCCTTCACTCGTCGGTTGTTGCGCCATTTTTTCCTGTTCGCGGCGATACCAGTAATATGCGCCTTTTGAAATCATACGCAGCTGTAAAACCAGCCGCTCTTCCAGCTGTTTGCGCTGCTCTGCGCTCACGTCCAGCGCTTCCGCACCGGCGTTAAAAACGATGGTGACCATCGCTTCAGCCTGCGCTTCCGTGAAGGCGCGCGGCATGTGGTTTTCGAGTTCGAGGTAATCGGCAAGTTCCGCAATAAAGTGCTGGATCTCGCGCGCAACCGCTGCACGAAACGCGGCTGACGTTCCGGAGCGTTCACGTAAAAGTAGCCGGAAGGCGTTCGGGTTATTGCCAATAAATTCCATAAAAGTGGAGACCGACGTGCGGATCACGCTGCCGCCTTTGGCAATTCGCTGACGCGCCTGGCGCATCAGCTGGCGTAGCATCAGGCCGCTCTCATCGACCATCGTCAGGCCAAGCTCATCCACGTCGCGGAAGTGCCGGTAAAATGACGTTGGCGCGATGCCCGCTTCACGAGCCACTTCCCGCAGGCTCAGGCTGGTAAAACTTCGCTCAGCGCTCAGTTGGCTGAATGCGGCTTCAACCAGTGACCGCCGCGTTCTCTCTTTTTGTTGCGCTCTTACACCCATCACGATGTTTGAATCCTTCCAGGGGCCCGCTGGCACTATACCAGAGAATAAATCCAAACCGATTGTACTGGATTGTGACGGATTGTTTACGCGCAGATTCTTCTTTTTCAGCGGAAAAAAGCACAGTGATAATTGGGTTATCCCGTGGTTAATGTTAGTATTATGTTGCTTTTATGTATAAGAACAGGTAAGCCTTACCATGCCACATTCCTACGATTACGATGCAATAGTGATAGGCTCCGGTCCCGGCGGCGAAGGCGCAGCCATGGGCCTCGTTAAACAGGGAGCCCGGGTAGCGGTTATTGAGCGCTACCATAATGTCGGCGGCGGCTGTACGCACTGGGGCACCATCCCCTCGAAAGCGCTCCGTCACGCAGTCAGCCGTATTATCGAATTTAACCAAAACCCGCTCTACAGCGACCATACCCGCCTTCTTCGCTCCTCTTTCTCCGATATCCTGAACCATGCCGAAAGCGTGATTAACCAGCAAACGCGTATGCGTCAGGGTTTTTACGAGCGTAACCACTGCGACATTCTGGAAGGCAACGCGCACTTTATTGATGACCACACGCTGGGGCTGGAGTGCCACGATGGCACCGTCGAAACGCTGACGGCGGAGAAGTTTGTCATCGCCTGCGGTTCGCGCCCTTATCACCCGGATGATGTCGACTTCGCGCACCCGCGCGTCTACGACAGCGACTCGATTCTCGATATGCACCACGAACCTCGCCACGTGATTATCTATGGCGCAGGGGTGATCGGCTGTGAATATGCGTCCATCTTCCGCGGTATGAATGTGAAAGTCGACTTGATCAACACCCGCGATCGTCTGCTGGCGTTTCTCGATCAGGAGATGTCGGACTCCCTCTCCTACCACTTCTGGAACAGCGGCGTGGTGATTCGCCACAACGAAGAGTATGAGCGCATTGAGCCATTAGATGATGGCGTCATCATGCATCTGAAATCCGGTAAGAAGCTGAAAGCGGACTGCCTGCTCTACGCGAACGGCCGCACTGGCAACACCGACAGCCTTCAGCTTGCCAATATCGGGCTGGAAGCGGATAGCCGTGGTCAGTTGAAGGTCAACAGCATGTACCAGACCGCGCTGCCGCATATCTATGCCGTGGGTGATGTGATTGGTTATCCGAGCCTGGCATCAGCGGCTTACGATCAGGGGCGTATCGCCGCACAGGCGATGATTAAAGGCGAAGCTACCGCGCATCTGATTGAGGATATCCCGACCGGGATCTACACCATTCCGGAGATCAGCTCCGTCGGGAAAACCGAACAGCAGCTCACCGCCATGAAAGTGCCTTATGAAGTGGGCCGTGCGCAGTTTAAACACCTCGCACGGGCGCAAATCGTCGGCATGAACATTGGTACGCTGAAGATTCTGTTTCACCGCGAAACGAAAGAGATTTTGGGGATCCACTGCTTTGGCGAGCGCGCGGCCGAGATTATTCATATCGGCCAGGCAATTATGGAGCAGAAAGGTGGCGGTAACACCATTGAGTACTTCGTTAACACCACCTTCAACTACCCAACCATGGCGGAAGCCTATCGGGTAGCGGCACTGAACGGCCTAAACCGCCTGTTTTAAGCCTTTGTCGAAATGGCCATCCATCGCGCCGCGGATGGCCTCTGCCAGCTGCTCATAGCGGCTGCGCAGCGGCGAGCCCGGTCGATAAACCAGCCCAACCGTACGCTTCGGCTCCGGCTTAATGCACGGTAAGTAGACCACGCCGTCACGTTTACGCTCGCGCGGTACGGCAAGCGCAGGCAGCAGCGTGATGCCGCTCCCGGCCGCGACCATATTACGCAGGGTTTCCAGGCTGGTTGCGCGGAAATGGGTATCCTCATCCGCGCCCGCTTCAAAGCAGAAGCCCATCGCCTGATCGCGCAGGCAGTGCCCATCTTCCAGCATCAGCAGCTTTTCACCCGCCAGATCGGCCATCGGCACGCAGTCGCGGTTCGCCCAGGCGTGATCTTCGTAAATCGCCAGCATCATCGGCTCGTCAAACAGCGGCACTTCAATAAAAGCTTCACTCTCTTTGACCAGCGCGAGGATCGCGCAGTCGAGCTTGCCGCTATCAAGCTGCGCCAGCAGCTGCTGCGTCTGCGCTTCGTGCAGATACATCTCAAGTTTCGGGAAGGTTTGATGCAGCAGCGGAATAATATGCGGCAGCAGATAGGGGCCTACGGTCGGGATCAGCCCGATATGCAGCGGGCCGGACATGGCTTCACCTTGCTGGCTTGCCATCTCTTTCAGCACCTTGACCTCGCGCAGTACCGTGCGCGCCTGGTCCACCAGCAGCAATCCAGCCTGGGTAAAGAGAACTTTGCGGCTGGTGCGCTCAAGCAGCATTACGCCCAGTTCATCTTCCAGTTTGCGGATCTGCCCGCTCAGCGTAGGTTGGCTGACGTGGCACGAGTCGGCTGCACGGCGAAAATGGCGGTGTTCCGCTAACGCCACCAGGTATTCAAGATCACGAATATTCATCTTCATCCTCCGTCGCCACGATAGTTCATGGCGATAGATAGCATAGCAACGAACGATTATCCCTATCAAGCCTTCTGTACAATAATTGACTCCAGGAAACGTAGCGGTACTGTGTTCTACCCTAACCAGTCACCCTTTTCACTACCGTTTCTCTCTGTACAACTAAAGCCAACGTGAACGTTTTGCGGACCCCGTGTCCGCTTTTTTTTGCATAAAAAAGCCCGGCGTTACGCCAGGCTCACTCTGTTTCCACGCTTATCTCACACCAGGCGCGCTTTCGCTTCAGCAATCGCCTGCGCTACCTGCGTCGGGGAAACGCCCCCTTTCGCCGCGCGTTTATCCAGGCACGATTGCAGGGCAAGGATCGGGTAGACATCGTCGCCAATCACCGCACTGAACTGTTGCAGGTCGGCAAGCGCCAGCTCCTCCAGCGGTTTACCCTGACGAATCGCCTCCACAACCGCTTCACCCACAATGTGGTGTGCTTCGCGGAACGGCACGCCTTTGGCGACCAGATAATCTGCCAGCTCGGTTGCATTCGCGTAACCCTGCTGCGCCGCTTCCTGGCAACGTGGGCGTTTGACCTGAATACCATCCAGCACCAGCGTCGCCATATGCAGGCAGTCAAGCCAGGTATCGAGCGCGTCGAACAGCCCCTCTTTATCTTCCTGCATATCTTTGTTGTAGGCCAACGGCAGCCCTTTCAGCGTCATCATCATACCGGTCAGCGCACCCTGAACACGGCCGCACTTGCCGCGGATCAGCTCCAGCGCATCCGGGTTTTTCTTCTGCGGCATCAACGATGAGCCGGAAGTAACGCGATCGGAAAGCTCAACAAAGCCCGCTTCGCCGGAGTTGAAGAAGATCAGATCTTCGGCAAAACGCGACAGGTGCACCATGCCAATCGAGGCATCGGAGAGCAGTTCAAGCACGTGGTCGCGATCGGAGACGCTGTCGAGGCTGTTACGGGTAGCCGACGCAAAACCTAACCAGCCCGCCAGCTGTTCACGATCGATCTCATAAGCGGTACCCGCCAGCGCGCCGCAGCCCAGCGGGCTGACATCCAGGCGCTTCAGCGCATCCTGCAAACGGCTCTCATCGCGGGCCAGCATCTCAACGTAGGCCAAAGACCAGTGCGCAAAAGTGACCGGCTGGGCGCGTTGCAGGTGCGTATAACCCGGCATGACGGCATCCTGATTGTTCTCTGCGGTCACCACCAGCGCGCTCTGCAACTGACGGTTTGCCAGCAGCAGTTCACTGATGGTCTCTTTGCACCACAGTTTTAAATCCGTCGCGACCTGGTCGTTACGGCTGCGCCCGGTGTGCAATTTCTTGCCCAGTTGTCCCACTTTGTCGATCAGCTTACCTTCCACCCAGCTGTGAATATCTTCCGCGTCGCTTTGCAAAATCTGTTCAGGGTTGGCGCGCACCTCTTCCAGCAGGGTGTTCAGCGCCTCTTCCAACTGCTGCTGCTCGGCGTCGGTCATCACGCCAACAGTGACTAACGCTTTGGACCAGGCCACAGAGCCAACGATATCCTGCTCCGCCAGGCGATAGTCAAAGCGCAAAGAGTCGTTGAACTGTTTGAACCGTTGATCCGCTGCCTGAGTAAAACGCCCGCCCCAAAGTGCCATAATATGCTTCCTTCTTTTTCTACGTTTTGCCGGATGGCGCCTGCGCTTATCCAGCCTACATAAGTGTGTCTGTGATTAAGCCAGAATACGGGTGCCGATCGGCGTGCCGTTAAACAGTGCCGGCAGTTGCTCGGCGTGACGCCAGGAGGCGATATCCACCGGACGACCCAGCGTGCGCGCTGCATCGAGCGCCGCATTCACTTTCACGATCATGCCATCGGTAATAATGCCCTGCGCAATCAGCTGCTCCGCTTTAGCCGCGGTCATCTCGGCAATGCGCTGGCCTTTGCCATCGAGAATACCGCTCACGTCGGAGAGCAGAATCAGATCCGCGCCAAGGGTCGCCGCCAGCGCCGTTGCCGCCTGATCGGCGTTAACGTTCATCAGCTTGCCTTCATCGGTCACGCCGATGGAGCTGACGACAGGCAGGAAACCGCCCTCCAGCAGGGTGTTAATCAGCGTCGGCGAGCCCGGCTGCGCTAAACCGACATGACCAAGCTCTTCATCCAGCTGGGTGACACTAACGCTGTCGCCATCGCCAAGGAACAGACCTACCGAGGCGATATGGTGTTTCTTCGCCCACGCCAGCAGCGTTTTGTTGGCGGTGCCCGCCAGCGCGCCGGTAATGATGTCAATCTGATCGGCAGGCGTCACGCGCAGGCCATTCTTCTTCTTCACCGGCAGATTGAGCTGCTTCATTAACTCATCCACCACGCAGCCGCCGCCGTGAACGATCACCAGCGGGCGTTGATGGGCTTCGCGGTACTGCACCAGGGCGGTAAACAAACGCTCCAGCGCTTCTTCGCTATCCAGCAGTACGCCACCGAGCTTAATAATTAATGGATTCATCATCACGCCTGTTCGATTAGATAAGAGACTGGGTTTCAGCATAGCCGAAACGAATATTGGCACACTGCATCGCCTGCGCCGCCGCGCCTTTCAGCAGGTTATCTTCCGTCGCCACCACAATCAGGTGCTCGCCCTGCACGGCAAAGCCGATGTCGCAGAATGGCAGGCCGACCACGTTTTTCAGCGCCGGGACACCTTTTTCATACAGACGCACCAGCGGTTTGCCGTCGTAAGCCTGTTTGAACACAGCCGCGATTTGCGCATGGGTCACGCCCGGTTTTAAGCGGCAGGTGATGGTTTCCAGGATCCCACGCGGGAAGCTTGCCAGATGCGGCGTGAAGATCACGTCCGTACCGAGATGCGTGGCGATTTCCGGGTGGTGGCGATGGTTGAAGATGCCGTACGGCTGCAGGCTCACTTCACAGAAGCTGTTAGAGAGCGCGGCTTTGCGCCCTGCACCGCTGACGCCGCTGGTGGCATTGATCACCGGCCACTGATTAAGATCCAGCAGGCCCGCATCGATCAGCGGTTTTAACGAGAGCTGTGCCGCCGTCGGGTAGCAACCTGGTACGGCAACCAGCTGCGCCTCTTTGATTTTGTCATGGTTCCACTCCGCCAGGCCGTAGACCGCTTTTTCGAGCAGATCGGCATGCTGATGGGTAAAGCCATAGAAGGTTTCATAAAACGCGGGATCGTTCACGCGGAACGCGCCAGAGAGATCGAACACCACGCAGCCAGCCGCCAGGCAATCCGGCACCAAATCGTGGCTCACTTCGTGGGCGGTTGCGAGGAACACCACATCCACACCGGTCAGAAAATCCTTGATATCGGCCATCGGCTGCAGCGGCAGATCGACAATGCCCTTCAGTTGCGGATGTAAATCGGAGAGACATTTTCCTGCATCATTACTTTGCGCAGAAACCGTCAAAGCGGTTATGTTCATATGAGGATGGCGATTTACATAGGACACAAGTTCTGCGCCGGCGTAACCGCTGGCACCCACAATTAATGTGTTCAACATCGGTGCGGTCTACCTTCTTACGTCATGTTCGGATCTGGAAGGGTGCGTTCTCCCTCCCGCGTCGCTGAGCAAAGTCGCCTTACGGGTTCCCATACGCTCAACATTATTGTATTTTTATGCACATTTACTGCATGAATATTGATACTATCACGAACTCAGGTATGTCAACAATGAAAATGAATTTGCCGCCATTTATCGAGATCTACCGCGCCCTGATTGCCACTCCGTCGATCAGCGCAACGGAAGAAGCACTCGATCAGAGTAATGCGTCTTTAATCAATCTGCTGGCAGGATGGTTTGGCGATCTTGGGTTCACTGTTGAAGTGCAGCCGGTACCCGGCACACGTAACAAATTCAATATGCTTGCCAGCGTCGGTAGCGGCGCGGGCGGGCTGTTATTAACCGGCCATACGGACACCGTGCCGTTTGACGATGGGCGCTGGACGCGCGATCCCTTCACCCTGACCGAGCACGACAACAAGCTCTACGGCCTTGGCACAGCGGATATGAAGGGCTTCTTCGCCTTTATTCTTGATGCCCTGCGTGACGTCGATGTGACAAAACTGAGCAAGCCGCTCTACATCCTCGCCACCGCCGATGAAGAGACCAGCATGGCGGGCGCGCGCTACTTCTCTGAGAATACGCAGCTGCGCCCGGATTGCGCGATTATTGGCGAGCCGACCTCACTGCAGCCGGTTCGCGCCCATAAAGGCCATATCTCCAACGCCATTCGCATTCTTGGCCAGTCCGGCCACTCGAGCGATCCGGCGCGCGGCGTCAACGCCATTGAATTGATGCACGATGCCATCGGCCATATCCTGACCCTGCGCGACAACCTGAAAGCGCGTTATCACTACGAAGCGTTCACCGTTCCCTATCCGACACTTAACCTGGGCCATATTCATGGTGGTGATGCGGCAAACCGTATCTGCGCCTGCTGTGAGTTACATATGGATATTCGCCCGCTGCCGGGGATGACGCTCGACGATCTCAACGGTCTGCTTAATGAAGCGCTGGAGCCGGTCAGTTCGCGCTGGCCGGGCCGCCTGAATGTCTTTGAACTCCATCCACCGATCCCCGGTTACGAATGCCCGCCGGATCATCAGCTAGTGGAAGTGGTGGAAAAACTGCTCGGCGTCGAAACGGAGGTGGTGAACTACTGTACCGAAGCGCCGTTTATCCAGACGCTCTGCCCGACGCTGGTCCTGGGCCCTGGCTCCATTAACCAGGCGCACCAACCGGATGAATACCTGGAAACGCGCTTTATTAAGCCAACGCGCGAGCTTATTACCCAGGTTGTGCACCATTTCTGTTGGCATTAAGCGCGACAAAACAGATGAATAATCCCCTCTGCTGAGGGGATTTTTATGCGCCAAAATAGTGCATTTCATAAGCGAAACTTATCTGCAGCAAAGGGTGTTAACTTTCATAAATTCCTGTGATTTATTCGTTTGCTGAACCGATTTCGCCGCAATTGACGTAGTGAGTTTTACGTGGCTTTATAAAAGACGGTGTCTTATATCTGCTCAACGGCGGGTATAACAAAACAAAATGAGATGGGGTGTCTGGGGTAACATGAACGAACAATATTCCGCGTTGCGTAGTAATGTCAGTATGCTCGGCAAACTGCTGGGAGATACCATCAAGGATGCACTGGGCGAGAACATTCTCGACCGCGTCGAAACAATCCGTAAGCTGTCCAAATCTTCTCGCGCTGGCAACGAAACCGACCGCCAGGCACTGCTCACCACCCTGCAGAATCTCTCTAATGATGAGCTGCTGCCGGTGGCTCGCGCATTCAGCCAGTTTCTGAATCTGGCGAACACCGCCGAGCAGTACCACAGCATTTCAGCGAAAGGCGAAGCGGCCAGCAACCCGGAAGTGATTGCCCGCACCATCAGAAAGCTGAAAGACCAACCTCATCTCAACGAATCCACCATTATCAATGCGATTGAATCCCTCTCGCTGGAGCTGGTACTGACCGCGCATCCGACGGAGATCACGCGTCGCACCCTGATCCACAAGATGGTGGAAGTGAACGCCTGTTTAAAACAGCTCGATAACAGCGATATCGCCGATTATGAGCGCCACCAGCTGATGCGCCGTCTGCGCCAGCTGATCGCCCAATCCTGGCATACGGATGAGATCCGCCGCAATCGCCCAAGCCCGGTTGATGAAGCGAAGTGGGGCTTTGCGGTGGTGGAAAACAGCCTGTGGGAAGGGGTGCCAAACTACCTGCGCGAGCTGAACGAACAGCTGGAAGAGAACCTGAATTACAAGCTGCCGGTCGATTTTGTCCCGGTGCGCTTTACCTCCTGGATGGGCGGCGACCGCGACGGCAACCCGAACGTCACCGCCGATATCACTCGCCACGTTCTGCTGCTTAGCCGCTGGAAAGCGACCGATCTCTTCCTGAAAGATATCCAGTTGCTGATTTCCGAGCTGTCGATGGTTGAGTGTACCGACGAGCTGCGCGAACTGGCCGGTGCCGAAGGCGCCCGCGAGCCGTATCGTTACCTGATGAAAAAGCTGCGCGGCGATCTGATCGCGACGCAGAGCTGGCTGGAAGCGCGCCTGAAAGGGCAGAAGCTGCCGAAGCCTGCCGGGCTGCTGACGCAAAACGAGCAACTGTGGGAGCCGCTCTACGCCTGTTATAAATCCCTGCAGGCCTGCGGCATGGGCATTATCGCCAACGGCGAACTGCTTGATACCCTGCGCCGCGTGAAGAGTTTCGGCGTGCCTTTAGTGCGTATCGATATTCGCCAGGAGAGCACCCGCCACACCGAAGCGCTGGGCGAGCTGACCCGCTATCTCGGCATCGGCGATTACGAAAGCTGGTCAGAAGCTGACAAACAGGCTTTCCTGATCCGCGAGCTTAACTCCAAACGTCCATTACTGCCGCGCCAGTGGGAGCCAAGCGACGAGACCCGCGAAGTGCTCGACACCTGCCGGGTGATCGCCGAAGCGCCGCGCGGATCGATTGCTGCGTATGTGATCTCGATGGCGAAAACGCCGTCCGACGTGCTGGCCGTCCATCTGCTGTTGAAAGAGGCCGGGATCGGCTTCGCCCTGCCGGTTGCACCGCTGTTTGAAACCCTTGATGACCTGAACAACGCCAATGACGTGATGAGCCAGCTGCTCAATATCGACTGGTATCGCGGCTTTATTCAGGGCAAACAGATGGTGATGATTGGCTACTCCGACTCCGCGAAAGATGCGGGCGTGATGGCCGCCAGCTGGGCGCAGTACCAGGCACAGGACGCATTGATCAAAACCTGTGAGAAAGCGGGCATTGAGCTGACGCTGTTCCACGGTCGCGGTGGATCTATCGGCCGCGGCGGCGCACCGGCGCACGCGGCGCTGCTCTCGCAACCCCCTGGCAGCCTGAAAGGCGGCCTGCGCGTCACTGAGCAGGGCGAGATGATCCGCTTTAAATATGGTCTGCCGGAAGTGACCATCAGCAGCCTCTCGCTGTACACCAGCGCGATTATGGAAGCCAACCTGCTGCCGCCGCCGGAGCCAAAAACCGAATGGCGTCACATTATGGATGAACTGTCGGCCATCTCCTGCGAGATGTACCGCGGTTATGTGCGCGAAAACAAAGGCTTTGTGCCCTACTTCCGCTCGGCAACGCCGGAGCAGGAGCTGGGCAAGCTGCCGCTGGGTTCGCGTCCGGCAAAACGTCGCCCGACCGGCGGCGTCGAGTCGCTGCGCGCGATTCCGTGGATCTTCGCCTGGACGCAGAACCGCCTGATGCTGCCGGCCTGGCTCGGCGCGGGTGCGGCGCTGCAAAAAGTGGTGGAAGATGGCAAACAGAGCGAACTGGAAGCGATGTGCCGCGACTGGCCCTTCTTCTCCACGCGCCTTGGCATGCTGGAGATGGTCTTCTCGAAAGCGGATCTGTGGCTGGCAGAGTATTACGATCAGCGGCTGGTGAAACCGGAGCTGTGGCCGCTGGGCAAAGAGCTGCGTAAGCTGCTGGCGGCTGATATTAAAGTGGTGCTGGATATCGCCAACGACTCCCATCTGATGGCCGATCTGCCGTGGATTGCTGAATCTATCCAGTTACGTAACATCTACACCGACCCGCTCAACGTGCTGCAGGCCGAGCTGCTGCAACGCTCGCGTCTGGCAGAAGAGCAGCAAAAAGAGCCTGATAGCCGCGTCGAGCAGGCGCTGATGGTGACCATCGCTGGCGTCGCCGCCGGGATGCGTAACACCGGCTAATCTTCTCACGTTAGTTTTGTTAACCGATTGCAGCATTTTTATCTTTTGGGTAAAAATGCTGCAAATTTTGGTTGTCATCTATCCTTCACATTCCTTATATTCCTCGCGAAATTCTCACATCCTGGTGAGTCTTCACCACAATAAACCCGCCTGAATAGTGACATTCAGGTTTGCTTAAGCTTTAGCCGCTATGTTTTAGCGCTATTTATTCGCACAGGCACTTCGTATGCGCTCCACACAATCTCATGCTAAACAATCGTTTAGTATGAAAGCCCTTGGATGGGCTCTGCTCTATTTTTGGTACTTCTCCACGGTTCTGCAGGTCGCTATCCTGGTTAGCGGATACAGCGGCACCAACGGTTTTCGCGACTCCATTCTCTTCAGCTCGCTGTGGTTGATCCCGGTCTTCCTCTTCCCACGCTATACGCGCGCCATCGCGGCGGCTATTGGCGTAGTGTTGTGGGCCACTTCGCTGTCGATGCTCTCCTACTACGTCATCTACGGGCAGGAGTTCTCGCAGAGCGTGTTGTTTGTGATGTTCGAAACCAACACCCATGAAGCGAGCGAGTTTTTAGGGCAATACTTCAGCCTGAAGCTGGTGCTGATTGCGCTGGCCTACACCGCGGGCGCGATCTTCCTCTGGACTCGCCTGCGTCCGGTTTACATTCCTAACCCATGGCGCTGGGTTGTCTCGTTCGCCCTGCTGTATGGGCTGATCCTCAATCCGATTGCGATAAACATGCTGAAATATAAGCAGGATCTCCCTAAGGCTGCCTCAGGATTAGCCTCCAAGCTGGAGCCTGCCGCGCCGTGGCAGCTGGTGATGGGTTATGTGCAGTATCGTAACCAGTTGAACAGCCTCAACAGGCTGCTCGACAGCAACCACGCTCTGCCGCCGCTGGCAAACCTGAAAGATGAGTCGGGCGATGCGCCGCGCACGCTGGTGCTGGTGATTGGTGAATCGACGCAGCGTGGCCGCATGAGCCTGTATGGCTACCCGCGCGAAACCACGCCGGAGCTGGATGCGCTGCATAAAAGCGATCCGCGGATGAGCCTCTTTACTAACGTAGTGACGTCACGTCCCTATACCATTGAGATCCTGCAACAGGCGCTGACGTTCGCCGATGAACAGCATCCGGATCTCTATCTGACGCAGCCCTCGCTGATGAACATGATGAAGCAGGCCGGGTACAAAACCTTCTGGATCACCAACCAGCAGACGATGACCGAGCGCAACACCATGTTGACCGTCTTTTCAAAACAGACGGATGTGCAGTTCTATATGAACCAGCAGCGTACGCAGAGCGCCCGTGAATATGACACCAACGTGCTGAAGCCGTTTAAAACCGTGCTCGCCGATCCTGCGCCGAAAAAGTTCATCATTGTGCACCTGCTCGGGACGCATATTCGTTACGACTTCCGCTACCCGCAAGGCTGGGGCAAGTTTACGGATAAGCACGACCATCAACCGCCGGGGCTGGATGCCGATCAATCCGAGACCTACAACAGCTATGACGATGCCAACCGCTTTAACGATCATGTTGTCTCCTCGCTGATTAATGATTACAAAGCGACCGACCCGAACGGCTTCCTGCTCTACTTCTCCGATCATGGCGAAGAGGTGTATGACACACCGCCGCACAATATTCAGGGGCGTAACGAAGCGGAGCCGACGCGCCATATGTACACCATTCCGTTTATCCTCTGGACGTCGGATAAGTGGCAAGCGGCGCATCCGCGGGATTTCTCCGCAGACCTCAACCGTAAATACAGCAGTTCGCAGCTGATCCACACCTGGTCGGATTTAGCTGGCCTGCGCTATGACGGCTATGACGCCACGCGCTCGGTGGTCAGCCCGCAGTTCGTTGAAGCGACGCGCTGGATCGGTAACCCGTATAAGAAAAACGCGTTACGGGATTACGACGCGCTGCCGTACGGCGATCTCCCTGCCAATCAGTAAGCGTGTAAAGCCATCCCATCGGGATGGCTTTTTTTTTAGCCTGGCGCTATGGTGAGCCTGTTTTTTTCGTCGCAGGAACATCATGAGTCACGATATTGCGTCTCTCCTCTCCCGCCTGATCCACGGTCCGGCAACGCTCAGGCAGATCCGCTTTGCGGCGGTGAACGCAACCGCGCCTGCGCTTGCCTGCCAGGTCGACTTCCCGCGCCTTGAAATCGTGCTGGAAGGGGCGCTGACCGATGCGGCGATCGCCGGCGAGACAGCATTGATGATGCAACATGATGTGCTGTACGTTCCCGCTGGCGGCTGGAACTGCCCGCGCTGGCTGGCACCGGCGAAAAGCTTAAGCGTGCTGTTTGGCAAACAGCAGCTCTGCTTTAGCCTTACGCAGTGGGATGGCGAAGCCCTCCAGACGCTGACCCGGCAGCACGTAGCCCGGCGCGGCCCGCGCATAGGCTCCTTCCTGCTGCAAACGCTGCACGAAATGCAGATGCAGCCAGATGAGCAGCATACGGCGCGGTTAATTGTCACCAGCCTGCTGAGCCACTGCCACGATCTGCTCGGCAGCCAGATCCATACCGCGTCGCGCAGCCAGGCGCTGTTTGAAGCTATTCGTGACTATATCGACGAACATTACGCCATGCCGCTCACCCGCGAGTCGGTCGCGCAGGCGTTCTACATCTCGCCCAACTACCTCTCCCATCTGTTTCAGAAAACCGGCGCGGTCGGCTTTAGTGAATATCTGACCCACACCCGGCTGGAGCATGCGAAAACGCTGCTTAAAGGCTACGACCTGAAAATCAAAGAGGTGGCGCACAGCTGCGGGTTTGTCGACAGCAACTACTTCTGCCGCCTGTTCCGTAAAAACACCGAACGCTCGCCCTCGGAGTATCGCCAGCACTACCACAGCCAGCTACGGGACAAATAATTCCGCGACTGGATTTTTGTACGCTGTTATACCCGCTTCTCGTCTACGTTCCGCGCCTGAATCCGCTTTTCATCGGAGTGCACTGCATTTTGTGAGCGCTGTCGCACTTCACCAGCATGCGTACATTTGTCCAGCGTTTGGCAGAATTGTTATATAGCCGCCGCCGCCTCGCAGACCGTATGCTTTCGCCAGATAATATTGATGAGGAAGCAGGATGGAACTTTATCTGGATACGGCCGATATCGCGGAAGTGGAACGCCTTGCGCGCATCTATCCGCTGGCAGGCGTTACCACCAACCCGAGCATTATTGCTGCCGGTAAAACTCCTCTGTGGGAGGTTTTGCCGCGCATGCAACAGGCAATAGGCGCGAACGGGACGCTCTTCGCCCAGGTGATGAGCCGCGATGCAGAGGGCATGGTGAGCGAGGCGAAAAGGCTTCACCACGCGCTGCCGGGTATTGTGGTTAAAATCCCGGTAACGGGCGAAGGGCTGGCGGCGATTAAGCAGTTGAAAAAAGAGGGGATCGTGACGCTCGGTACGGCGGTCTATAGCGCCGCGCAGGGTTTACTGGCTGCACTGGCGGGAGCCAAATATGTCGCGCCCTATGTTAACCGTGTCGATGCGCAGGGCGGCGATGGTGTGCGCATGGTGCAGGAGCTGCAAACCTTGCTGAGTTTGCATGCGCCGGAGAGCAAGGTGCTGGCAGCGAGCTTTAAAACCCCGCGCCAGGCGCTCGACTGTCTGCTCGCCGGATGCGAGGCGATTACCCTGCCGGTCGATGTGGCGAAGCAGATGCTCAATACGCCCGCCGTTGAATCCGCCGTCGAGAAGTTCGAGCAGGACTGGCAAGGCGCGTTTGGCAGCCTGAGCCTGTAATTTCCCCCGAACTAAACGGCAACGTTACAGGCCGGGCGCACGCCGAGGGTGTGGCAAATGGCATAGCTCATTTCGGCGCGGTTCAGGGTATAGAAGTGGAAATCTTTAACCCCTTCGCGGCTGAGGATCTTCACCATATCCATGGCGATATTCGCGCCGACCAGCTTGCGGGTTTCCGCATCGTCATCCAGCCCGGCGAACATTTGCGACATCCACGCCGGGATGCGCACGTTGGTCATGTCGGCGAACTTTTTCGCCTGCTTAAAGTTGGAGACCGGCAGAATGCCGGGAATGATCTCGACGTCGATACCGGTTGAGGCGCAGCGATCGCGAAAGCGCAGGTAGCTCTCAACATCGAAGAAAAATTGCGTGATGGCGCGGCTGGCGCCCGCATCGACTTTACGCTTCAGGTTGAGCAAGTCGGCCTGCGCGCTTTTCGCTTCCGGGTGCACTTCCGGGTAAGCAGCGACGGAGATATCAAAATCCGCCACCTCTTTTAACAGGCTCACCAGGTCGGTGGCATACATTTCAGGCTTTCCGCCGCCCGGCGGTAAATCGCCGCGCAGGGCAACGATATGGCGAATGCCGTTGTTCCAGTAATCCTGCGCGATGGTGCGCAACTCATCACGGGTGGCGTCGATGCAGGTCAGATGCGGCACCGCTTCCAGCCCGGTGCGATCTTTAATCCCTTTAATAATGCTGTGCGTGCGGTCGCGTTCGCCGGAGTTCGCGCCGTAGGTGACCGAAACGAATTTCGGCTTCAGGCTGCTTAAGCGATCGATGGAGCTCCATAAGGTCTGTTCCATTTCACTGGTGCGCGGCGGGAAAAACTCAAAGGAGACGTTAATCTGGCCGTGAACTTCCGCCAGGCTCTGGTTCAGGGCTTCCCGCTGATTGGCGTGAAAAAAGCTCATACCTTACCTCATCAATCACAAGTCATTATTCAGGGTGAGTGAACTTCTATACGTTTAGACGTCCAGATGTAAAAATGACGGAAATCGTACAAAGCGTCAACAGAAATATCTCGATTGTGCGTGAGGAGTTTTCAGCGAAGATGAAAAAGATTCATGAGGCGGGAACACTCCCCTCCCGGAGCGGGAGAGGAGTTGCAGCGAGGGCTACAGCAGCTGTGCGAGGCGGTTAATATCGGACTGAATAGCGCCCGCGGTGACATCCCGGCCTGCGCCCGGCCCGCGGATCACCATCGGGTTATCACGATACCAGCGGCTCTCAATCGCAAAGACGTTATCGCACGGCAGCAGCGCGGCCAGCGGATGCTCCGGGCGCACCGCTTCAACGCCAACGCGCGCTTTGCCATTGGCATCGAAACGGGCGACGTAACGCAGCACCAGCCCCAGCTCGCGGGCGGCTTCAAGGCGCTGGAGCATCTGCTCATTTAACGCCTCGCCATTCTCGAAGAAGTGATCGACGGATTCTGCTTCGCAGCCCGGCGGCACCAGCGACTCGACGCGCACCTGATCCGGCTCGATGTCATACCCCGCTTCGCGGGCGAGGATCACCAGCTTGCGCATCACATCTTTACCGGAGAGATCGACGCGCGGGTCCGGCTCGGTCAGCCCCTGCTGCCACGCCTGATCCACCAGCTCGGTGAAGGGCACGCTGCCATCAAACTGCAGGAACAGCCAGGAGAGCGTACCGGAGAAGATACCGCTGATCGCCAGAATCGAATCGCCGCTGTCGCGCAGATCGCGCACGGTGTGGTTAACCGGCAGACCCGCGCCGACGGTGGCGTTATAGAGCCAGTGGCGGCCAGTTTTTTCAAAGGCGTCATGGATCTGGCGGAAGCGATCGCTTTTGCTCGCGCCCGCCAGCTTGTTAGCGCTGATGACATGGAAACCGTGGCTGGCGAAATCGAGATACTGCTCCGCAAGCTGCTCGCTGGCGGTGACATCCAGCACCACTAAATCATCATACGGATGGGCGCGCATCCACAGGAACAGCGACTCCTCATCCTGCTCTACCGCCTCATCATTAAAGAAGGCAAGCGCGCGGCTGGCATCCAGCCCGTCGTAGCTCAACAGGCTGCGGCGGCTATCAACCACGCCTGCCAGCACAAACTCAAACCCGGTGCGCGCAGAGAGCGCGCTCTGCTCGCGAGAGAAAAGCTCAAGCCAGCGCGAGCCGATATTGCCTTTACCAAACAGCACCAGACCAATGCGTTTTTCCGCGCGGAACAGTGACTGGTGCAGACCCTGGATCAGGCTCTCGGTCGGGCCGACGCGCAGCACGGCCACCAGGCTGATCCCTTCGTCCGATTGCCAGATAAACTCGACCGGCTGCCCTTTTAACTGCTGCCAGAAGCGGTGGCTGTGCAGCGGATTGCGGCATACGCCCGCGCCGACCATCGCCACCAGCGCCAGCCCCTGGCGTAAACGCAGCTCGCCCGGCAGACCCGCCTCATCAAGCAGTTTAAAGACGCTGTCGACCACTTCGGAGGTGTAGCAGAGTTGCAGCAGATTGCGGTCAGCGTGAACACCGACCGCCAGCGGGCGCACCTGCGCGCGCTTGAGAATAATGTCGATCTCTCTGTGCGCCAGCTTGAAGTCCTGTCCTGACGGCACGAGGAACTCAATCAGGCAGACATCATCATGGCTGGTAACAATGCGTGCCCCGGTGCCGGAAGCGAGCACGCGCTCAATGCGCGTTGAACCCTGTTCGGGGTTGTAGCTGCAACGCAGTTGCAGATCGATATTGCTGCCGGAAACCGGCTGTAATGTGCGGGCATGCAGCACCGGTGCGGCCAGGCGCGCCAGCTCGCTCGCTTCATCCAGACGCAACAGCGGCAGCAGACAGGCATCTTTCACTTTGCGCGGGTCGGCGCTGTAGACCCCGGCGACGTCGCTCCAGATGGTCACGCGCGAAACATCGCCCAGTGCGCCGATCTGCGTTGCCGAGTAGTCGGAACCGTTACGGCCAAGCAGCACGGTTTCGCCCGCGTCGTTGCGGCTGATAAAGCCGGTCACCACAATTCGTTTGCCAGGATGCTGCGCCAGCTGCTGCTGCAATAAGGGGTAAGAGGCCCCTTCATTGACCTGCGGCTGCGCGCTGCGCTCGGCGCGGAGGAAGTCGCGGGCATCGAGCCAGGTGGCGTCAAGCTCCTGCTGATTCAGCACCGCTGCCATCAAGCGCGCGGACCAGATTTCACCGTGCCCCACTACTTCGGCATAAACGGCATCGTTGATACCGCTGTCGAGCAGCGCGGCGAGGTGCTCCAGATCGTGAATAAAGGCGCTGGACAGGCCATCGGCTACATCGGCAGGTAACAGGCCGTTAATTAATTCGAGCTGATAGCGGCGCAGCGATTGCTGCACCTGATGCGCAGAGAGGCGATCGGTCTGGCTCAGTTTAAGCCAGCTGATCAACTGGTTGGTGGTGCTACCGGCGGCCGAAACCACCATCATGTCGCCCGGCTGCGAGTACTCCGCCATGATCCCTGCTACGCGCAGATAACACTTCACATCCGCCAGACTACTGCCACCAAATTTGTGCAGCTGACGAGCCTTCGTCCCTGCCTGCGCAATCACACTCATGTTTACCCCTCAGCGGCGATCCGGAAGCCATTTTCCAGATCGGCAATCAAATCTTCACTATCTTCAATACCGGTTGAGATGCGCAGCAGCGTCTCACCGATCCCAGCGGCGGCGCGTGCTTCCGGCGCCATGCCCGCGTGGGTCATGGTCGCGGCGTGGGAGATTAAACTCTCAACCCCGCCTAACGATTCCGCCAGTGTAAACAGCGACAGTCCGCTCAGGAAACGACGCAGCGTCTGCTCATCGCCAGCCAGTTCAAAACTCAACATCGCGCCAAAGCCCTTTTGCTGACGCGCCGCAATCTCATGCCCCTGGTTATCCGGCAGAGAGGGATGGTACAGCTTTTTCACCAGCGGCTGAGTCTGCAAAAAGTCGACAATCGCCTGCGCGTTACGCTGCGCCACTTCCATGCGCGGCGACAGGGTGCGCAGCCCGCGCAGCAGCAAATAGCTGTCGAAAGCGCTGCCGGTGACGCCAATATTATTCGCCCACCATGCCAGTTCGGTGACGGTCGCCTCATCCTTCGCAATCACCACGCCGGCTACCACATCGGAGTGGCCGTTGAGGTATTTGGTGCAGGAGTGCAGCACCAGATCCGCCCCCAGCGCCAGCGGGTTTTGCAACGCCGGGCTCAGGAAGGTGTTATCCACCACGCTTACCGCACCCGCTTCCCGCGCAAACCCACAGATTTTCGCAATATCTACGACGCGCAACAATGGGTTACTGGGAGTTTCTACCAGCACCAGCTTCGGTTTTTCCGCCAGCGCCGCTTTCAGCGCCTGCTCATCGCCCTGATCGACAAACTTCACGCGGTAGCAGCCGCGCTTCGCCAGGCTATCAAACAGACGATAGCTGCCGCCGTAACAGTCGTGCGGTGCCACCAGCAGATCGCCAGGCTTAAGGAACACCGTGGTCACCAGGTGAATTGCCGACATGCCGGTATTGGTCATCACCGCGCCTGCACCGCCCTCCAGCTCCGCCAGCGCGCGCTGCACCACATCACGCGTAGGATTACCGCGGCGCGAGTAGTCGTGGGCGCGAGGTTCGTTAAAACCGGTGAAGTTATAGGTACTGGAGAGGTGAATCGGGGGGACAACGCAACCGTACTGCTCGTCATCGTTCAATCCGCTACGCACTGCGATGGTGGCCTGTTTACGCGTCATGGTGAAGGCTTCCTGGCTTAATGGATGAAAAGTCAGGTCACAGAGTAAACACTGGAATAATAGACGTCAATACATCTGGACATCTAAACTTCTTTGCGTATAGATTGAGCAATCGCATAATAGCCGTTAAAATTATATGCTTTCGTACGATATTGCAGAGCGATACACGGTGTCACCCCGATGACTCTACGGTAAACTACGCGCAATTACGGCCCGGCGCGACCGGGTATAGATCAATGACTGAGAGGATTAAAGGTATCTCATGGCTGAATGGAGCGGCGAATATATCAGCCCATACGCTGAGCACGGCAAGAAGAGTGAGCAAGTAAAAAAAATTACGGTGTCCATTCCTCTTAAGGTGTTAAAAATCCTCACCGATGAACGTACCCGTCGTCAGGTGAATAACCTGCGCCACGCCACCAACAGCGAACTGCTGTGCGAGGCGTTTTTACATGCGTTTACCGGCCAGCCTTTGCCGAATGATGAAGACCTGCGTAAAGAGCGCAGCGATGAGATCCCGGAAGAGGCGAAAGTGATTATGCGTGAAATGGGTATCGACCCGGATACGTGGGAATACTGATCGCAATAAAAAGGGCGGAAATCATATTCCGCCCTTTTTTGATTTATCGCACCTGCTTATCAGAAACGCGTCACTTCCGGATGCACTTCTGCCAGTGAGAGCAGGTAAGACATAAATACGTTTTTCATTGCTGTCAGCATACAAATGATCCTTTTACGCTCAAATAGTGTGAGGAGATGTATGGCGACAGGGTATGCCTGTTTTTTGACCAGAGCAATATTTTTGTGAAGCTCATCACAAAAATATTCCCCCTGAGGCAAACCGCAGAGACAAAAAAAGCGCCTTTCGGCGCTTTTTTCTTTGGCAACTTACTTGCTGCCCGGGATGCTGAAGCGTTTGTTGAAACGGTCAACACGGCCACCAGTTGCAACATCACGCTGCTTACCGGTGAAGAACGGGTGGCATTTACCACACACGTCCAGGTTCAGATCGTGACCCAGAGTAGAGTGGGTTTCGATCACGTTACCGCAAGAACAGGTTGCAGTAATCGCTACGTAATTCGGGTGAATACCTTTTTTCATGGGGAAACCTCAGTTTAAGGCCGCGTCGCTCTTCCAGCCCTAACGCCAGACACCACGCGAGTTGATATGTAAGTGAATCTTTGACGCCGCAATGAGCATCAAAGGCGGCGAATCATACAGAAATTAACCAGCGTATGCAAACTGATCCGCTCGACCGTCTTAACAATGTGTATACTAACCCGCCACTTTTCAAGTCAGGATGATGAAATGCCCGTCGCCCACGTTGCGCTCTCTGTACCGCTGCCCCGCACTTTCGATTACCTGCTGCCGGAGGGAACCCCCGCCAGCGCTGGTTTTCGCGTGCGCGTGCCGTTCGGTAACCAGACCCGCGTCGGGATTGTGGTGGCGGTCAGCGACAAAAGCGAGCTGCCGCTGGCGGAGCTGAAAAGCGTCGAAGAGGTGCTCGACAGCGAGCCCGCGTTTTCAACGCCCGTCTGGCGGATGCTGCTCTGGGCGGCTGATTACTATCACCATCCAATTGGCGATGTGTTATTCAATGCCCTGCCCGTTCTGCTGCGCCAGACCAAACCGGCCAGCGCCGAGTTTCAGGGCTACTGGTTCGCCACTGAACAGGGGCAGGCCACCGACATTAACCGCATCAAGTCGCCAAAACAGCAGCAGGCGTTATCGGCGCTGCGCAAAGGCAAAGTGTGGCAGCATCAGCTAGCGGCGTTAGATCTGAAAAGCGTGACCCTGCAAGCCCTGCGCGCAAAAGGGCTGGTAGAGATGAACAGCGAAGCGCCGACGTTTACGGACTGGCGCAGCACCTTTTCCGTCAGCGGCGATCGTCTGCGGCTCAATACCGAACAGGCCACCGCCGTCGGCGCGATCCACAGCGCAGCAGATCGCTTCTCCGCCTGGCTGCTGGCGGGCGTCACCGGATCGGGCAAAACGGAAGTCTATCTGAGCGTGCTGGAAAATGTGCTCGAACAGGGCAAGCAGGCGCTGGTGATGGTGCCGGAAATTGGCCTGACGCCACAAACCATCGCCCGTTTTCGCGAGCGGTTTAATGCTCCTGTCGAAGTGCTGCACTCTGGACTTAACGACAGTGAACGCCTGACCACCTGGCAGAAAGCAAAGAGCGGTGAAGCGGCGATTGTCATCGGCACGCGCTCCTCGCTCTTCACCCCTTTTAAAAACCTTGGCGTGATCGTCATCGATGAGGAGCACGACAGCTCCTATAAACAGCAGGAGGGGTGGCGTTACCATGCGCGCGATCTGGCTGTTTACCGTGCGCACAGCGAGCAAATCCCGATAATTCTCGGTTCGGCGACGCCGGCGCTGGAGACGCTGCACAACGTGCGGGCGCGGAAATACCACATTCTGCGTCTGACCCGCCGCGCAGGCAACGCACGCCCGGCGATGCAGCACGTGCTGGATATGAAAGCCCAGCCGCTGCAGGCGGGTCTGGCTCCTGCCTTAATCAACCGCTTGCGTCAGCATCTGCAAGCGGGTAACCAGGCTATCCTTTTCCTTAACCGGCGCGGCTTCGCCCCGGCGCTGCTCTGCCATGATTGCGGCTGGATCGCCGAGTGCGCGCGCTGCGATCACTACTACACCTTCCATCAGGCGCAGCAGCATCTGCGTTGCCACCACTGCGACAGCCAGCGCCCGGTGCCGCGCCAGTGTCCGTCGTGCGGCTCCACCCACCTGCTGCCGGTTGGACTTGGTACCGAACAACTGGAGCAGGCGCTGGCCCCGCTGTTTCCCGGCGTACCGATTTCGCGCATTGACCGCGACACCACCAGCCGCAAGGGCGCGCTGGAGCAGCATCTTGCCGAAGTGCATCGCGGCGGTGCGCGCATTTTGATCGGCACCCAGATGCTCGCCAAAGGGCACCACTTTCCGGATGTTACGCTGGTGGCGCTGCTCGACGTCGACGGCGCGCTCTTTTCCGCCGATTTCCGCGCCGCAGAGCGCTTTGCTCAGCTCTATACCCAGGTTTCCGGCCGCGCCGGACGCGCTGGCAAACAGGGCGAGGTGGTGCTGCAAACGCACCATCCGGAACATCCGCTGCTGCAAACTCTGCTGCATAAAGGCTACGACACCTTTGCCGAGCAGGCGCTGGCCGAGCGCCAGACGCTGCAACTCCCGCCGTGGACCAGCCATGTGCTGATCCGTGCGGAAGATCAGAACAACCAGCATGCCCCCCTCTTCCTGCAACAGCTGAAAAACCTGCTGCAGGCGAGCCCGCTGGCAGATAACCAACTCTGGATCCTCGGCCCGGTTCCGGCGCTGGCGGCCAAGCGCGCCGGGCGCTACCGCTGGCAAATCCTGCTGCAACACCCCTCCCGCATTCGCCTGCAACATATTGTGCACGGCGCGCTGGCGCTGATTAATACCCTGCCCGATGCCCGACGCGTAAAATGGGCGCTGGATGTCGATCCGATCGAGAGCTAATGCTGCGAGCCAGCGCGTAAAATAGAATGCCCGTCACACTTTTTGTGAAATTTCTGTAACCGATGCGCTTAACTATCTGATAAAAATGTGACTACGCCTGCGCCGTGCATGCGAGGAGAACAAGGTGAAACCGAAAAATCAGGTTGCGGCAGCAACCATGAAAGATGTTGCCATGAAAGCAAAGGTTTCTACGGCAACCGTATCTCGTGCATTAATGAACCCGGAAAAAGTGTCACAGGCGACCCGCAACCGCGTTGAGCAGGCCGCCATGGAAGTGGGCTACCTGCCGCAGTCGATGGGCCGCAATGTGAAGCGCAATGAGTCCCGTACCCTGCTGGTAATTGTGCCGGATATCTGCGATCCCTTCTTCAGTGAGATTATCCGCGGCATCGAAGTGACCGCTGCGGAGCATGGCTACCTGGTACTGATTGGCGACTGCGCCCATCAAAATCAGCAGGAAAAGACCTTTATCGATCTGATCATCACCAAGCAAATTGATGGCATGCTGCTGCTCGGTTCACGTCTGCCGTTTGACGCCAGCATTGAAGAGCAGCGCAATTTACCGCCGATGGTGATGGCCAATGAGTTCGCGCCGGAGCTGGAGCTGCCGACGGTGCACATCGACAACCTGACGGCGGCCTTTAATGCCGTCTCTTATCTGCAGGAGCAGGGACACCAGCTGATTGGCTGTATCGCCGGCCCGGAAGAGATGCCGCTCTGCCACTACCGCTTGCAGGGTTACGTGCAGGCGCTGCGCCGCGCGGGTGCGACGGTAGATAAGGAGTATATTACGCGCGGTGATTTTACCTTCGAAGCCGGAGCGCAGGCGCTGGAGCAGCTTCTCTCCCTGCCGAAACCGCCGACTGCTCTCTTCTGCCATAGCGATGTGATGGCGCTCGGCGCACTGTCGCAGGCAAAACGCCGGGGCCTGAAGGTGCCGGAGGATCTGTCGATTATCGGCTTTGATAACATCTCGCTGGCAGAGTATTGCGACCCACCGCTCACTACCGTTGCGCAGCCGCGCTACGACATTGGGCGCGAAGCAATGCTGCTTCTGCTGGAGCAGTTGCAGGGCCACACGGTGAGCAGCGGCTCGCGACTATTAGATTGTGAATTAATCCTGCGTGGCTCAACGCGAGCGCTAACGTAAAGGCGGGGGCTTTCGGACGCCCTCTTCTGGTCAAAACCCCGTCGCTTAAGTAACATGGCGGGCTGTTAAACGAATATGAATACAGCGAAACGATAGTGGCCCAACGAGATTATGTACGCCGCAGCCAGTCGACTCCTGCGCGGCGAAAGAAGAGCACCTCAAAGAAAAAGCAGCGCAGCGCGCCTGCGGTCTCGCCAGCAATGGTCGCGATAGCGGCCGCCGTGCTGGTCGCCTTTATCGGTGGTTTGTACTTTATTACGCATCATAAGAAAGAAGAGTCAGAATCCCTGCAGAATCAGAAAGTGACCGGTAACGGCCTGCCGCCGAAACCGGAAGAGCGCTGGCGCTATATTAAAGAGCTGGAGAGCCGCCAGCCTGGCGTACGCGCGCCGACCGAGCCGACAGCCGGGGGCGAAGTGCAAAAACCGGAGCAGTTAACCGATGAGCAGCGCCAGCTGTTAGCCCAGATGCAGGCAGATATGCGCCAGACACCGACGCAGCTCAATGAGGTGCCGTGGAACGAGCAGACGCCGGAGCAGCGCCAGCAAACGTTGCAGCGTCAGCGCCAGGTTCAGCAGATGCAGCAGCAGCAGTCTCAGTGGACGCAAAGCCAGCCGGTTCAGCAACCACGTACGCAGCCGCGCACGGTGGAACAGCAGCCTGCGCGCGTTGCCACGCCGCCACGCCAGACGCAGCAAGCGCAGCAGAAGCCGGCCACTAATTCGCAGCCCTATCAGGATCTGCTGCAAACGCCGCCGCACAGCAACGCCGCGCAGCCAAAAGCGCAGCAGGCCGCGCCGGTAACGCGCGAAGCGGAAACGGCGAAGGCGCAGCCGACAGAGAAAAAAGATGAGCGTCGCTGGCTGATCCAGTGCGGCTCGTTCAAAGGCCAGGAGCAGGCGGAAACCGTCCGCGCGCAGCTGGCGTTTGAGGGCTTTGACTCACGCATCACCAGCAATAATGGCTGGAATCGCGTTGTGATGGGCCCGCTGAAAGGCAAAGAGAGCGCCGAAGCCACCCTCGGCAAGCTGAAACTGGCCGGTCACGCAAACTGCATTCGACTTTCCGCCGGGGGTTGAAACCCCCAAAATCTCCCCCATCTATAAATGCATTCTGCCCCGTACGCTGTGCGGGGCGCTGTATGTGCTTTTGTAACCAAGGGGTCTGCTCGTGACAACAATCGTAAGCGTACGCCGTAACGGCCATGTCGTTATCGCCGGTGATGGCCAGGCCACACTGGGCAACACCGTGATGAAGGGCAACGTTAAAAAAGTTCGCCGTCTCTATAACGACAAAGTCATTGCAGGCTTTGCGGGCGGCACAGCGGATGCCTTCACGCTGTTTGAGCTGTTTGAACGCAAACTGGAAATGCACCAGGGTCACCTGGTGAAAGCCGCCGTCGAGCTGGCAAAGGACTGGCGTACCGATCGTATGCTGCGCAAGCTGGAAGCGCTGTTAGCGGTCGCCGACGAAACCGCGTCGCTGATCATCACCGGTAACGGCGATGTGATTCAGCCGGAAAATGACCTGATTGCCATTGGCTCCGGTGGACCATACGCCCAGGCCGCTGCCCGCGCTCTGCTGGAGAACACCGAGCTTGGCGCGCGCGACATTGCTGAGAAGGCGTTGGGGATCGCAGGCGATATCTGCATCTACACCAACCACTTCCATACCATCGAAGAATTACCCGCTCAAGCGTAAGGATCTCCCATGTCTGAAATGACCCCACGCGAAATCGTCAGCGAACTGAATAAACACATCATCGGCCAGGACGCGGCAAAGCGCTCTGTGGCGATTGCTCTGCGTAACCGCTGGCGCCGTATGCAGCTCGATGAAGAGCTGCGTCACGAAGTGACCCCAAAAAATATTCTGATGATCGGCCCGACCGGCGTTGGTAAAACCGAAATCGCCCGCCGTCTGGCAAAGCTCGCCAACGCGCCGTTTATCAAAGTGGAAGCGACCAAGTTCACCGAAGTTGGCTATGTCGGGAAAGAGGTGGATTCGATTATCCGCGATTTGACCGATGCCGCCGTGAAAATGGTGCGCAGCCAGTCAATTGACAGGAACCGCTACCGCGCCGAAGAGATGGCGGAAGAGCGCATCCTTGATGTGCTGATCCCGCCGGCGAAAAACAACTGGGGCCAGCCGGAACAGGCGGCAGAACCCTCTGCGGCGCGCCAATCCTTCCGTAAAAAACTGCGCGAAGGCCAGCTGGATGACAAAGAGATTGAGATCGATCTCGCCGCTGCGCCAATGGGCGTCGAGATCATGGCCCCTCCGGGCATGGAAGAGATGACCAACCAGTTGCAGTCGATGTTCCAGAACCTCGGCGGGCAGAAGCAGAAGCCGCGTAAGCTGAAAATCAAAGACGCGATGAAGCTGCTGATCGAAGAGGAAGCGGCGAAGCTGGTGAACCCGGAAGAGCTGAAAGAGGAAGCGATCGAAGCCGTTGAGCAGCACGGTATCGTCTTTATCGATGAGATCGACAAAATCTGTAAGCGCGGCGGTAACACCTCCGGCCCGGACGTCTCCCGCGAAGGCGTACAGCGCGACCTGCTGCCGCTGGTTGAGGGCTGCACCGTGTCGACCAAACATGGGATGGTGAAAACTGACCATATCCTGTTTATCGCGTCCGGCGCGTTCCAGGTTGCCAGCCCGTCAGATCTGATCCCGGAATTGCAGGGCCGTCTGCCGATCCGCGTTGAGCTGCAGGCGCTCACCGCGGAAGACTTTGAGCGCATCCTCACCGAGCCTAACGCCTCTGTGACCGTGCAGTACAAAGCGCTGATGGCAACCGAAGGGGTGAATATCGAATTTACCGACGACGGCATTAAGCGTATTGCGCAGGCCGCATGGCAGGTGAATGAAAGCACCGAGAACATCGGCGCACGCCGTTTGCACACCGTGCTGGAGCGTTTGATGGAGGATATCTCCTACGACGCCAGCGATCTGGGCGGCGAAACCATTACCATTAATGCAGACTATGTGAGTAAACACCTTGATGCTTTAGTGGCGGATGAAGATCTGAGCCGTTTTATCTTATAATCGCGCTCATACTCTTTTCATCACACTCGATGGGGGCTTATGCCCCCATTTTTATTGGCCGGACTTATGAACGATACGCACTCTCTGAGCCTTACCCAGGCATGGCTGGAAAGCCTGCGACCGAAAACGTTGCCGCTGGCCTTTGCCGCTATCGTGGTGGGAACCGTGCTTGCCTGGTGGCAGGGCTACTTCGATCCGCTGGTTGCGGCGCTGGCGCTGATCACCGCCGGTTTGCTGCAAATCCTCTCTAACCTCGCCAATGATTACGGCGATGCCATTAAAGGCAGCGATAAGCCGGATCGCATCGGCCCGCTGCGCGGGATGCAGAAAGGGGCGATCTCCCTTGGGCAGATGAAGCGCGCGCTGCTTATCGTCATTGTGCTGAGCTGCGTTTCCGGGCTCTGGCTGGTAAGCGCCGCGACCCAGACGATGGCGGATTTTGTCGGCTTCCTCGCACTCGGCGGCCTGTCGATTATCGCCGCCATCACCTATACCGTCGGCAAGCGCCCGTATGGTTATCAGGGGCTGGGCGATATTTCGGTGCTCACCTTCTTCGGCTGGATAAGCGTGATGGGAAGCTGGTATTTGCAGGCGCATACGCTGATTCCGGCGATCTTCCTGCCCGCGACCGCCTGCGGTTTGCTGGCGACGGCAGTGCTGAATATCAATAACCTGCGCGATATCGATAGCGATCGCGAGAACGGTAAACATACGCTAGTGGTGCGTTTAGGTCCGGTGAATGCCCGCCGTTATCACGCCGGTTTGCTGGCGGGCGCGCTGCTCTGCTTTGCGCTCTTCAACCTGATTTCGCTCCACAGCCTCTGGGGCTGGCTGTTTTTGCTTGCCGCGCCGCTGCTGTTTAAACAGGCACGTTATGTGCTGCGCGAGCGCGATCCGCGCGCGATGCCGCCGATGCTCGAACGCACCGTGAAAGGCGCGCTGCTGACTAATCTCCTGTTTGTACTGGGGATTATTTTGAGCAAGACGCTCGCCTGAGTGCCAAAGAACAATTAAAAATTGATGCTTTTGCCAACAGCGCGCGATGCGCGATATACTTACGGCTCTCGCAGCAACTGAACGTAAATCCTATGAAATACGATACTTCTGAGCTTTGTGACATCTACCAGGAAGAGGTCAACGTCGTCGAACCGCTGTTCTCCAACTTTGGCGGTCGCTCCTCTTTCGGCGGGCAAATCATCACGGTGAAATGTTTCGAGGATAACGGGTTGCTTTACGATCTGCTCGAACAGAATGGCCGTGGTCGCGTACTGGTAGTCGACGGCGGCGGTTCTGTACGCCGGGCGTTAGTCGACGCCGATCTCGCGCGTCTGGCGGCGCAAAACGAGTGGGAAGGGATGGTGGTCTACGGCGCGGTGCGCCAAGTGGACGATCTGGAAGAGCTGGATATCGGCATCCAGGCGATGGCCGCGATCCCGGTTGGCGCAGCGGGCGAAGGCATTGGCGAAAGCGATATCCGCGTCAACTTCGGCGGCGTAACCTTCTTCTCCGGTGACCATCTTTATGCCGATAACACCGGCATTATTCTCGCCGAAGATCCTCTCGATATCGAATAAACGAAAGGGCACCTGAGGGTGCCCTTTTTTGTCGCTGCCGAATGCAATGGCGCTTAACTATTTTGCTTAATACGCGAAAGATTTCGTGTTGTGGCAAGGCGGCAAGCAAGTGAATCCCCGGGAGCACAGATAACTATGTGACCGGGGTGAGCGTGCGCAGCCAATGCCGCTACGGCACGAAAGATAAAGCGTAATTACACTTCTTCCATGCGGCCCAGCAGCGCCTGCAGACGCTCCTGCCAGCCGTGCTGCTGCTCGCGCAGCTGTTGGTTTTCGCGCTCCAGCTCTTCACGGCTCTGGTGTGCAGAGTGAACGTCCTGCGACAGGCTGTTGTTCTTCTCTTTCAGTTCTTCGATTTCCATCTGCAGCAGCGTGATGGTATCAATCGCCTGCTGTACTTTTGCTTCCAGTTTCTCAAACACTTCTAATGACATAGTCATACTTCTCCTGAGTGGCAAGGCGTTGATGGACTTACACCTCATTATTCGCCAGACAAATAGGTTACCCCTCTGCCCGCTAAATTATGCGTGTCTTTAAGCGTCCTCGTCCCGCAGAGCGGCGACGCCTTAATACAATGAGCGGATTTCGCTTGTTACCGATTGTATGAATCGCGCCAGCCCCTGTCCAGCGTGGAGCGGCGCTGTTTGCGCTTTGCAACACTTTTCGTCCTCGTCCTGGTGCAATCCGCTTCGCTACCCCGTAATTGTTAATGCCCGGGTTACAAAAATGATTCAGCTCTCATTTCGTATTGGTGCAAAAACGCGCACCACCGCTCGTAAACGCTCATTTTATTGACGCAGTACACACATTTCGATTTCGATATTTCTCGTTTTTGCTCGTTAACGATAAATTAACACTATGTCTACACGACATCATGGGGGTGCTGTTTCCCTCATGCCTACAATAACCATTAAACTTCTGCAGGATCCGATTATGAGTCAGACACCAACCGTAAAAGGCCAGTGCATTGCCGAGTTTCTCGGTACCGGGTTGTTGATTTTCTTCGGCGTGGGATGTGTTGCAGCGTTAAAAGTGGCGGGTGCCACCTTTGGCCAGTGGGAGATCAGTATCATCTGGGGTTTGGGCGTGGCGATGGCCATCTACCTGACCGCAGGGGTTTCCGGCGCGCATCTTAATCCGGCTGTAACCATTGCACTTTGGCTCTTCGCGAGCTTTGACGGACGCAAAGTTGTTCCTTTTATTTTTTCTCAATTTGCCGGCGCGTTTTGCGCGGCTGCACTTGTTTACGGGCTTTACTACAATCTTTTCCTCGACTTCGAACAGACGCACAATATGGTTCGCGGCAGCGTCGAAAGTCTTGATCTGGCTGGTATCTTTTCAACCTACCCCAACCCGCACATCAATTTTGTGCAGGCCTTCGCTGTTGAGATGGTAATTACCGCTATTCTGATGGGCGTGATTATGGCGCTGGGCGATGATGGCAACGGCGTGCCGCGCGGCCCAATGGCGCCGCTGCTGATCGGTCTGCTGATCGCGGTAATCGGTGCCTCCATGGGACCACTCACCGGCTTCGCCATGAACCCGGCGCGTGACCTGGGACCGAAGACCTTCGCCTGGCTTGCCGGCTGGGGTAACGTCGCCTTTACCGGCGGCAAAGATATTCCCTACTTCCTCGTGCCGCTGTTTGGGCCGATTGTAGGCGCGGCGCTTGGCGCGTTCAGCTATCGCAAACTGATCGCCCGCCATCTGCCGTCTGGAACCAGTGAGGCTGCGAAAGAGAAAGGCACCGCCTCCACCACGGCTCAACAAAAAGCTTCGCTGTAATGTGACTACGGGATCATAACCATGACTGACAAAAAATATATCGTTGCGCTCGACCAGGGCACTACCAGCTCCCGCGCCGTTGTGATGGACCACGATGCCAACATCATTAGCGTTTCACAGCGCGAATTTGAACAAATCTACCCGAAGCCAGGCTGGGTTGAGCATGACCCGATGGAAATTTGGGCGTCACAAAGCTCCACGCTGGTCGAAGTGCTGGCAAAAGCGGATATCAACTCCGACGAGATTGCCGCCATCGGCATCACCAACCAGCGCGAAACCGCGATTGTCTGGGAGCGTGAAACCGGCAAGCCGATTCATAACGCCATCGTCTGGCAGTGCCGCCGCACCTCTGAGATCTGCGAAAAGCTCAAACGCGACGGCATGGAAGATTACATCCGTAGCACCACCGGGCTGGTGATCGACCCCTACTTCTCCGGCACCAAAGTGAAGTGGATCCTCGACCACGTTGAAGGTTCGCGCGAGCGTGCTAAACGCGGCGAACTGCTGTTCGGCACCGTCGATACCTGGCTTATCTGGAAAATGACCCAAGGGCGCGTACACGTCACCGACTACACCAACGCCTCACGCACCATGTTGTTCAACATCCACACGCTGGAGTGGGACGACAAAATGCTGGAAGTGCTGGATATCCCGCGCGCAATGCTGCCGCAGGTGCGTAAATCCTCCGAAGTGTACGGCCAGACCAACATCGGCGGTAAAGGCGGCACGCGTATTCCTATCGCCGGTATTGCGGGCGACCAGCAGGCGGCGCTGTTTGGCCAGCTCTGCGTGAAAGAGGGGATGGCGAAAAACACTTACGGCACCGGCTGCTTTATGCTGATGAACACTGGCGAGCAGGCAGTGAAATCCGATCATGGCCTGCTGACCACCATCGCCTGCGGCCCGAAAGGCGAAGTGAACTATGCGCTGGAAGGCGCGGTGTTTATGGCTGGCGCCTCCATTCAGTGGCTGCGCGATGAGATGAAGCTGATCAATGACGCGTTCGACTCCGAATACTTCGCTACCAAAGTGAAGGACACCAACGGCGTGTACGTTGTTCCGGCCTTCACCGGCCTGGGCGCGCCGTACTGGGACCCGTATGCACGCGGCTCCATCTTCGGCCTGACCCGCGGCGTTAACGCGAACCACATCATTCGTGCGACGCTGGAGTCGATTGCCTTCCAGACCCGCGACGTGCTGGAAGCGATGCAGGCTGACTCCGGCATCCGCCTGCACGCGCTGCGTGTGGATGGCGGCGCGGTGGCGAATAACTTCCTGATGCAGTTCCAGTCCGACATTCTCGGCACGCGCGTTGAGCGTCCGGAAGTGCGCGAAGTGACCGCGCTGGGCGCCGCTTACCTGGCGGGCCTGGCGGTTGGTTTCTGGCAGAACCTGGATGAGTTGCAGGAGAAAGCAGTGATCGAGCGCGAATTCCGTCCGGGTATCGAAACTACCGAGCGTAACTTCCGCTACAGCGGCTGGAAAAAGGCCGTGAAACGCGCGATGGCGTGGGAAGAACACGAAGAGTAACCGCTCCACTTATGCCCTCTCCCTGCCGGGAGGGGGCATCTGCCTCACCCCCCTCCTCTTTTCACTGTGTTAAACTTCGCGCAATTTCTTTCAAAACTGAGTGTGTGATGAAACGAGAACTTGCCATCGAATTCTCCCGTGTTACCGAAGCTGCGGCGCTGGCTGGCTATAAGTGGCTGGGGCGCGGCGATAAAAACACGGCGGACGGCGCAGCGGTACACGCTATGCGCATTATGCTCAACCAGGTCAACATTGACGGCACGATTGTCATCGGCGAAGGGGAGATCGACGAAGCGCCGATGCTCTTTATCGGTGAGAAAGTGGGCACCGGCAAAGGCGACGCAGTGGATATTGCCGTCGATCCGATTGAAGGGACACGCATGACGGCGATGGGCCAGGCCAACGCGCTGGCGGTGCTGGCGGTCGGTGATAAAGGCTGCTTCCTCAACGCACCGGACATGTATATGGAAAAGCTGATCGTCGGCCCCGGTGCCAGAGGCGCTATCGATCTCAACCTGCCCTTAGCCGACAACCTGCGCAATATCGCCGCCGCGCTCGGTAAACCGCTCAGCGAGCTGACGGTCACCATTCTTGCCAAGCCGCGCCATGATGCGACCATCGCCGAGTTACAGGCGCTGGGCGTGCGCGTGTTTGCCATTCCTGACGGCGATGTCGCCGCCTCGATCCTCACCTGCATGCCCGACAGCGAAGTGGATGTGCTCTACGGGATTGGCGGCGCGCCGGAAGGCGTGGTGTCGGCGGCGGTGATCCGCGCCCTGGATGGCGATATGCAGGGCCGACTGCTGGCGCGTCACCAGGTGAAAGGCGACAGCGAAGAGAACCGCCGTATCGGCGAGCAGGAGCTGAAACGCTGCCGCGGTATGGGCATTGAAGCGGGCAATGTGCTGCGCCTCGATGAGATGGCGCGCAGCGATAATGTTATCTTCTCTGCTACCGGCATCACCAAAGGCGATCTGCTGGATGGTATTACGCGCAAAGGCAATATGGCGACCACCGAGACGCTGCTGATCCGCGGTAAATCGCGCACCATTCGCCGGATTCAATCGATCCATTATCTGGATCGTAAAGACCCGGACGTACAACGACATATACTGTAAGTCTATTTGTTCAATTGAGCTTTCCGGCCCGCACGGGCTGGAAATCTCAGGCGACAACCACCAGGATAAGGCAACGTTACAGAACAGGAGAGAACCATGGCGGATTGGGTAACAGGAAAAGTCACAAAGGTGGAATTCTGGACCGATGCACTCTTCAGCCTCACCGTACATGCCCCCGTTCAACCCTTCACTGCCGGACAGTTCGCCAAGCTTGGGCTGGAGATTGACGGCGAGCGCGTGCAGCGCGCTTACTCCTACGTCAACGCGCCGAGCAATCCCGATCTTGAGTTCTATCTCGTCACCGTTCCGGAAGGCAAACTGAGCCCGCGCCTGGCCGCCCTGCAACCGGGCGATGAGCTGTTAATTGTCAGCGAAGCCGCCGGCTTTTTCGTGCTGGAAGAGGTACCGGAGTGCGAGACGCTGTGGATGCTGGCGACCGGCACGGCCATCGGGCCTTATCTGTCGATGCTGCAAGAGGGGAAAGATCTTGAACGGTTCAAAAATATCGTCCTGCTGCACGCGGTGCGCTACGGCGCGGACTTAAGCTACCTGCCGCTGATGCTGGAACTGCAAAAGCGCTATGAAGGGAAGCTGCGCATTCAGACGGTGGTCAGCCGCGAGACGCTCTCCGGCTCTTTAACCGGGCGCGTGCCGGCGCTGATTGAGAGTGGCGCCCTTGAGGAAGCGGTAGGTCTGCCACTGACCGCCGAGACCAGCCATGTGATGCTGTGCGGTAATCCGCAGATGGTGCGCGACACCACACAGTTGCTGAAAGATACCCGGCAGATGGCCAAACACCTGCGCCGCCGTCCGGGGCATATCACCGCTGAGCACTACTGGTAATCAGCGGAACTTCACCTCGAGCGTCTCGCTGCCAAAACGGTTTTTGTCCTGGGTGCCGATCATCGCGCCCAGGTCGATCATCATTACCACGATAATCGCCACCGGGATCAGGCGTCCCACCGCCCACGCCAGCGTGCCGTCTAGCATCGTCCAGTTACCTGACAGCAGCATCCACGCCAGCACCATCAGCAGCGCCCAGCCGCCGTGACGACCGCGATCGTGCAGCCGTTTGACCATCACGCAGGCGGTCGGCCAGATCAGGCAGACGAGGATAAACGCCGCCGTCTGAAAATCGAGCATGCCGCCATTCGCCAGCACAAACAGCAGGGTCATGCTCACCACCCACAGCACCATCCAGATCCAGAAATCGCGGCGTCCAATGCGCCCCTTAAACGAAAACAACCACTGCTGTATACCCATGTAAGGTTCCTTATTATCGTAATAGCGGCTAGTGTACCCTGGCGGCGGGAGTTTTTGACAAGGCCGCCCAATCTCGTTTTAATCGTCAGCACACTCTACAGAGGGCGATGTGAATGAAAGCACGGCGTTACCACTTTTGGCTGCTCTTTTCCGCGCTGGCGTTCTGCGCGCCGGGTTGGGCAGAAGAGGCGCCAGCCGCCGTCACCGCACCCTATTTACTGCCGGGCGCCCCCACCTTTGATGAATCGATCAGCCAGTTCCGGGAGAAGTTCAATACCGACAATCCCACGCTTGCGCTGAACGAGTTTCGCGCTGTTGATAGCCGCAGCGATCGCGCCAACCTGACGCGCGCGGCTACGCGCATCAACGATTATCTCTATGCCTCTACGGCGCTTGAGCGCGGCACGTTAAAGATCAAATCGATGCAGATCACCTGGCTGCCGGTGCAAGGGCCGGAGCAAAAAGCGACGAAAGCGAAGGCGCAGGAGTATATGAGCGCCTTTATCCGCGCCTTCTCTCCGACCATGACCGCGGCGCAAAGCATGCAAAAAGTACAAAAACTGCTGACCAACGGCAAAAACAAGGCCTACTACGCTGAGACGGAAGGCGCGGTGCGCTATGTGGTGGCAGACAACGGCGAAAAGGGGCTAACCTTCGCGGTTGAACCGATTAAGCTGACGCTATCTGAACCTCTCGAAGGGAACAATAAATGACAAAAAGCAAAGCCTTTCAGGGGAGGGATCTCTATACTGTTTCTCAGACCATGCTGCCCTGACGGGCGGCCATTTTCATTAATTCGCCAAGCGCGTGGAGAGTAAAAATGCGACATCCTTTAGTGATGGGTAACTGGAAGTTGAACGGCAGCCGCCACATGGTTAACGAACTGATTGCCAACCTGCGTACCGAACTGGCGGGCGTTTCAGGCTGCGGCGTGGCGATTGCGCCGCCGAACCTCTACCTGGATCTGGCAAAACACGCCGCTGACGGCAGCCACATCATCCTCGGCGCGCAGAACGTTGATACCAACCTCTCTGGCGCGTTCACCGGCGAAACCTCCGCTGAAATGCTGAAAGATATCGGCGCTAAATACATCATCATCGGCCACTCTGAGCGTCGTACTTACCACGCTGAATCCGATGAGCTGATCGCGAAAAAATTCGCCGTGCTGAAAGAGCAAGGTCTGGTTCCGGTGCTATGCATCGGTGAAACCGAAGCGGAAAACGAAGCGGGTAAAACCGAAGAAGTGTGCGCTCGCCAGATCGACGCCGTGCTGAAAACGCAGGGCGCGAGCGCGTTCGAAGGCGTGGTTATCGCTTACGAACCCGTTTGGGCGATCGGTACCGGCAAATCCGCTACCCCGGCGCAGGCTCAGGCCGTGCACAAATTTATCCGTGACCACATTGCTAAAGCCGACGCGAAAGTGGCTGAGCAAGTGATCATCCAGTACGGCGGTTCTGTTAACGCCAGCAACGCGGCAGAACTCTTTGCCCAGCCGGATATCGACGGCGCGCTGGTTGGCGGTGCTTCCCTGAAAGCCGACGCCTTCGCAGTGATCGTTAAAGCTGCTGAAGCCGCTAAACAGGCGTAATGCTGCTGTTACCCTCTCCCGCCCGGGAGAGGGTCTCTTCTACAATTTCCCCAGTACTTTAAACCACGCGTAATCAAGCGGCAGCAACAGCAGATAACTCACCAGCGCCAGCGCCAGACAGAGCAGCATCCCCGCGCGCGCAGGCACTTTACCGAGCGCCATCGCCACCACAATCGGCGAAGCCTGATAGGGCAACAGCGGCGTCGAATAGCCCAGCACCTGAATCATAATCACCGACAGCAGCGGGAAACCGGTAGCGTCGGCAAAGCTTTGCGCCAGCGTGGTAAACAGCGCCGGGACGCCGTTGGCGGTCATAATAAAATTGAGCGCGGTGGTAATGCCGGTGAGCGCGAGAAAACTGGTGAACGGGCGTTCGGCATCGAGCGGCATCACATGCAGCAGCGCATCGCCCACCGCGCTACCGATACCGGTTTGCGTCACGGTGATCGCCAGCCCCAAAATCCCGGCGACATAGATGCAGGTGCGGATATTTACTCCGCTGGAGAACTCATCGCCGGAGATAAAGCCAACGCGCGGTAGCAGCGTAACGAAGGCGGCTGCCAGCCCGGTCCACGCCGGGCCAATGCCGTGCCAGCTCTCCGTTACCCACAGCGTCAACACCACAGCTAGCAGCCACGCGAGCCGCTTCTCATCCCCGCTCATGGGCGTAGAAGGCAGCGCTTCGCGCATCGCCTGCGGTTTACCGGGAAAGAGCCAGCAGATCAGGCCAATCAGAATTGCACCTTTCAGGATCCCCAGCACCGGCGTGTGCAGCAGCAGATAAGGCAAATAGTTGAGATGGATACCGTAGGAGCCTTCCGCCGCGCCGCTCATCACCAGATTGGGAACGTTGGCAGGCAGAATGGTTGCCGAAAGTTGAAAAGTGCCGAAGCCAACCGCCAGCGCCAGGCCATACCACGCGCGTGTGCCCTCATTGATGCCAGCGCGTGCCGCCATCGCCGCGACAATCGGCATTAACAGCGCAATTCGCCCCATGTTAGAGGGCATAACAAACGCCAGCGCATAGCTGAGCAACACCACGCTTGCCACCATCTGCGGCCAGGAGCCGGTCATCTTCGCCGACAGCGCCCGCGCCGCGCGATCCGCCAACCCGGTCTTACGGATAGCCACGCCAAGCACAAAACCGCTAAACACCAGCCAGAAAGCGGACGAAGCAAAGCCGCCAAAAATCACCTCCGGCGGGGCGATTTTCGCGATCATCGCAGCGGTGAAAAAGAGCAGCGCAGTGATGAACTCCGGCAACAGCGACGTCGCCCAGAGAATAATAGTGATACCGACGATAACAGAGGGAAGGAACAGAGGGTGTGAAAGCCAGAGCGACATGCCTGTCTCCTGTAGATTTTTTCAGCAAGTCTACGGGGACAGGCAGAGTGAGTAAATGCGAATTATGGTGGGGTTATTTGAGGATCTCGCACTGATGATCCTGAATCTCTTCCGCCGATGCGCGGTTTAACGCCAGCAGATTTCGCTCTGTCGCCAGCAGCACAAACGAGCCGTCCGACTGCTGCGCCAGCGCCAGTGCAAAGCGCCCCATATGCGCTTTCGCGTCCGGCACCTCTTCCGCCAGCATCAGGAAGGGGCTACGCTGCGCCAGCTCTGCCGCCGTTACACGCCGGGCTAAATACTCGTGCCCAAGCAGCCCGCCGGGAAACACCAGCCACTGGCTACTGATGCGCCCGGCATTCTCATCAAGCTTTTCGCGCACGTCGGTACGCAGACAGGAGATATGAATATGGAAATGGTTCTGCGTGCGGCCAGAGCGGGAGTTAATCGCCAGCGAGACCGCCTCATCCGGGATCGGACTGCCGCGCCGGGTGCTCATCACATCGCGTGATTGCCAGGACTGCCAGAAGAAGTTCGGCGTAGCAGACTTAAGCAGTACCGGGCTTTCGGTGCCGTTAACCAGATAGGTGGGCATTAACAAATACTGCAACGGGCCGTTGCGGTCCTTCATTAACACATAGCCGTTTTTGAAATTAACCTGCTCGCAGGGTGCGGGGTTGTTGTGATTACGCATATTGGGCAGGCACTGCTGAAAGACGATTTGGCGCAACGCGTCCGGGTTGCTGGTGAACTTCATCCAAATCCATACACCTGCGGCTGCAACGACAATCAGGACCAGCAGGGCAATCATAAGACGTTTAACAGTTTTCATTTTCCGCTTCCTTTGCTGAAAGAAACGGCATAATAGCGCAAAAATTAAACGAAGTGACACATCGATTTTGCCGGATAGCACTGACGCCATCCGGCTGGTTTAACAGTAAAAATTAGCGTTTGCTGATCTCATCAAAGGTGCCGCCGTTGGCGAAGTGCTCTTTCTGCGCCTTGCTCCAGCCGCCGAACACATCATCAATGGTGAACAATTTCAGTTTCGGGAATTCGCTGGCGTACTTCGCCGCAACCTGCGCATCACGCGGGCGGTAGAAGTTCTTCGCGGCAATCTCCTGCCCTTCTGGCGAGTAGAGATATTTCAGATAGGCTTCCGCCACTTTCTGAGTGCCCTTTTTATCCGCAACTTTATCGACCACCGACACGGTCGGCTCGGCGAGGATAGATTCACTCGGGGTGACGATCTCAAACTTATCTTTGCCCAGCTCTTTGGTCGCCAGCAGCGCTTCGTTTTCCCACGCAATCAGCACATCGCCAATCCCGCGTTCCACGAAGGTGTTGGTCGCGCCGCGCGCGCCGGAGTCGAGCACTTCGACGTTTTTGTACAGCGCTTTAACAAACTCCTGCGCTTTAGCCTGATCGCCGCCGTTCTGATGCAGAGCGTAGCCCCAGGCCGCCAGGTAGTTCCAGCGTGCGCCACCAGAGCTTTTCGGGTTCGGCGTGATAACGGAGACGCCCGGTTTTACCAGATCGTTCCAGTCATGAATCTGTTTCGGGTTGCCTTTACGCACCAGGAAGACAATGGTCGAAGTGTAGGGTGCAGAGTTGTCGGGCAGGCGTTTGATCCAGTTTTTATCGATACGACCGCGTTCGGCAATCGCGTCGACGTCATAGGCCAGCGCCAGCGTCACCACATCGGCGTCAATACCGTTGATAACCGAAGTCGCCTGTTTGCCGGAGCCGCCGTGCGACTGGCGGATCACCACATTGTCGCCGGTCTCCTGTTTCCAGTGCGCGCTGAACGCTTTGTTGTACTGCTCGTACAGTTCACGCGTCGGATCGTAAGACACGTTCAACAGTTGAATATCTTTTGCCAGTACGCTGCTGGAAGCCAGCAGCAGCGTTAAGCCCACGCCCCATTTATTCATTGCCCGCTCTCTTCGGTTGTCAATTTTGATGACACCAGCCTGCCAGAAAGGGATCCGATGATTAAAGAATAAAAAAAGATTGGATATAACTTTGAGGAATATATTGCGGTAAAAAAACGCCCTCAGCAGCGAGGGCGTATTGCATATCAGTAAAGCTTTTTGGCGCAGTCCAGCCAGTCGCCTTTGAACGGACGCTTCATGTTTTCAATCGCGTCGATGATGTCGTGATGCACCATTTTTTCGTTCTGGATGCCGACGCAGCGACCGCCGTAGCCCTGCAGCAGCAGATCGATAGCATAGGAACCCATGCGGGAGGCAAGAATGCGGTCGTAAGGCACCGGCGAACCGCCACGCTGGATGTGGCCCAGCACGGTCGCGCGGGTTTCGCGCTGCGTTTCGCTCTCAATATACTTCGCCAGCTCGTCGATATCGCAGATGTGCTCGGTGATCGCCACAATCGCATGTTTTTTACCTTTGGCGATACCAGCTTTGATCTCGGCTACCAGGTCTTCGCGGTTGAACTCCACTTCCGGCAGAACGATAAACTCACACCCGCCGGCAATGGCTGCGGCCAGGGTCAGATCGCCGCAGTAACGGCCCATCACTTCAACGATGGAGATACGCTGGTGTGAAGAGGAGGTGTCGCGCAGGCGGTCAATCGCTTCAACCACGGTTTGCAGCGCAGTGAAGTAGCCGATGGTGTAGTCGGTACCGGCAACGTCGTTATCGATGGTGCCCGGCAGACCGATGCACGGGAAGCCCATTTCGGTCAGGCGTTTGGCACCCATATAGGAACCGTCGCCGCCGATAACGACCAGCGCGTCAATGCCGCGCTTTTTCATATTTTCGATAGCCACGGCACGGATATGCTCTTCGCGGAACTCCGGGAAGCGGGCAGAGCCGAGGAAGGTACCGCCGCGGTTGATCATGTCAGACACGCTGTAGCGGTCGAGCTGGATCATCCGGTCTTCATACAGGCCCAGGTAGCCGTCGTAGATACCTGCAACTTCCAGACCTTCTGTTAATGCTGCACGGACAACGCCGCGGATGGCGGCATTCATGCCTGGCGCATCACCGCCGCTTGTCAACACACCGATTTTTTTAATCATGACTACCTCTGAACTTAGGAATGCAAAATAAAATTCTGTGGCCCGAAGCAACTCCCACGGGGAGCGAACAACAATGCTGCAAATAGTATCTCAATCCACTACTGCTGAATTGATTCAGGTCAGGCGAAATGGGGGTATTTTATACACAACCGCACTGCCTGACCCACACTTAAAAAACGCGTTACGAAAGCCTCTGCGGGCTTATCGTCCTTGAGGAACAACTGAGCACGGATCCTGATGAATAATCACATCGGAGCCGGGGAAACGGCGCAAAATCGCCTGCTCTACCTGTTCGGCGACAAGGTGCGCCTCAACCAGCGGCAGGTGATCGTCCATTTCCAGATGTATTTGAATAAAGCGGGTCGGCCCTGACTGCCGCGTGCGAAGATCGTGAGCGCCTCTGACGCCCGGCCAGGAAGTGACAATATCAACAATTTCCTGACGCTCTCCATCGGGTAGTGCGCGATCTAGCAGCGCCTGTACCGCCTCATACCCCATACGCAACGCACTGTACAAGATATAGCCGCCGATACCCAGCGCAAACAGCGCATCCGCCCGGTGCCAGCCATACCACGCCAGCCCAAGCGCGATGAGAATAGCGCCGTTCATCATAACATCAGACTGATAATGAAGCATATCCGCGCGCACCGCCTGGCTGTGTGTTTTGCGCACAACCCAGCGCTGAAAGGTGACCAGAATCACAGTGCTGAGCAGCGCCACCAGCGTGACGGCAACGCCAATTCCCGCGGCCTGCAACGGCTCCGGCCGCGCAAGGTGCTGAATGCCGGTTAAAAAGAGGAACAGCGCGGAGCCGGAGATAAACATGCTCTGCGCCAGCGCGGCTAATGACTCCGCTTTGCCGTGCCCGAACGTATGCTCCTCATCGGCCGGTTGCAGCGAATAGCGCACCACCAGCAGGTTGGTGAGCGACGCGGCGATATCCACCAGCGAATCGACCAGCGCCGCCAGAATACTGACCGAACCGGTGTGCCACCAGGCGAAAATTTTAATCACCAGCAGCAGCGACGCCATGATGGTTGCCGCCATTGCCGCCCGTGTGACCAGCCGTCCATAAGATGCTTTCATACACGCTCCTGCTTGTCGTTGGCGGAATTATAACGGATAGCAAAAGGAGCAATGGAGAAAATAGGGGCAGGAATTACAGGCAAAAAAAACCCCCACATCATGTGGGGGAAGACAGGGATGGTGTCTATGGCAAGGAAAAACAGGGGTTGTTACCTGGTACTGCTACTACTCATTACCGTCAACGGGGAGCTTTTTTGCATCTGCGCAACGTTACGCAGCTTTGCCATCCGTTGTTGGTGCTTCTGGTTTAAAACCGCTTGCTGCTCCGGCGTTAGCAGGTGGTACATCTGGTTGCGGACTTTCGCCATCTCAACCTGGCGAGCGACCTGCTCCTGCGCCATTTTTTCTGCCTGAGCGCGTACAGCGGTTTCATCAAATTTATCTGCGGTGACAAGGCTGTGCATTGTCTCCATTTCGCTAACATTAACAGGTGGCTGGTCGTGCCGCGCCTGTGTCATCAGATCCCGCATCTGCTGGCGCTGATGTTCGGTCAGATTAATACCGTCGAACATATGGCTCTGAACACTGCGCTGTGCAATCCCTTCAGTCGGATGCCAGTTATCGCCTGTTACGGCTTCAGCAGCCTGGCTAACAGCGCTTAATGTCAGCGTTGAGGCCATGACGGCAGCGGTAACGATGCGCATCATTTACTCCAGTAACCTATTTGTCTCACGAGTGAACGAAAATCAGTCTACGATTCAGGCTGCAAACATGCGTCAGGGGGTGTAAAACAACGTAAAGTCATGGATTAGCGACGCTTGATGACGTAATTTCTGCCTCGGAGGTATTTAAACAATGAATAAAATCCTTTTAGTAGATGATGACCGAGAGCTGACTTCCTTGTTAAAGGAACTTCTCGACATGGAAGGTTTTAACGTGCTCGTTGCCCATGACGGTGAACAGGCGCTCGACCTCCTTGATGACAGCATCGATTTGCTTTTGCTCGACGTGATGATGCCGAAGAAAAACGGCATTGATACCCTTAAAGAGCTTCGCCAGACACACCAGACACCGGTAATCATGCTTACAGCCCGCGGCAGCGAGCTGGATCGCGTTCTCGGCCTTGAGCTGGGCGCGGATGACTATCTTCCGAAACCCTTTAACGATCGTGAACTCGTGGCGCGTATTCGCGCGATTTTGCGCCGCTCCCACTGGAGCGAACAGCAGCAGAACAGCGACAGCGGTTCGCCGACGCTGGAAGTGGACGCGCTCAGCCTCAATCCTGGCCGCCAGGAAGCGAGCTTTGACGGTCAGTCGCTGGAGCTTACCGGCACCGAATTTACCCTGCTCTACCTGCTGGCTCAGCATTTAGGCCAGGTGGTGTCGCGTGAACACCTGAGCCAGGAAGTGCTGGGTAAACGTCTGACGCCGTTCGATCGCGCCATCGACATGCATATCTCCAACCTGCGCCGCAAACTGCCGGAGCGTAAAGATGGGCATCCGTGGTTTAAAACCCTGCGCGGTCGCGGTTATCTGATGGTCTCCGCTTCATGATAGGAAGTTTGACCGCCCGCATCTTCGCCATCTTCTGGTTAACCCTGGCGCTGGTGTTGATGCTGGTATTGATGGTGCCAAAGCTGGACTCCCGCCAGATGACGGAGCTGCTCGACAGCGAGCAGCGCCAGGGTCTGATGATTGAACAGCATGTGGAAGCGGAGCTGGCTAACGACCCACCGAACGATCTGATGTGGTGGCGAAGGCTATTTCGCGCCATCGACAAATGGGCGCCGCCCGGTCAACGTCTGCTGCTGGTCACCAGCGAAGGACGCGTGATCGGCGCGGAGCGCAGCGAAATGCAGATCATCCGCAACTTTATCGGCCAGGCCGATAACTCCGATCATCCGCAGAAGAAAAAATATGGCCGCGTCGAAATGGTGGGCCCCTTCTCCATTCGCGACGGGGAAGATAACTACCAGCTCTACCTGATTCGCCCTGCCAGCAATTCGCAATCTGACTTTATCAACCTGCTGTTCGACCGTCCGCTGCTGCTGCTGATCGTTACCATGCTGATCAGTTCACCGCTGCTGCTGTGGCTGGCGTGGAGCCTGGCAAAACCGGCGCGTAAGTTGAAAAACGCGGCGGATGAGGTGGCGCAAGGCAACCTGCGTCAGCATCCGGAGCTGGAAGCCGGGCCGCAGGAGTTTCTCGCCGCCGGGGCCAGTTTTAACCAGATGGTGAGCGCGCTGGAGCGCATGATGACCGCGCAGCAGCGTCTGCTGTCGGACATCTCTCACGAGCTGCGCACGCCGCTGACGCGCCTGCAACTTGGCACCGCGCTATTGCGTCGTCGTAGCGGAGAGAGCAAAGAGCTGGAGCGCATTGAAACCGAGGCGCAGCGGCTGGACAGCATGATCAACGATCTGCTGGTGATGTCGCGCAACCAGCAGAAAAACGCGCTGGTCAGCGAAACGGTCAAAGCCAATCAGCTGTGGCATGAGGTGCTGGATAACGCCGCGTTCGAAGCCGAGCAGATGGGCAAATCCCTGACGGTCACCTTCCCGCCCGGGCCGTGGCCGCTGTATGGCAACCCCAACGCGCTGGAGAGTGCGCTGGAGAATATTGTCCGCAACGCGCTGCGCTACTCCCACACTAAAATCGAAGTGAGTTTTGCGGTGGATAAAGAGGGCATCACCATCAACGTTGATGACGACGGCCCTGGCGTCAGCGCAGAAGATCGCGAGCAGATTTTCCGTCCCTTCTACCGCACCGACGAAGCGCGCGACCGCGAATCGGGCGGCACTGGCCTTGGTCTGGCGATTGTCGAAACGGCAATTCAGCAGCATCGCGGCTGGGTGAAAGCGGACGACAGCCCGTTAGGCGGTTTACGCCTAACCCTCTGGCTGCCGCTCTATAAACGCGCCTGATAATGCGCCCTCTCCTGCCGGAGGGGGCGTTTTTTTATCCGCGCAGCCGCCGGGCGTTATCCTCAACCTTGCCGCTCAGGCGCCGCTTCTGCATCGTGCGCGTCCAGCTTGCCGATAACCCCGCCGCCGCCAGCAGGCGCTGATACTGCTCATCATCAAACGGTTGATACCAGGCGATCGCCGCGGCCTCATGAACGCTGACATCGCTTACCCTTGATACCAGCTCTAAAGGCGCGTCAGCGGCGACTTTGCCTGCGGCAATCACCCGGTAGAGCCAGCCCACGCGGCCGCTCGCCTGCATCTGCGTGGCCATATCCTCAATACCGAAGTGGTAGTTGAGCTTAAAGCAGGGCGAGCGTGGCTGCGTCACCTGAATCAGCGCCTCGCCCCAGCGAAAGATATCGCCGATAAAGACATTTTGTTCCGTCAGCCCGACGGTAGAGAGGTTTTCGCCGAAGGCGGGTGCGCAGAAAAGCGCGGCCTGTTGCGGGAAGGTTTGCGCCCAATGCGTGTAGTGTTCACGCGGATAGTGGCACAACGCGCGATCGGCCCCGCCGTGGTAGCTTTTCTCTGCCTGCTCATCGCCGGCAAGGCCCAGTTCGGTCAGGGTCAACTCCCCCTGAACCTGCAATTTGGCGATGGCGCTCGGTCGGCTGCCCTCATAATCCCTTATCTTGCCCCTGAAAACGTTAACCTGATGGCGCATCTTCCCTCCCGGAATTCCGTTGTTGGTCGCGTTATTAGAGCACACTTTTTTCTCACCCGAAGCGGCGAAAATGAGACATTCATGCGCGTGTCTGACGCCATGCCGTGTTATCACTTACCTTGAGTTTTGAAACGCAATTTCATTAAACGAGGAGAGAGCGACGTGGCCACTACAGTTCCATTTTCCGGCGTCTGGTGCCCTTCCATCACGCCGATGGATCGTGAAGGGAATATCGATCTGGCAGGCTTAGCGCAACACATTGCCCGCCTGAACGCGGCAAAAGTCGATGTCGTGCTGCTGATGGGCAGCATCGGGGAGTTTGCCTCGTTCTCGCTGGAGGAGCGCTTAATGCTTATCCGCGAAGCGCGGGAGATGACGCCGGGCACGCTGGTAGCAAATGTCTCCTCCCCCTGCTTTTCCGATGTGGTGCGCATGGCGCAGGAAGCAAGGCGCGTCGGGTATGACGCAGTAATGGTGCTGCCACCCTATTACTACGGGCAGACCATCGGACAGTTATTGCACTATTTCCGCGCCATCGGGCAGGCGGTTGAAGGCAAGTGGTTCGCCTACAACTTCCCGGCGCGCACCGGCTGCGATTTAACGCCGGAACTGGTCGCCACCCTGGCCGCCGAGTTTCCTGATTTCGCCGGCATCAAAGATACGGTCGATTGCCAGTCACACACACGGAACATGATCCTCGCCACCCAGGCGGTACGCGGCGATTTCGCGGTGCTGAGCGGCTACGACGAGTACTACATCCCGAACTTACTGGCAGGCGGCGCAGGGGTGATCTCCGGGTTGAATAACGTTATGCCAGAGCTGTTTGTGCAGGCGAGAGAAGCCTGGCGCACCGGCGATCTCGACGGGTTGAGTAAAGCGCAGCAGGAGATCGGCAAGTTTATGGCGATCTACGCCATCGGGGATGATTTCGTCACCACCATCAAAACCGTGGTGTCACGTAAATTTGGCTACTCGACGCCCGTCTCGCGCAACGTCGGCGGCACACTCAGCGACGCGCAGTGCGCCATCGTCGATCAGGTGTTTAGTATCACCTCGCGAAGGTAAACCGCAGGCAATAAAAAACCCCCGACGGCGAAGCCGGACGGGGGTTGACCTCACGCAAGCGTGGGGGAGTATGCGAACTTATTTTTTAGCGGCGAAACGCGCTGCTGCTTCGTCCCAGTTCACCACGTTCCAGAACTCTTTGATGTAGTCCGGGCGGCGGTTCTGGAATTTCAGGTAGTAAGCGTGTTCCCACACATCCAGACCGATGATCGGGAAGCCGGATGCGCCAGAGATCGCTTCACCCATCAGCGGGGAGTCCTGGTTTGCGGTAGAGACTACAGCCAGTTTGTCGCCTTTCAGCACCAGCCATGCCCAGCCGGAACCGAAGCGGGTTGCAGCTGCTTTTTCAAATTCAGCTTTGAAGTTGTCCACGGAACCGAAATCGCGCTCGATAGCCGCTTTCAGATCGCCCTGCAGGGTAGTGCCGACTTTCAGGCCTTTCCAGAACAGGCTGTGGTTAGCGTGGCCGCCCGCGTTGTTGCGCAGTACGGTTTTCTTGTCGGTCGGCAGCTGGTCCAGTTTGGTGATCAGCTCTTCAACCGGCAGGCTTGAGAACTCCGGCAGGTTTTCCAGCGCGGCGTTAGCGTTGTTTACGTAGGTCTGGTGATGTTTAGTGTGATGGATTTCCATCGTCTGCTTGTCGAAATGAGGCTCAAGGGCATCATACGCATACGGCAGAGCGGGCAGTGTATAGCTCATTTTCATCTCCATTTTTAGTCTGGCGGCGGATTGTTAATGCCGCGTAAGCAGTCGGATCATTATAGTTAATTACGTGATATTGAAAATGTTTATCAATGCCGTAGTTTTTATAAGGTTATAAATTTTAGTTATGTTCTTGAAATTGTGAAGCTGCTCACCCCCATCATGCCCTGATTGCCAGCGCCAGGCGCAGCGCGGCAATCGTCTCAAGGTTAAATCGTTTACTGATTTTTACACTCTGCGAGTCGGCGACCTCTGTCCCGGCCATAAAAACAAAAGGAGTGCACAATGAGTAACGCGATTACGATGGGTATTTTGTGGCATTTGATAGGCGCGGCCAGTGCTGCCTGTTTCTATGCCCCGTTCAAAAAGGTCAAACAGTGGTCATGGGAGACGATGTGGTCGATAGGCGGCCTCGTCTCCTGGATTATCCTTCCCTGGAGCATCAGCGCGCTGTTACTGCCCGATTTCTGGGCCTATTTCAGCTCGTTCAATGCCTCCACCCTGCTGCCGGTGTTTCTCTTCGGCGCAATGTGGGGCGTCGGCAATATCAACTACGGTTTAACGATGCGCTATCTCGGCATGTCGATGGGCATTGGTATCGCCATCGGCATCACGCTGATTGTTGGCACCCTGATGACGCCGGTGCTCAACGGCACTTTCGGCGTGCTGATCCATACCGAAGGGGGCCGGATGACGCTGCTTGGCGTGCTGGTCGCCCTGATTGGCGTCGGCATTGTGACGCGCGCCGGGCAGTTGAAAGAGCGCAAAATGGGCATCAAAGCCGAAGAGTTCAATCTGAAGAAAGGGCTGGCGCTGGCCGTCATGTGCGGCATCTTCTCAGCGGGGATGTCCTTTGCGATGAATGCCGCCAAACCGATGCACGACGCCGCCGCCGCGCTGGGCATCGATCCGCTCTATACCGCACTGCCAAGCTATGTGGTGATCATGGGCGGCGGCGCGCTGGTCAACCTTGGCTTCTGCATTATCCGGCTGGCAAAAGTGAAGAATTTGTCGGTCAAAGCGGACTTCTCGCTGGCAACGCCGTTGATTATCAGCAACATCCTGCTCTCCGCGCTTGGCGGGCTGATGTGGTATCTGCAATTCTTCTTCTATGCCTGGGGCCACGCCCGTATTCCGGCGAAGTATGACTACATCAGCTGGATGCTGCACATGAGTTTCTACGTGCTGTGCGGCGGCATTGTCGGGCTGGTGCTGAAGGAGTGGAAAAATGCCGGACGCCAGCCGGTCAGCGTGCTGAGCCTCGGCTGCGTGGTGATCATTATCGCGGCCAATATCGTCGGCCTCGGTATGGCGAGCTAATCAGGCAGCGGCGCGACTGCGATGACGCCACTGTCCTGGCGTCATCCCCACTTCGCGGCTAAAGACCACCGAAAAGTAGTTACTGTCCTCAAACCCGCACTGCATGGCGATTTCACCAATCATCTGCTCAGAGTGCTGGAGCAGATACTGCGCGTGGCAGATGCGCAACTGGCGCAGATAGTGGTTGATGGTCATGCCGGTCTGGGAGCGAAACTGCTGGCGCAGGGCACGCTCGCTGCACTGCTCCTGCTCGCAAAACTGCTCAAGCACAAAGCTGCGATTCAGGCTGCCGGAAAGGGCGGTGATCAGCTTATCCAGCAGCGCTTCGCTGTGGGTAGCGGCAAGGTTATCGGCGGCGAAGCGGTGGCGTTTTAAGATCATCACCAGTTGGGCGAAGAGCATTTCTGCCATCCCATTCGCCAGCGGATCGCTCTTATTGCTCTCATGCTCCAGTTGGGCAATCACCTGGCGGGCCTGCGTCATGCCGCTGCTGCCGATGCGCCAGTGCGGGCTCCACGCCCCGCCGCTAAAGCCTGGGATCAGCGCCGCCCAGTCCAGATTGAGCGTCAGCCGCTCCGGGCAGTAGATGATGTTCTGCAACACCAGATCGTTAACCGAGGCGTAAGAGTGGCAATCCTCGGCGCGGATATAAAAGAGATCGCCGCGCGTAATGCGGTACGGGCGGTTGTTGAGCACATGCAGGCCATTGCCGCGCCACACCATCACCAGCTCATTAAACTGGTGGGTGTGTTCGGCAAACACATGTTGCGGGTAGCGATCCGCCACCGCCACCGCCTGACCGGCGCGCGGAAAAAAGTCGTCCCGACGAAGAATAAGCTGGCCTGTCACATCATCACCTCTGCGTGCACTAACCTGACATTATTAGCCAAAGCGCAGCCAAAAATCGGTGATTCTCTTCTCGTTACTGAAGCAGCGTATCGCGCCCCTGGCGGATCTCGCGCGGAGACCAGCTAAACTCGCGGCGAAACAGGGTCGAAAAGTGGTTACTGTCGCCAAACCCGCAGCGAAAAGCGATATCTGTTACGCTCTCATCGCTGTGGCGCAACATATGGCGGGCTTTGATCAGCCGCAGGCGGTTCAGGTAGCGCTGCGGCGTCATGCCGGTGGTCTGTTTAAGCTGGCGATGCAGCGTGCGCAAGGAGAGCGTGAATCGCTCGGCAAGCGACGCCCAGCAGACATCTTCGGCGAAGTGATCCTCCAGCCACAGCAGCAGTTGGTTAAGCCGTGCGTCGCTGTTGCCCATCTCCGCCTGCTGGCTGCTACGGCGCAGCAGCACCAGCAGCTGCATAAAGAGCATCTCGCGGTTAGCAATATCGTGGGTTTCCAGTTCCGCGCCCTGCGCCTCCATCTGGCTGATAATGCCGCGCACCTGCCCCAGCGTCTGCTGGCTCACCCGCCAGTGCGACGGGTAGTGCCCCTCCTGCTCCTGCGGTAACAGCTGGTTTAACCCGGCAAGGAACTGGAAAGCGTCCGGCGAGCGGTAGAGCACGTTGGTCAGGCAGAGATTATCGGTGTGTTCATAGAGATGGCGGTCATGATCGCGCACAAAGCAGACCGTGCCGCCGCTGATGGTGTAAGGCTGACCGTTAAAAACATGAATGCCGGAGCCATGCTCAACAATTACAATTTCATGAAAATCATGATGATGCTCAGGGAAAGCCGCCTGCGGCAGCCGCGGCTCAATGGCAACCGGTGATTTACCTGGCGGAAAGAAATCGACGCTATGCAGTATGGTCATGATCGCCCCAGCAAATGAGAAACAGTCTCAAAATAGTAATTAAGGGCAGCCAACCTCACCTTTAATTTTCGACGCCATTTCGCGCATAAGCTGCCCGTTTTTCAAGAAACGCCCGGAAAGATCGGGAAATGTGGCGAGAGTCACAATGGCGTAAGACCCCGTCATCACTGGAATATGTGAACTCTCTCACGTTCATCTTTGCTTTCTTGCCAGCGCCTCTTCGCCGCTGTCAGTAGCAAGAAGGTAGACCCCACGCCCCCTTTTTTAGACTGTCCGCAATGACTCTATGAAGGACCTCATCATGACTTTTCGCCACTGCGTCGCGGTTGATTTAGGTGCCTCCAGCGGACGGGTAATGCTGGCGCGTTACGATCGCCAGAGCCGGGCGCTGACGCTTCAGGAAATTCACCGCTTTGTTAACTGCTTACAGAGAGTTGATGGATTCGACTGCTGGGATATCGACCGCCTGGAAGCCGAGATCCGCAGCGGGCTGCAAAAGGTGTGCGAATCCGGCGTGCAGCCTGACAGCATCGGCATTGATACCTGGGGCGTCGATTATGTGCTGATTAACCGCGCGGGTGAACGCGTCGGTCTGCCAATCGCCTACCGCGACAGCCGCACCGACGGCATTATGCAGCGCGCTTTCCAGCAGCCGGGCAAAGCCGATATCTATCGCCGCAGCGGCATCCAGTTTCTCCCCTTCAACACTCTCTATCAGCTGCGCGCGCTGGCGGAACAGCAGCCGCACACCGTAGCGCAGGTGGAGCACGCCCTGCTGATCCCGGACTACTTCAGCTTCCGCCTGACCGGGCAGCGCAACTGGGAGTACACCAACGCCACCACCACGCAGCTGGTCAATATCAACACCGACAACTGGGACACGACGCTGCTCGACTGGGCCGGGGTGCCCGCGAGCTGGTTTGGCACACCGACCCATCCGGGGAATGTGATTGGCGACTGGATCTGCCCGCAGGGCAACGCCATTCCGGTGGTCGCCGTTGCCAGCCACGATACCGCCAGCGCAGTGATCGCCTCGCCGCTGGCCGATAACGATGCGGCATACCTCTCTTCCGGCACCTGGTCATTGATGGGCTTTGAGAGCAAAACGCCCTACACCAGCGACGCCGCGCTCGCCGCCAATATCACCAATGAAGGCGGTGCCGAGGGGCGCTACCGGGTGCTGAAAAACATCATGGGTCTGTGGCTGCTACAGCGGGTGCTGAAAGAGCAGAACATCAGCGACCTGCCTGCGCTTATCGCCCTCACTGAGCAGATCGCGGTCTGCCGCTTCATCATTAACCCCAACGATGAGCGCTTTATCAACCCGGCGAACATGAGTGCCGAGATCCAGGCCGCCTGCCGCGACGCGGATCAACCGGTGCCGCAGAGCGCCGCCGAGCTGGCGCGCTGCATCTTCGACAGCCTCGCCCTGCTCTATGCCGATGTGCTGAGCGAGCTGGCAACCCTGCGCGGCAAGCCCTTTACCCGCCTGCACATTGTTGGCGGCGGCTGCCAGAACCAGTTGTTAAACCAGCTTTGCGCCGACGCCTGCGGTTTGCCGGTGGTCGCCGGGCCGGTTGAAGCCTCAACGCTCGGCAATATTGGAGTACAGCTGATGACGCTCGATGAGCTGACCAACGTCGATGAGTTCCGTCAGGTGGTGGCGGCTAACCACCCCCTGCTCACCTTTACCCCCGATTCTGATAATGAAATCGCCCGCTATGTCGCGCGTTTTCAGCAAAAACGACAGACAAAGGAGCTTTGCGCATGACCACTCAACTTGAACAGGCCTGGGAGATTGCCAGAGAGCGTTTTGCCGCGGTCGGCATCGACGCCGAGGAGGCGCTGCGTCAGCTCGATCGCCTGCCAGTCTCGATGCACTGCTGGCAGGGCGACGATGTGGCCGGGTTCGAAAACCCGGAAGGCAGCCTCACCGGCGGCATTCAGGCCACCGGTAACTACCCGGGTAAAGCGCGCAACGCCGCCGAATTACGCGCCGATCTTGAGCAGGCGCTGAGCCTGATCCCCGGCCCTAAACGCCTTAATCTGCACGCGATTTATCACGAAGCCGATGCGCCCGTGGCGCGTAACGAGATCAAACCGGAGCACTTTAAAAACTGGGTTGCGTGGGCAAAAGCCAACAAGCTGGGGCTCGATTTTAACCCCTCCTGCTTTTCGCACCCGCTCAGCGCGGATGGTTTTACCCTCTCCCACGCCAATGAGGAGGTGCGCCAGTTCTGGATTGATCATGTTAAAGCCAGCCGCCGCGTCTCTGCCTCCTTCGGCGAGCAGCTCGGCACGCCGTCGGTGATGAATATCTGGGTGCCGGATGGCATGAAGGATGTCACCGTCGATCGCCTGGCCCCGCGCCAGCGTCTGCTGGCGGCGCTGGATGAGGCGATGAGCGAGAAACTGAACCCGGCGCACCATATCGATGCCGTGGAGAGTAAGTTGTTCGGCATCGGTGCCGAGAGCTACACCGTCGGCTCGAATGAGTTCTATATGGGGTACGCCACCAGCCGCCAGACCGCGCTCTGCCTGGATGCGGGCCACTTCCACCCGACGGAGGTGATCTCCGACAAAATCTCCGCCGCCATGCTCTATGTGCCGCGCCTGCTGCTGCATGTCAGCCGCCCGGTGCGCTGGGACAGCGATCACGTGGTGCTGCTGGATGATGAAACCCAGGCCATTGCCAGCGAGATCATTCGCCACCAGCTGTTCGACCGCGTGCATATCGGCCTCGACTTCTTTGACGCCTCTATCAACCGTATCGCCGCGTGGGTGATTGGTACCCGCAATATGAAAAAAGCGCTGCTGCGCGCCCTGCTGGAGCCGGTTGAACAGCTGCGCCAGCTGGAAGCCGACGGCGATTACACCGCGCGCCTTGCGCTGCTCGAAGAACAGAAATCCCTGCCGTGGCAGGCGGTATGGGAGATCTATTGCCAGCGCCACGACACCCCCGCCGGTAGCCAGTGGCTTGAGAGCGTGCGGGCGTATGAGCAAGCGGTATTACGCCAGCGCCAGTAACGCTGTGCCGGATGGCGGATTACAGAGAAACCGATTCACGTAGGCCGGATAAGCGCAGCGCCATCCGGCAACAGAACCAACAGGAACTCCATACATGCAGACCATTATTAACGCCTGGTTCGTCCAGGGAATGATTAAAGCGACGACCGACGCCTGGCTAAAAGGCTGGGACGAGCGCAACGGCGGCAACCTGACCCTGCGTCTCGACGATGCGGATATTGCGCCCTATGAAGCAGATTTCCACCCGCAGCCGCGCTACATTCCCCTCAGCCAGCCGATGCCGCTGCTCGCCAACACGCCCTTTATCGTTACTGGCTCCGGCAAATTTTTCCGCAACGTGCAGCTCGATCCAACGGCTAACCTCGGCGTGGTCAAAGTCGACAGCGACGGCGCCGGTTACCACATCCTGTGGGGGCTGACTAACGAAGCGGTGCCCACCTCCGAACTGCCGGCGCACTTCTTGTCCCACTGCGAGCGCATCCAGGCGACCGGCGGCAAAGATCGGGTGATCATGCACTGCCACGCCACCAACCTTATCGCCCTGACCTACGTGCTGGAAAACAGCTCGGATCTGATTACCCGCAAACTGTGGGAAGGGAGCACCGAGTGCCTGGTGGTCTTCCCGGACGGTGTCGGCATTCTGCCGTGGATGGTGCCGGGCACCGATGAAATCGGCCGCGCCACCGCCAACGACATGCAGAAACATTCGCTGGTGCTGTGGCCGTTCCACGGCGTTTTCGGCAGCGGCCCGACGCTGGATGAAGCTTTTGGCCTGATCGACACCGCGGAAAAATCCGCCGAGGTGTTAGTCAAAGTCTATTCGATGGGCGGTATGAAACAGACCATCACCCGTGAAGAACTGATCGCACTGGGCAAACGCTTCGGCGTCAACCCGCTGCAATCGGCGTTAGATCTGTACCACTAAAAAAATGCGCCCCGCTCACGCAAACGGGGCGAACTCTGTTCACCTGCAAAAAACCACTCCCAGTGATTTCGGCAACACGAAAGCAGACGGGAGTGTCATCCGTGGAGTACGAGCAATGAAAACAAAAGCAAGCTTGATCCTCACCGTTGTCATGATGGCGTTATCCGGTTCCGCCATCGCCGAAGTGAAAATCGCCCTGGTGGCGAAATCGTTAGGGAATGGTTTTTTTGAAGCCGCCAACACCGGCGCGCAGGAGGCAGCGAAAGAGTTAGGCGACGTTAAAGTGATCTACACCGGGCCGACCACCACCACCGCGGAAGCGCAGATCGAAGTGCTGAACGGCTTGATCGCCCAGGGGGTAGATGCGATCGCCATCTCCGCCAACGATCCGGACGCGGTAGTGCCGGTGCTGAAAAAGGCGATGCAGCGCGGTATCAAAGTGGTGTCCTGGGACTCCGGCGTGGCAAAAGCCGGGCGGCAGATCCACCTTAACCCTTCCAACAACGCGCTGATTGGCGAAACCAACGTCAAGCTTGCTGCCGATGCGCTGAAAGCGCTGAATGTTGAGAAGGGCGACGTTGCTATTCTGAGCGCCACGCCAACCTCCACCAACCAGAATATCTGGATTGCGGAGATGAAAAAGGTGCTGCCGAAGTACCCCTCCGTCAATCTGGTCACCGTCGCCTATGGCGACGACCTCTCCGATAAAAGCTACCGCGAAGCGGTCGGCCTGCTGAAGTCTTATCCGGATCTGAAAGTAATTGTTTCCCCCTCCTCCGTCGGCATTGTCGCCGCCGCGCAGGCGGTGAAGGATCAGGGCAAAATCGGCAAAGTCTACGTTACCGGTCTCGGCTTGCCCTCTGAAATGGCGGGTGCCATCAAATCCGGCGCGAGTAAAAGTTTTGCCATCTGGAACCCGATCGATCTCGGCTATGCTGCTACCTATTTAGCAAACGATCTGGTGAAAGGGACGGCGACGAAAACGGAAGCCAGCATGGGCCGCTTAGGGAAAGTGACGCTGGATGCCGACGGCAATGGCGCGATGGCGCAACCCTTCGTCTACGATGCCAGCAATATTGATAAGTTCTCGAAGATGTTCTGACCCTTTCCCCTCTCTGACGGGAGGGGGTAAAAACCGGAGAGTTATCATGACGGCATCCACCCCACTGCTGTCGCTTAAGGGCATCAGCAAGCGCTTTCCCGGCGTGCGCGCACTTGAGAACGTACAGCTTGATCTCTGGCCTGGCCACGTAACCGCCCTGATTGGCGAGAACGGCGCAGGCAAATCGACGCTGGTCAAAGTGATGACCGGCATTTATCAGCCCGATGAGGGCGAGATCCTCTATAAAGCGATCCCCATTTCCCTGCCGACACCCGATGCGGCGCACAGAGTGGGCATTACCGCCATTCACCAGGAGACGGTGCTGTTCGACGAGCTGTCGGTCACCGAAAACATTTTTGTTGGCCACTACCTCTATAAAGGACTGCTGAAAAAGCTCGACTGGCCCGCCATGCATCAGCAGGCACGGGCACTCCTCGCCCGGCTGGAGGTGCAGATCGATCCGCGCGCGACGCTTAAAACCCTCAGCATTGCCCAGCGGCATATGGTGGCGATTGCCCGCGCGCTCGCCTTCGATGCGCAGGTGGTGATCCTCGACGAGCCGACCGCCGCCCTCTCGCAGCACGAGATCCTGGAGTTCTACCACATCGTTGAGCGCCTGAAGCAGGAGGGGAAAGCGATCCTCTTTATCTCGCACAAGTTCGATGAAATCTTCGAACTGGCGGATCACTACACCATTTTGCGCGACGGCGTCTTTATCGAATCTGGTGCTATCAAGGAGATTACCGAAGCGCGGATGGTGACGCTGATGGTTGGGCGCGCCATCAGCCAGAGCTGGCCGAAAATCGCCTGCGAGCCGGGCGAGGTGGTACTGGAGGTAAACGATCTCTGCCATGCCACTGAGTTTGCCCATATCAACTTCAGCCTGCGCAAAGGGGAGATCCTCGGCTTTTATGGCCTGGTGGGTGCCGGGCGCACCGAGCTGATGCAGGCACTCTGCGGCGTAACGCGTCCCGCTTCTGGCGACATTATCCTTAACGGAAAAGCGGTGCAGTTCCGGCAGCCGGCGGATGCGATTCAGGCCGGGATTGTCTGCGTGCCGGAAGAGCGCCAGCAGCAGGGGGCGATCACCGCCCTGTCGATTGCCCAGAACATCAGCCTGCCGCAGCTAAGCACGCTCAACGCCAACGGGGTGCTGAACGACGCCAAAGAGTGGGCGCTGGCGGAGGAGTACGCCCGCCGCTTGCAGGTTAAAGCCTTTAGCTGGAAGCAGGCGGTTGAGACGCTCTCCGGCGGCAATCAGCAGAAGGTGGTGATCGGTAAGTGGCTCGCCACCCAGCCGCAGGTAATTATTCTCGATGAACCAACTAAAGGGATCGATATCGGTTCGAAAGCGGCGGTGCACCAGTTTATGTCCGAACTGGTGGTGCAGGGGCTGGCGGTGATTATGGTCTCCTCCGAACTGCCGGAAGTGATGGGCATGGCGGATCGGGTGATCGTCATGCATGAAGGGTTGATGGTCGCGCACTACCGGGCCGGAGAAGCGTCGGCAGAAACCATTGTCAGCGCCGCCAGCGGTGCCGGGCAGGAGGCCGCATGATGAACGCACTGCTTAAACATCGTGAAGCGCTGCTCGGCGGGGTGATTGTGCTGCTGATGCTGGCAATCGGCAGCCGCGTACCCGCCTTTATCAGCCCCGGCAACCTGGTAGAGATGTTCAACGATACTGCCATCCTGATCATTCTCGCCCTCGGGCAGATGATGGTGCTGCTGACCAAAGGGATCGATCTGTCGATGGCGGCGAACCTGGCGCTCACCGGCATGATTGTCGCGCTGATTAACTTCCATCACCCGGATGTACCGGTGTGGGCGTTGCTGCTGCTGGCAACTGCGCTCGGGCTGGTGATGGGGATCATCAACGGCCTGCTGGTGTGGAAACTGGGTATTCCGGCGATTGTGGTGACGCTCGGCACCATGAGCATCTACCGCGGCATTATCTTTCTCCTCTCCGGCGGCGGCTGGGTGAATGCTAACCAGATGAGCGCAGATTTCCTTGCCGTGCCGCGCAGCGGGCTGTTGGGGCTACCGGTGCTGAGCTGGTGCGCCATCGCCGCGCTGCTGCTGGTCGGCTACTTCCTGCGTTACAGCCGCAGCGGACGGGCGCTCTACACCGCAGGCGGCAACGCCACGGCGGCCTACTACACCGGCATCAACGCCGGCAAGATGCAGTTTGTCAGCTTCTGCCTCTCCGGCGCGCTGGCCGGGTTCTGCGGCTATTTGTGGATCTCGCGCTTCGCCGTCGCCTATGTCGATGTCGCCAACGGCTTTGAGTTACAGGTGGTAGCCGCCTGCGTGATTGGCGGCATCAGCACCATGGGCGGCAGCGGGCGCGTGCTCGGCTGTCTGTTTGGCGCGCTGTTCCTCGGCGTTATCAACAATGCCCTGCCGGTGATTGGCGTCTCGCCCTTCTGGCAAATGGCGATTTCCGGCACGGTGATCGTGATTGCGGTGCTGCTCAACGAGCGCGGCAATAAGCGCAAAGGGCGGTTGATCCTGCGCGATGCGGCGCTGGCCCGGCAGAAACAGGCGGTGAAATCATGAGCAAAATCCTCACTTCTGAAGCGGTAAAAAGCCCGGCTGCGCCGACGCCACTCTTGCGCCGTCTGCTCTGCTGGGAGGGGTTTTTACTGGCGGTGACGCTGGCGGTGTTTGTGGTGAACGCCCTCGCCTCGCCCTACTTCCTTAATATCTGGAACCTGTCAGATGCCACCTTCAACTTCACCGAGAAGGCGATCATCGTGTTGCCAATGGCGATGTTGATTATCGCCAGAGAGATCGATCTCTCGGTCGCCGCCACCATCGCGCTCAGCTCAACGGCAATGGGCTTTTGCGCACAGGCGGGCGTCGACACGCCGCTGCTGGTCTGCGTGGGATTGGGCGTCGGCTTGCTGTGCGGGTTGTTCAACGGCTTTCTGGTGACCCGATTTAACCTCTCGTCGATTGTTATCACCATCGGCACCATGAGCTTATACCGTGGCATCTCCTACATCCTGCTGGGCGACCAGGCGCTCAACAGCTGGCCGGAGAGCTTCGCGTGGCTCGGCCAGGGCTACGTCTGGGGCGCGCTGTCGTTTGAGTTTGCGCTCTTTATTGTGCTCGGGCTGCTGTTTGCCTTTCTGCTGCATAAAACCAACTTTGGCCGCCGCACTTACGCCATCGGCAATAACCCGACCGCCGCGTGGTATGCCGGGATCAATGTCAAACGCCACAACCTGATCCTCTTTGCGCTGGTGGGGTTAATGGCGGGGCTGGCGTCGGTGCTGCTCACTTCGCGCCTCGGCAGCACGCGCCCGACCATCGCGCTGGGCTGGGAGCTCTCCGTGGTGACGATGGCGGTGCTCGGCGGCGTCAATATTCTCGGCGGCTCCGGCAGCATGGTCGGCGTGATTATCGCCGCCTTTTTGATGGGGCTGGTGACCTTTGGCCTGAGCCTGCTCAACGTGCCGGGGATCGTGATGTCGATTATTGTCGGCGCGATGCTGATCGTGGTGATTTCACTGCCGATCCTCACCCGACGCCTGTTGCAGCGCAGGCGGCTGTAATGCAGGCATGGCTTGCCGGATGGCGGCTTACGCCTTATCCGGCCTACGTCACAGCGCCAGCGGGAAAAATTTTATCCGGCGACAGGGAGCATTGCCGCCGGTCAGGATTCAACCAAATCAAGGAGAAACATGATGAGCTTTATGTTGGCACTGCCGAAAATCAGCCTGCACGGCGCGGGCGCAATTGGCGATATGGTGAAACTGGTGGCGGACAAACAGTGGGGTAAGGCACTGATTGTCACCGACGGGCAACTGGTGAAACTCGGTCTGCTCGACAGCTTGTTTACCGCGCTAAAGGCGCACGAGATGCCCTATCAGCTGTTTGATGGCGTCTTCCCCAACCCGACCGAAGCGCTGGTGCAGGAGGGGTTTGCCGCCTATCAGCAGGCAGGCTGTGACTACCTGATCGCCTTCGGCGGCGGCAGCCCGATTGATACCGCGAAAGCGATAAAAATCCTCACCGCGAACCCCGGGCCGTCGACCGCTTACTCCGGCGTTGGCAAAGTGAAACACGCCGGGGTGCCGCTGGTGGCAATCAACACCACCGCCGGCACGGCGGCGGAGATGACCAGCAACGCAGTGATTATCGACAGCGAGCGCCAGGTGAAGGAGGTGATTATTGATGCCAACCTGATCCCCGATATCGCCGTCGACGATGCCAGCGTGATGCTGGCGATCCCCGCCGCGGTCACTGCCGCAACCGGCATGGATGCCCTGACCCATGCGGTCGAAGCCTATGTCTCCGTGGGCGCGCATCCGTTAACGGATGCCAACGCGCTGGAGGCGATTCGCCTCATCAACCTGTGGCTGCCGACCGCCGTTGCCGAGGGCGATAACCTTGAGGCGCGCGAACAGATGGCTTACGGGCAGTATCTGGCCGGGATGGCCTTTAACAGCGCCGGTCTCGGGCTGGTGCACGCGCTGGCCCACCAGCCGGGCGCGACCCACAATTTACCGCACGGCGTCTGCAACGCCATCCTGCTGCCGATCATCGAAAACTTTAACCGCCCCCATGCGGTAGCGCGCTTCGCCCGCATCGCGCAGGCGATGGGCGTTGATACCCGGGAGATGAGCGAGGAGGCGGCAAGCCAGCAGGCGATTGCTGCCATTCGCGCGCTGAGCGCCAAAGTCGGTATTCCCTCAGGCTTTAGTGCGCTGGGCGTGCGCGAAGCCGATATCGAAGGGTGGCTGGATAAGGCGCTCGCCGATCCGTGTGCGCCCTGCAACCCGCGCAGCGCCAGCCGCGATGAGGTGCGCGAACTCTATCTGGAGGCATTATGATCCGTAAAGCGTTTGTTATGCAGGTCAATCCCGATGCGCATGAGGAGTACGCGCGTCGCCATAACCCAATCTGGCCGGAGTTGGAAGCGGTGCTGAAAGAGGCGGGCGCGCACCATTACGCCATCTATCTTGATAAAGCGCGCAACCTGCTCTTCGCCACGGTGGAGATTGAATCAGAAGCGCGCTGGGAGGCGGTTGCCCGCACCGAGGTGTGCCAGCGCTGGTGGAAGCATATGCGCGACGTGATGCCTGCCAATGCCGATAACAGCCCGGTGAGCGCCGAGCTGGAAGAGGTGTTCTATCTGGCGTAAGCCGCTCCCTTCATCCCCTCAATGCACGCAGGGGATGAAGGCTCAATTCTGCTCGGCAACGAGGATCGCCTGCGTATCTGGCTCCAGCGCTTTAAAGATATGCTCGCGATCCGCCGGGTAACAGATGTAATCCCCTTCGTTTAACTCTTCAGGCGCTTCGGTCAGCCCGACCAGTGCCCGTCCCTGCGTCACAATAATGTGCTCAACGGAACCGGCGGGATGCGGATGGGAGATGCGATCCGCACCGGGCTGCGTCAGCAGCAGATAGATATCGCGCCGCGCGCCGGGCGGGCAGGTTGCCAGCAATATCGCCTGGTAGTGCGCCTGCTCGGCAACCACTTTGGTGCCTTCACCGCGGCGAATCACCTGCGTTTGTGGGTTTTGCGGCTCCAGCAGGCGGGCAAACGGAATATCCAGCGCCACGCAGAGTGCCCACAGGGTTTCGAGGCTCGGATTGCCGTTGCCCGCTTCCAGCTGCGAGAGCGTCGATTTCGCAATCCCGGCGCGGCGGGCGATCTCCGCCAGCGAGAGCCCGGTCCGCTGCCGCTCACGCGCCAGGCTTTTGGCGATAATAGCGATGGGTTGTGTCATACCGGCCTTAATGTTCATTTAATCGAACGTTATGTTCGTCTTGAAAAACGGTCTCAGGATGTTCATTATAATGGATACACGTTCGATATGGCTAAAAAGCGATGTTCACACAACACTTTTCTTCCCTTACACGCGACACGGTTAGAGCGATTGGGCTGGTCTGCCTGGCGGTCGGCGTTGTCGGCGTCTCCTATGGTTCGCTGGCGATGGCCTACGGCTTTCCGCTCTGGGTACCGCTGATGCTCTCAACGCTGGTGTTGGCAGGCGCCTCGGAGTTTATGTTTATCGGTATTGTGGCAAGCGGCGGTAGCCCGCTGGCGGCAGCGGTCGCCGGGCTGCTAGTCAATGCGCGCCATATTCCCTTCGGCGTAACGGTGCGAGAACTGGTGGGTAAACGGGCCGCCGGGTTATTGGGCTGCCACATTATGAATGATGAGAGCGTGGTGTTCGGGCTTTCACAGTCAACCCCGGAACAGCGCAAAGCCGCCTACTGGCTCTGCGGGCTGGGCGTGGCGCTGCTGTGGCCGGTTGGCGTGCTGGTCGGCGCATCGGTCGGCACGTTTCTGCCCGCGCCGGAAACCATTGGTCTGGACGCGGTGTTCCCGGCGATTTTACTGGCGCTAGTGCTGCCGGCGCTGAAAAAGCGCACCACGCTGATACGCGCCTGCAGCGGCGCGGCGCTCTCGCTGGCGACAGTCCCCTTCTCGCCGGTGGGGTTACCGGTGCTGCTCTCACTGCTTGGTTTATTGACGAGGAAGCGATAATGGCAAGCGTTGCACTGACTCTTGGCGGTATCGCCATTCTCTCGGTAGGCACCTATCTGATGCGGCTCGGCGGCGCAAAACTGGGCGGGCGTCTGGCGCTGTCGGAACGCGCACAGGGGCTGCTTTCGGATGCAGCGACCACGCTTTTGTTTGCTGTGGCGCTGGCCGCAATGCTCTATGAAGGGGATCACTTCGCCGGGATGGCGCGGGTTTCCGGCGTGCTGTTTGCGCTCTTTCTTGCCTGGCGCAAGATGCCGCTGATTGTGGTAATCCTGTCGGCGGCGGTGGTGACAGCGCTGCTGCGTCTGGCGGGTCTGCACTAAAACGAAAAAAGCGCCCGTAGGCGCTCTTTCGACGATAGTGCTTAACTTATTTGGTCAGTTCAGCGGTCATGTGAACCTGGTTGCCGTTATACGCTTCGGTGATCTGGTAAGAGGCGCCAGCCTGTTGTGCCTGGGCCGCGATTTTCGCTTCAGCACCGCTCAGGGTGGTGTCAGTTGCGGTCACGGTTTGCGCAGCAAATGTACCGAAAGAGGAAGCGAGAGCGATAACTGCGACAAAAGTTTTGATGCTTTTCATGAGATAAACCCTTACGTTGTTTTGTTTAAGTGAGGCGCCGTGCCTCGATGAAAGTAATGATAGACCTCTACCCTCAAAACAAAAAGCGGAAGGATTTGTTAATCTTTTTCAATTTTTTTGACGATTATTTAACACCCACCAGCCGCTGCGGATGGGTATAAATTGTCGCCCTGCCCGGCTTGCAAAAACCGACCAGCGTCAGGTTACAACGCTCTGCCACTTCTACCGCCAGCGTAGTCGCCGCCGAGACGGCAAAGAGGATTTCGACGCCGCACATCGCCGACTTTTGCACCATCTCATAGCTGGCGCGGCTGGAGACCAGCACCGCGCCGGAGGCCCACGTTTCACCGGCGCGTGCCCGGTGCCCAAGCAGCTTATCCAGCGCCACATGGCGACCCACATCTTCATGCCCCCCCGCCAGCTCGCCGGAAGGCAGCAGCCATGCGGCGGCGTGGGTACAGCCGCTCAGCTGCCCGATCGGCTGCACATCAGTTAAGTGAGCGAGCGCGTTATCCAGCGCCGCTAAATCAAAAGTCTGGGTGAACGGCAGCGGCGCAATGGGCTTGCCGATATCATTGAGCTGCTCAACGCCGCAGACGCCACAGCCGGTGCGCCCGGCCAGCGCGCGGCGACGCTCTTTCAGCCCCATAAAACGGCGGCTGGAGAGGTCAATCTGCACTTCCAGCCCATTACAGGACGGCACAACCTCCATGCCGTAAATGTCGGCGGGGGTTTCAATAATCCCTTCGGATAAGGAGAAGCCGATGGCGAACTCCTCCAGATCTTTTGGCGATGCCATCATCACCACGTGGGAAATACCGTTGTAGACCAGCGCAACAGGCACCTCTTCCGCCAGCATGTCTGGCTGGGGCTGCTGCAGGTTGTCACGCTTCCAGAGCACGACTTCGCGTACGCCTGTGACTGATGTTGCATTTTTGTGCTTTTTAGTATGCAAAATGTTCACTTTGTATTAACTACCCTCGAACAAGCGTACCGACATTGTGGTATTCTCCGCGCATATCCTTCTTAAGCAGAGGGATATGCAGCAATTCTGAACCTTTGTGAAATTCACCGCAAAGAAAAAAACGATAAGAGTAATGTCAACCAGGAGTAACCCATGCAGGTCAGCAGAAGGCAGTTCTTTAAGATCTGCGCTGGCGGTATGGCAGGTACAACGGCTGCAGCACTGGGCTTTGCCCCCAACATTGCACTCGCGGAGACTCGGCAATATAAGCTGTTGCGCACCCGCGAAACCCGTAATACTTGCACATATTGTTCCGTGGGCTGCGGGCTATTGATGTATAGCCTCGGCGACGGTGCAAAAAACGCCAAAGCGTCAATTTTCCATATCGAAGGGGACCCGGACCATCCGGTAAACCGCGGCGCGCTCTGCCCGAAAGGGGCAGGTCTAGTGGATTTCATCCACTCTGAAAGCCGCCTGAAATACCCGGAATACCGTGCTCCAGGTTCCGATAAGTGGCAACGCATCACCTGGGAAGATGCCTTTGAGCGCATCGCCAAACTGATGAAAGCCGACCGCGACGCCAACTATGTTGCGCAGAACGCCGAAGGCACCACCGTGAACCGCTGGCTGAGCACCGGGATGCTGTGCGCATCCGCTTCCAGTAACGAAACCGGCTATTTAACCCAGAAATTTACCCGCGCCCTCGGCATGTTAGCCGTCGATAACCAGGCGCGTGTCTGACACGGACCAACGGTAGCAAGTCTTGCTCCAACATTTGGTCGCGGTGCGATGACCAACCACTGGGTTGATATGAAGAACGCCAATCTCATCGTGGTGATGGGAGGGAACGCGGCAGAAGCGCATCCGGTGGGATTCCGCTGGGCGATGGAAGCCAAGATCCACAATGGCGCGAAGCTGATTGTTATCGATCCACGCTTTACGCGAACCGCCTCTGTTGCGGATTTTTATACGCCGATTCGTTCCGGTACTGACATCGCTTTCCTGTCAGGCGTGTTGCTGTACCTGCTGAACAACGAAAAATATAACCGCGAATATACCGAAGCCTATACCAACGCCAGCCTGATCGTGCGTGAAGATTTTGGCTTCGAAGATGGCCTGTTCACCGGCTATGACGCGGAAACACGCAAGTACGACAAAACCACCTGGAACTACGAGCTGGATGAGAAGGGTTTCGCCAAGCGCGATAAAACGCTGACTCACCCGCGCTGCGTGTGGAATCTGCTGAAACAGCACGTTTCCCGCTATACGCCAGACGTGGTTGAAAACATCTGCGGGACGCCAAAAGCGGACTTCCTGAAGGTGTGCGAGTACATCGCGGAAACCAGCGTGCACGATAAAACCGCCTCGTTCCTCTATGCCCTGGGCTGGACGCAGCACTCCGTCGGCGCGCAGAACATCCGTACCATGGCGATGATCCAGCTGCTGCTCGGCAATATGGGTATGGCAGGCGGCGGCGTGAACGCCCTGCGCGGCCACTCCAATATTCAGGGTCTGACCGATCTTGGCCTGCTGTCGCAGAGCCTGCCGGGTTACATGACGCTGCCGAGCGAGAAGCAGAAGGATCTCCAGACCTACCTGACCGTCAACACGCCTAAACCGCTGCTGGAAGGCCAGGTTAACTACTGGAGCAACTACCCGAAATTCTTCGTGTCGATGATGAAAGCCTTCTTTGGCGACAAAGCGACGGCGGAGAACAGCTGGGGCTTTGACTGGCTGCCGAAGTGGGACAAAGGCTACGACGTTCTGCAGTATTTCGAAATGATGAGCCAGGGCAAGGTCAACGGCTATCTCTGCCAGGGCTTTAACCCGGTCGCCTCGTTCCCGAACAAGAACAAGGTGGTGGCATCCCTGTCGAAACTGAAGTTCCTGGTGACCATCGATCCGCTGAATACGGAAACCTCGACCTTCTGGCAGAACCACGGCGAGTCTAACGATGTCGATCCGTCGACCATCCAGACCGAAGTGTTCCGCCTGCCGTCGACCTGCTTTGCTGAAGAGAACGGCTCCATCGTTAACTCCGGCCGCTGGTTGCAGTGGCACTGGAAAGGCGCAGACGCCCCGGGCGAAGCGCTGAACGACGGTGAGATCCTGGCCGGTATCTTCTTACGTCTGCGTAAGATGTATGCCGCAGAGGGTGGCGCGAATCCGGAACAGGTTCTGAACATGACCTGGAACTACTCGACGCCGGAGAATCCGTCAGCAGAAGAAGTGGCGATGGAGAGCAACGGCAAAGCGCTGGTCGATATTATCGATCCGGTAAGCGGCGACGTGCTGGCGAAGAAAGGCAACCAGCTTGGTAGCTTTGCGCACCTGCGCGATGACGGCACCACCTCAAGCGGCTGCTGGATTTTCGCCGGGAGCTGGACGCCGGACGGCAACCAGATGGCGCGCCGTGATAACGCCGATCCGTCGGGCCTTGGCAATACGCTGGGCTGGGCATGGGCGTGGCCACTCAACCGCCGTATTCTCTATAACCGTGCCTCCGCTGACCCGCAGGGTAACCCGTGGGATCCGAAGCGCAAGCTGCTCAGCTATGCCAACGGCAAGTGGGTGGGTGCAGATATTCCGGACTACAGCACCGCCGCACCTGGCAGTGAAGTCGGGCCGTTTATCATGCAGCCGGAAGGGATGGGTCGCCTCTTCGCTCTCGATAAGATGATGGAAGGGCCGTTCCCGGAACACTACGAGCCGTTTGAAACGCCGCTGGGCACCAACCCGCTGCACCCGAATGTCGTCTCGAATCCTGCCGCGCGCGTCTTTAAAGACGATCTCGCTGCGATGGGTAAAGCCGATAAGTTCCCGTATGTCGGGACCACTTACCGCCTGACCGAGCACTTCCACTACTGGACTAAACACGCGCTGTTGAACTCCATCGCGCAGCCGGAACAGTTTGTGGAGATTGGCGAGAAACTGGCGGGCAAGCTGGGCATTACGCAGGGCGATACTGTGCGCGTCTCCTCCAACCGTGGCTATATCAAAGCCAAAGCGGTGGTGACCAAACGTATTCGTACCCTGAAAGTGGACGGCAAAGATATCGACACGATTGGTATTCCGATTCACTGGGGTTACGAAGGCGTGGCGAAGAAAGGCTTTATCGCTAACACGCTGACGCCGTTTGTCGGTGATGCGAATACCCAAACGCCGGAGTTCAAGGCGTTCCTGGTGAATGTGGAAAAGGTGTAACGGAGACGACTTATGGCTTATCAATCGCAAGACATCATCCGTCGTTCCGCGACTAACGGTTTCACTCCCGCGCCTCAGGCGCGGGATCACCAGCAGGAAGTGGCGAAGCTTATCGACGTCACCACCTGTATCGGCTGTAAAGCCTGTCAGGTGGCCTGTTCCGAATGGAACGACCTGCGTGATGAGGTGGGGCATAACGTCGGGGTGTATGACAACCCGGCGGATCTGACCGCTAAATCATGGACGGTGATGCGTTTCTCGGAAGTGGAGCAGAACGACAAACTGGAGTGGCTGATTCGTAAAGATGGCTGCATGCACTGTGCTGATCCCGGCTGTCTGAAAGCATGTCCGTCAGAAGGGGCTATCATTCAGTATGCTAACGGCATTGTCGACTTCCAGTCTGAGCAGTGCATTGGCTGTGGTTACTGCATCGCTGGCTGCCCGTTCGATGTGCCTCGCCTGAACCCGGAAGACAACCGCGTCTACAAATGTACGCTGTGCGTTGACCGTGTGACGGTGGGCCAGGAACCGGCCTGCGTGAAAACCTGCCCGACCGGCGCTATCCACTTTGGCTCCAAAGAGGATATGAAAAACCTCGCCGGCGAGCGCGTGGCAGAGCTGAAAACCCGTGGTTACGATAACGCAGGTCTGTACGATCCGGCCGGTGTTGGCGGCACGCACGTGATGTATGTGCTGCACCATGCCAATAACCCGAATCTGTACCACGGTCTGCCGGAGAACCCGGAAATCAGCGCAACCGTGAAGTTCTGGAAAGGGATCTGGAAACCACTTGCGGCGGTCGGCTTTGCTGCCACCTTCGCGGCCAGCATCTTCCACTATGTCGGTGTCGGTCCGAACCGCGCAGAAGAGGAAGAGGACAACCTGCATGAAGAGAAAGACGAGGTGCGCAAATGAGAAAACGTGACACCATCGTGCGCTATTCGGCACCTGAGCGCATCAACCACTGGATCACCGCCTTCTGCTTCGTGCTGGCGTCGGTGAGCGGGCTGGGGTTTTTCTTCCCCTCCTTCAACTGGTTGATGAACATTTTGGGCACGCCGCAGCTGGCGCGTATTCTTCATCCGTTTGTCGGCGTGGTGATGTTTGCCTCGTTTATAATCATGTTTTTCCGCTATTGGCACCATAACCTCATCAATAGGGATGATATCTTTTGGGCGAAGAATATTCGTAAGATCGTCGTCAATGAGGAAGTGGGTGACACCGGGCGCTATAATTTCGGTCAGAAGTGTGTGTTCTGGGCGGCGATTATTTTCCTGGTGTTGCTACTGGCAAGCGGCGTGGTTATCTGGCGCCCTTACTTTGCACCCGCGTTTCCCATCCCGGTGATCCGCTTAGCGCTGATGGTGCATTCATTTGCAGCAGTGGCGTTAATTGTGGTTATCATGGTGCACATTTATGCCGCCTTGTGGGTTAAAGGCACCATAACCGCAATGGTGGAAGGCTGGGTTACCAACACCTGGGCGAAGAAACATCACCCGCGCTGGTACCGGGAAGTTCGCAGCAAGACAACGGAAAAACCAACTGAATGAGTATTCGCATAATCCCGCAAGATGAGCTGGAGAAGAGCGAGAAACGCACGGCGGAAGTAATTCCGCCGTTGTTATTCCCCAGACTTAAAAACCTCTATAACCGCCGTGCGGAACGTCTGCGCACGCTGGCAGAGAGTAATCCGCTGGGTGATTATCTGCGTTTTGCCGCGCTTATCGCCCATGCCCAGGAGGTGGTGCTGTATGACCACCCGTTACAACTCGATCTGACGGCGCGTCTTAAAGAAGCTGCCGCGCAGGGCAAGCCGCCGCTTGATATCCATGTCCTGCCGCGCGATACGCACTGGCATAAGCTGCTGCATTCGCTGATCGCCGAACTGAAACCGGAGATGAGCGGCCCGGCGCTGGCGGTGATCGAGAACCTGGAAAAAGCCTCCGCGCAGGAGCTGGAAGCGATGGCCAGCGCGCTCTTTGCCGCCGACTTCGCCTCCGTCAGCAGCGATAAAGCGCCCTTTATCTGGGCCGCGCTGTCGCTCTACTGGGCGCAGATGGCCAGCCTGATCCCAGGGAAAGCCCGCGCGGAATATGGCGAGCAGCGCCAGTTCTGCCCGGTATGCGGATCGATGCCGGTTTCCAGTACGGTGCACATCGGCAGCAGCCAGGGGCTGCGCTACCTGCACTGCAACCTGTGCGAAACCGAGTGGCACGTGGTACGCGTCAAGTGCAGCAACTGCGAGCAAACCCGCGATCTGCACTACTGGTCGCTGGATAACGAGCAGGCGGCAATCAAAGCGGAAAGCTGCGGCGACTGCGGCACTTACCTGAAGATCCTTTATCAGGAAAAAGACCAGAATGTCGAAGCGGTGGCCGACGATCTTGCGTCGCTGATCCTCGATGCCCGCATGGAGCAGGAGGGGTTCGCCCGTAGCTCCATCAACCCGTTCTTATTCCCCGGCGAAGGGGAGTAAAATCAGCAGGTCGCGGTAAATTTTTGCCCGGCCTGTTACTGATATGGGGTGACACACTCACTCCCCTCCTTTTTCAAGTTTATTAGCGCTTCCCCCTTCTAATAAGTCTTAAGTCTCCCTTCTGATGCATTCCTGAAAGAAAAAAACGTTCTTTCGAGCTGGGTTCCACTTTTCATTTTCAGCCCAAAAACCCCGTTTCCATTTCGCAAAAACCAGGCTATAAAACCTGGGTATTTATACAGACAAAGGAATGCGAAATGGCACTGGAACAGGGTATTAGCCAACTGGTAAGCGACTTTATTGCTGCAGGACGGCCTTCCGCCGGCGAGCAGAGTATTGATGACCGACGCGCAGGGTATCTCGCCAGCACGACGCTGGCAGGCGAGACGGAAACCCGTGTTGAGGTGAGTGAGTTAACGCTTGAGGGCATTCGCTTTCGCTGCTTCTCGCCACAAAATGCCGATGATAATTTACCCGCGCTTATCTACTACCACGGCGGCTGTTTTGTTAGCGGTGGCTTTGATACCCATGATAAACAGCTGCGCCAGCTCGCCTTTTACAGCGGCTGCCGGGTTATCGCCGTGCAGTACCGCCTTGCACCAGAACACCGCTGGCCAGCGGCACATGATGATGCGCTGAGGGGCGCTGAACTTGTCCGGGAAAACGCGCAGCAGCTTGGCATCGATCCTCAGCGCCTCACGCTGGCGGGTGATAGCGCAGGCGGGCATCTGGCGCTGGTCACGGCACTGCGCTTAAAAGCCGCAGGCGAGTGGCAGCCTGCTCAGTTGATCCTCATCTACCCGATGCTTGATGCAACCGCCTGGTTCGACAGCTATACCCTTAATGGCGCAGATTATGTGATCACCCGCGAGGCACTGCTCTCCGGCTACACGCACTATCTTGGCGAGACCGACCGTCTGCTGCCGGATGTCAGCCCGCTGTGGCGGGATGATTTCAACGGCCTGCCGCCAACGCATATTGTGACAGCGGAGTTTGACCCGCTGTGCGATGAAGGAGAGTCACTCTATCAGCGAATGACCGAACAGGGCGTGGCCTGCTCCTGTTCACGTTATCTCGGTGTGATACACGGTTTCTTCCAGCTTGCCGGCATCAGCCGCACGGCAGTGGATGTAATCCACGATGTGGCGTCGCGCATCGCCAGGGTGTAACTGGCTATACGGGAAAGCGCGCCTTTCGCGCGCACCATCGGCAGGCCCAGCGCCTACTCCTCTTCGTTGCCGCCCTCTTCGAACGAGCCAAACGGTTTTGCGGGCAGAACGATATAGATGCCTTCAAAAATCGCACCCTGCTTATCATCGCCAAACAGCTCTACCTGCATCTGCACGCGCGCTTTTTTCCCGCGCGCCAGGCGGTCGAGATCGCCGCTTAACGAGCCGAGATCGGCAATGGCGCTCGGTTTACCGCTGATGGGCGAGCTATAGCGGATATGGGCGTCGGCGAGAATAATTGTGCCGCCGAGATGGCGTTCGCGCAGCATCAGCCAGATAAGACCCCAGCCGGTGAGCGTCGCCAGCGAGAAAAGGCTGCCGGCAAACAGCGTGTGGTGCGGGTTTTGATTGCCGATCTCCGGCATGGTGGTAATAAATTTCTGCCCGGTGTACTGCTGGATGCGCACGCCCATCTTTTCGCTGAGCGGAATATGCTGATACCAGGCTTGTTGTAGCTGACCGCACCAGTCGCCGCGATGAAGAATATCATCCAGCGAGGCGATAGGTTTGATCATCAGAAAATGGCGGATAGGGGTGGTTTGCGGCGCGGTGATTTCGCCTTCGTTGATAAACCCAAGCTTGGCGAAAAAGGGTACCGCATCTTCGCGGGCGCTACAGGTTACGCGCTTAACGCCCTCCTGGCGGGCGACGGATTCCAGGGTCATCGCCATCAGCGTGCCGAGGCCTTTATCTTGTACGGAGGGGTGCACCGCCATAAAGCGAATCGAGCCTTCGTTATCGGCATTGATATAGAGCCGACCGGACGCGACGATATTGCCCTCTTCATCAACCACCATCTGGTGATGCGCCATGGCGTCCCAGGCGTCGCGCTCGGAGCCCTGCGGCTGGTGCAACGGCTTGCGTAACATTTCCCAGCGGAACTGGTAGTAACGTTCTAACTCTTCTTCAGTTTGCGGTACGCGAAGATGATACATAGCTGCATTCTCTCTTGTGACCCGGGGCCGCGCCGCAAGCTGGCTCATATCTGTAGCCAGAATGTGACGGGACCGTCATTGACCAGCGACACCTGCATATCGGCAGCGAAGCGTCCGGTGTGCGTGGCGATTTGCTGGCCGCAGTGTGCAACAAAGTGGTTATAGAGCGCCTCGGCTTTTTCCGGCGCGGCGCCGCGCGAAAAGCCCGGACGCATGCCGCGTTCCGTATCGGCTGCCAGCGTAAACTGCGATACCACCAGCACGCTGCCGCCGGCCTGCTGGACATTGAGGTTCATTTTCCCATCGGCATCGCTAAAAATTCGGTATCCCAGCACCCGTTCACACAGGCGGTTTGCTTTCTGTTCGTCGTCTTCCCTCTCGACGCCCAGTAATACCAGGAGACCCGGGCCAATTTCACCCGTCACCTCTCCCGCCACGCTAACGCTCGCACGGGAAACGCGTTGAATTAATGCAATCATGGTTGGTCTGCTTCTTCTCGTTGTGCTGCTTTTTTAAGTTCGCGGTATTCCCCGAGAGTGACAGTAATTTCAGCCCCAAGCAAGACGATACACCAGGTCCAGTAGACCCAGAGAAACATGATAGGGATAACGGCCAGCACGCCATAAATCAGCTGGTAGGAGGGGAACATGGTGATATATAAGCCAAAACCTTTCTTGCCCAGTTCAAACAGCACCGCCGCAACAAACGCCCCCAGCACCGCATCGCGGTTTGGTACGCGCGTGGTCGGAACAATGCTGTAGAGCAGCCAGAACGAGAGCCAGGAGAGGATCAGCGGAAAAATTCGCAGCACATCATCAATTACGCTATTAAGTTCACTCGCCCAGCGCAGCGACAACAGATAAGAGCTGATTGCCAGACTTGCCCCGGCCAGCAGCGGGCCGAGGGTCAGGATCATCCAGTAGACGGCAAATGAGTAAACATGCGGGCGCACGCGGGTGCTGCGCCAGATGGTATTCAGCGCGCTGTCGATGGAGTACATCAGTAAGAGCGAAGTGACCACCAGCCCGCAGGCCCCTACCGCGGTCATCTTCGTCGAGTTCGCGACGAACTGCTCAATGTAGTTCTGGATAACGTCGCCGGTTGTGGGAATGAAATTGGCAAAAATAAAGTGACGCAGCTGGATGCTGATGTCGGAAAACATCGGGAAAACGGCGAACAGCGCGAAGATCACCGCAATCAGCGGCACCAGCGAAAGCAGTGAGACGTAGGCGAGATTCCCCGCCAGCGTCGTCATATTGTCATCATTGATATGTCGCCACAGCAGTTTTGACCAGGCCTGCAGCGACTGCGCACTCCTCTTCGCGCGCTGTTTTACGGCTTCTTTCATAGCAGCTTTGAAAAATAGTCCGGAATGGTGGCCTTGTTAGCGACAAGGATCGACGTAATTCCCACGCGCTCAGCGCCAGCGATATTTTCAGCATTGTCGTCGAAAAAGACGGCATCTTCGGCAGAAAAACCCTCCTGCGTTAGAACCTGCTGATAAATTCTGGATTCGGGTTTACGCATCCCCATCTCTTGCGAGAGATAGATATGATCGGCGGCGGCGCGGATCTCCGGATACTGCTCCGGCCAGAAGGTCGTATGCAGGCGGTTGGTGTTGGACAGCACCACCACACGATCTCCTTTCGCGCGCAGTTTGTGCATGATATCGATAACGTCCGGGCGTAGCGCGACGAATACCGCCTGCCAGCCGGTGGAGAATTGCTCATAACTTAACGGCAGCGCCATCTCTTCACACAGGGCTTTGGCGAACTCCTCATCGCTGATCTCCCCGCGTTCATGACGGTGGAAGGCCTCCCCCATGACAAAGTTCTGCTTCAGGGTTGCCAATGGTACGCGGCTGAAATCGCTCCAGGCTCCGAGCACCCGGTTGAAGTCGATATCGACAATCACATTACCTAAATCAAAGATATAGAGCATTTGCCTCTCCTTGCCTGCCATGGAGAGTTAACTGTAGCGGGAAAGTTTCCGCTTGAATAGCGGGCCCTTTCACGCCCGCGATCGCGGGATAAAAAAAAGCCGCTGATAATCAGCGGCTTTTGTTGGGCTAAAAGAGGAGAATTACTCTTCTTTTGCACCGCGCATGGCGCGTTTACGGTCGTTCTCAGTCAGATGACGTTTACGGATACGAATGGACTGAGGTGTTACCTCTACCAGTTCGTCATCATCGATGAACTCGAGCGCCTGCTCCAGGGTCATCTTGATCGGCGGAACCAGAACCGTTGCTTCGTCCGTACCGGACGCACGCATGTTGGTCAGTTTCTTACCGGTCAGGCAGTTTACCGTCAGGTCGTTAGAGCGGCTGTGAATACCGATGATCTGGCCTTCATACACTTCCGCACCGTGACCGAGGAACAGCTTACCGCGATCCTGCAGACCGAACAGCGCAAACGCAACCGCTTTACCCTGACCGTTGGAGATCAGCACGCCGTTGTTACGCTGGCCCACTTCGCCCGGACGAATATCGTCGTAGTGGCTGAAGGTGGAGTACAGCAGACCGGTACCAGAGGTCATGGTCATGAACTCTGAACGGAAGCCGATCAGACCGCGGCTTGGGATCACGTAGTCGAGACGTACGCGGCCTTTGCCGTCCGGATTCATGTTTTTCAGATCGCCTTTACGCTCGCCCAGTGCCTGCATGACAGAACCCTGGTGCTGCTCTTCAACGTCCAGCGTTACGTTCTCGAACGGCTCTTGTTTACGGCCATCGATTTCGCGGAAGATTACTTTCGGACGGGAAACCGCCATTTCGAAACCTTCACGACGCATGTTTTCGATCAGAACAGAGAGGTGCAGCTCACCACGACCAGAAACACGGAACGCATCCGCATCCTGAGTCTCTTCAACGCGCAGCGCAACGTTGTGCACCAGCTCTTTGTTCAGGCGGTCAAGGATCTGACGAGAGGTAACATATTTACCCTCTTTGCCACAGAACGGAGAGGTGTTGACGTTGAAGAACATGGTGACGGTCGGCTCATCAACGGAGAGCGCCGGCAGCGCTTCAACACTCTGCGGATCGCAGATGGTGTCGGAGATGTTCAGCTCGCCCAGACCGGTGATTGCAATGATGTCGCCCGCTTCAGCCACGTCACTCTCAATACGCTCCAGCCCCAGGTGAGTCAGCACTTTGCCAACTTTACCGTTACGGGTTTTGCCTTCGCTATCGATGATAGTGACCTGCTGGTTCGGCTTCACTTTACCGCGCTTGATACGGCCGATGCCGATTACGCCAACGTAGTTGTTGTAATCGAGCTGGGAAACCTGCATCTGCAGCGTGCCGTCGAGATCGACGTTCGGTGCCGGTACATGTTCAACAATCGCCTGGTACAGCGGGGTCATGTCTTCAGCCATGTTTTCGTGGTCCAGACCCGCGATACCGTTCAGCGCAGAAGCGTAAACGATCGGGAAGTCCAGCTGTTCGTCGGTCGCGTCAAGGTTAACGAACAGGTCGAAGACCTGATCAACAACCCAGTCCGGACGCGCGCCAGGACGGTCAACTTTGTTGATTACCACGATAGGTTTCAGACCATGGGCAAATGCTTTTTTGGTCACGAAGCGCGTTTGCGGCATCGGGCCGTCAAATGCGTCAACCACCAGCAGCACGGAATCGACCATGGACATTACACGCTCAACTTCACCACCGAAGTCGGCGTGCCCTGGGGTATCAACGATGTTGATACGATAATCATTCCATTTGATAGCGGTGTTTTTAGCGAGGATGGTAATCCCACGCTCTTTCTCCAAATCGTTGGAGTCCATCACACGCTCTTGAGTTTCAGCACGTTCGTCGAACGTACCGGATTGCTGCAGCAGCTTGTCAACCAGGGTCGTTTTACCATGGTCAACGTGAGCAATGATGGCGATGTTACGCAGATTTTCGATCACAACTTTGCCTCAGGCATTAGAAATAGCGCGTTATTGTACACGTATTAATCGAAGGACTAAACAGGATCACAAACATACCCTGCAAACAAGTATTGCAGAGTTGCTTTGTGATCGCTTTCACGGAGCGTTAAAAGGGGCAAATAACGAAAATTGCACCAATATGGTGCCCTATGTTTCCATAAAAGCACTATATTGGTGCAAGGTAACCATCATGGTGCAGCCCTTTTGCACTATGCCGAGCATGATAACGCCTTTTTGGGGTGATTTAAAAGTTGGCATAGATTTCGCTTATCCATTGTACGGCAACTACGCCAGATTTACGTAGTAATTAGAAGACCTCGTTACCACGACGACAATGACAATCCCGGGAGAGTTTAAGTATGTCCGCTGAACACGTTTTGACGATGCTGAATGAGCACGAAGTGAAGTTTGTCGATCTGCGCTTCACAGATACCAAAGGTAAAGAACAGCACGTCACGATCCCAGCCCATCAGGTAAACGCTGACTTCTTTGAAGAAGGCAAAATGTTTGATGGTTCTTCGATTGGTGGCTGGAAAGGCATCAACGAATCCGACATGGTGCTGATGCCGGACGCCACTACCGCTGTCATTGACCCGTTCTACGAAGAGTCTACGCTGATTATTCGCTGCGATATCCTCGAGCCAGGCACCATGCAGGGCTACGATCGCGACCCGCGCTCCATCGCCAAACGCGCTGAAGAGTACCTGCGCTCAACCGGTCTGGCAGACACCGTGCTGTTCGGGCCAGAGCCGGAATTCTTCCTGTTTGACGACGTGCGTTTCGGCAGCTCCATCTCCGGTTCCAGCGTTGCTATCGACGATATCGAAGGCGCATGGAACACCACCACCAAATATGAAGGTGGTAACAAAGGTCACCGTCCGGCTGTGAAAGGCGGTTACTTCCCGGTTCCGCCGGTAGACTCCTCTCAGGATCTGCGTTCCACCATGTGTCTGGTGATGGAAGAGATGGGCCTGGTTGTGGAAGCGCATCACCACGAAGTGGCGACTGCAGGTCAGAACGAAGTGGCAACCCGCTTCAACACCATGACCAAAAAAGCGGACGAAATTCAGATTTACAAATATGTGGTACATAACGTTGCGCACCGCTTCGGTAAAACCGCGACCTTTATGCCGAAACCGATGTTCGGTGATAACGGTTCCGGTATGCACTGCCACATGTCTCTCTCCAAGAACGGCACCAACCTGTTCTCTGGCGACAAATACGCTGGCCTGTCTGAAATGGCGCTGTACTACATCGGCGGCGTAATCAAACACGCTAAAGCGATCAACGCCCTCTCTAACCCGACCACCAACTCCTACAAGCGTCTGGTCCCGGGTTACGAAGCACCGGTTATGCTGGCCTACTCTGCCCGTAACCGTTCTGCCTCTATCCGTATTCCGGTTGTTGCCTCTCCGAAAGCGCGTCGTATCGAAGTGCGCTTCCCGGATCCGGCTGCGAACCCGTACCTGTGCTTTGCCGCGCTGCTGATGGCGGGTCTGGATGGTATTAAGAACAAAATCCACCCGGGCGAAGCAATGGACAAAAACCTGTACGATCTGCCGCCGGAAGAGGCGAAAGAGATCCCGCAGGTTGCAGGCTCCCTGGAAGAAGCGCTTAACGCGCTGGACGCTGACCGCGAGTTCCTGACCGCCGGCGGCGTATTCACCGACGACGCTATCGATGCTTACATTGCGCTGCGCATTGAAGAGAACGACCGCGTTCGCATGACGCCGCACCCGGTAGAGTTCGAACTCTATTACAGCGTTTAATTACGTTATTAATACTCGGCCGATTTCTCGTCACAGGCAGCTGACGGCGAGAAAGAGGCCAGAGAATTTTTTTTAGTTGCCGTGGAAACTTTGGCCCATCACACGATGGGCTTTTTTCGCCGACAACAACCTGATCTCACGCGCTTTTTCTTTCTATAACGCTATACTGCACAAAATTGGTGCATATCTCCGGGAGACTGCTACATGGCAAGCGGCGCGCTGCCCGATGCTGGGCAGATCCTCAACTCTTTGATCAACAGCATCCTGCTGGTTGATGACGACCTGGCGGTACATTACGCCAACCCCGCAGCACAACAGCTGCTGGCGCAAAGCTCGCGCAAACTGTTCGGCACCCCGCTGCCGGAACTGCTGAGCTACTTCTCCCTTAATATCGACCTGATGCGTGAAAGTTTGCATGCAGGCCAGGGCTTTACCGATAACGAAGTGACGCTGGTCATCGACGGGCGCTCGCATATTCTCTCCCTGACGGCGCAACGCCTGCCGGACGGGCTGGTGCTGCTGGAAATGGCGCCGATGGATAACCAGCGCCGTTTAAGCCAGGAGCAGCTTCAGCATGCTCAACAGGTGGCGGCACGCGATCTGGTGCGCGGCCTGGCGCATGAGATTAAAAATCCGCTGGGCGGCCTGCGCGGCGCGGCACAGCTTTTGAGTAAAGCGCTGCCCGACCCGTCGCTGCTGGAATACACCAAAGTGATCATTGAGCAGGCCGACCGCCTGCGCAATCTGGTCGATCGCCTGTTAGGGCCGCAGCAGCCGGGTATGCACGTTACCGAAAGCATCCATAAAGTGGCCGAACGCGTGGTGAACCTAGTGTCGATGGAGCTGCCGGCTAACGTCACGTTAATTCGCGATTACGATCCCAGTTTGCCGGAGCTGGCGCACGATCCTGACCAGATCGAGCAAGTTTTACTCAATATCGTGCGCAATGCGCTTCAGGCATTAGGACCGGAGGGCGGCGAAATTATTCTGCGCACCCGCACCGCGTTCCAGTTAACACTGCATGGCGTACGTTATCGCCTGGCAGCAAGAATCGATGTGCAGGATAACGGCCCGGGTATACCGCAGCATCTGCAGGATACGCTGTTTTACCCGATGGTCAGCGGCCGCGAAGGCGGCACCGGGCTTGGCTTATCGATTGCACGCAGCCTGATTGATCAACACTCAGGCAAAATTGAATTTACCAGTTGGCCAGGCCATACCGAGTTCTCGGTATTCCTGCCTATTCGGAAGTAGAGGTGTTTATGCAACGAGGGATAGTCTGGATCGTGGATGACGATAGCTCCATCCGTTGGGTGCTTGAACGCGCGCTCACCGGGGCAGGCTTGAGTTGTACAACGTTTGAAAGTGCCAATGAAGTGCTTGATGCGCTGACCACCAAAACGCCGGATGTTCTGCTTTCGGATATTCGCATGCCCGGCATGGACGGGCTGGCACTGTTAAAACAGATTAAGCAGCGCCATCCGATGCTTCCGGTCATCATTATGACTGCCCACTCGGATCTGGATGCAGCGGTAAGCGCTTATCAGCAGGGAGCATTCGACTACCTGCCTAAACCGTTTGATATTGATGAAGCGGTGGCGCTGGTTGAACGCGCTATCAGCCACTACCAGGAGCAGCAGCAGCCGCGCAATGTGCAGGCTCTCGGCCCGACCACCGATATCATTGGCGAAGCGCCGGCGATGCAGGATGTGTTTCGCATTATTGGTCGTCTGTCGCGCTCATCGATCAGCGTATTGATTAACGGCGAGTCCGGCACCGGGAAAGAGCTGGTTGCCCATGCGCTGCATCGCCACAGCCCGCGCGTCAAAGCGCCGTTTATCGCGCTCAATATGGCGGCAATCCCGAAAGATTTGATTGAATCGGAGCTGTTTGGCCACGAGAAAGGGGCCTTTACCGGCGCCAACACCATTCGTCAGGGGCGATTTGAGCAGGCCGACGGCGGCACGCTGTTTCTTGATGAGATTGGCGATATGCCGCTCGATGTGCAGACGCGTTTGCTGCGCGTGCTCGCCGATGGGCAGTTTTACCGCGTGGGCGGCTATGCGCCGGTGAAAGTCGATGTGCGTATTATTGCGGCGACGCACCAGAACCTGGAGCTGCGCGTGCAGGAGGGGAAATTCAGGGAGGATCTGTTCCACCGCCTGAATGTTATCCGCGTGCATCTGCCGCCGCTGCGCGAACGCCGGGAAGATATTCCGCGTCTGGCGCGCCACTTCTTACAGGACGCGGCCCGTGAACTGGGTGTGGAAGCGAAGCTGCTGCACCCGGAAACCGAAGCGGCTTTGACCCGTCTGGCATGGCCAGGCAACGTGCGCCAGCTGGAGAACACCTGCCGCTGGTTAACGGTGATGGCGGCAGGCCAGGAAGTGCTGATTCAGGATCTGCCCAGTGAACTGTTTGAAGCTACCGCGCCGGACAGCCCGTCGCAGAGTTTGCCGGACAGCTGGGCGACGCTGCTCGCGCAGTGGGCCGATCGCGCGCTGCGTTCCGGTCATCAAAATCTGCTCTCGGAAGCGCAACCGGAGATGGAGCGCACCCTGCTGACCACCGCGCTGCGCCACACTCAGGGGCATAAACAGGAAGCGGCACGCCTGCTTGGCTGGGGGCGCAATACCCTTACGCGTAAGTTAAAAGAGCTGGGCATGGAGTAAACGTAAAGCGCGATCCGCCCGCGAAAAGTGCTGCTATTTTGTGCTTTACTGTTCGTCGCAGTGCAGTATGATCTTGCGCGTGCAGGGGGGTTATCATGCTGGAATCGTTCATTCATCTGGTTACGGCTGGCGCCTCTGCCAGCCATACGCCACAAACGGCTGTCGCAGCGCTGCTGTGTGCAACGCTGGTCGGGCTGTTTAGCTAGCGGTTTAACAGGCCTGGTGCTTTTGCAGGCCTGTTAAATCACCCGCGAGAACTGCTGTAGCCGCGCTTTCTGGCGCAGATAGACATCGAAGCACATGCAGATGTTGCGAATCAACAGACGCCCTTTCGCCGTTACCTGAAGCCCCTGCTTATCCCTCTCCACCAGCCCATCTTTGATCAATGGCGCAAGCAGTTGCAGATCTTCAGCAAAGTAGTCCTGGAAATCGAGATCCCACGCGCGCTCAATATCGCTGAATGAGAGACGGAAATTACAGATAAGCCCTTTGATCACATCCCGGCGAATACAGTCATCGCGGGTCAGCGCAATGCCGCGCCACAGCGCATTTCCCTGCTCATCAACCTGCTGATAGTAGTGTTTGAGCTCTTTCTGGTTTTGCGCATAGCTGTCGCCAATCATGCTGATGGCAGAGACGCCAAGGCCCAGCAGATCGCTGTCGCCCTGAGTGGTGTAACCCTGGAAGTTGCGGTGCAGCACGCCGTTGCGCTGGGCAATCGCCAGCTCATCATCCGGACGGGCAAAGTGATCCATGCCGATAAACTGATACCCGGATGCGGTCAGCGAGGAGATGGTCTGCTGCAGGATATCGAGCTTCTGCTGCGCCGAAGGCAGATCCGCGTCTTTGATTTTACGCTGGGCGGCAAAGAGCGTCGGCAGATGCGCATAGTTGAAGACGCTTAAGCGATCGGGGCTGAGTTCGGCAACGCGTTGCAGCGTATAGGCGAAACTCTCCGGCGTCTGTTTGGGCAGGCCATAGATCAGGTCAATATTGGTCGAGGTAAAGCCGATGTCGCGCGCGTGGTTAAGCAGAGCAAAGATAAAGGTTTCATCCTGTTCGCGGTTAACCAGCCGCTGCACCTCTTTATTAAAATCCTGCACGCCCATGCTGAGGCGGTTAAACCCTTCCCCGCGCAGATGGTCGAGCACATCCAGTTCAATTTCGCGCGGGTCGACCTCAATGGAGATCTCCGCCTCGGCATCAAAGGCGAAGTTGCCGCGCAGCAGCGCCATCAGGCGGCCGATCTGTGCTTTGTTGAGATAGGTTGGCGTACCGCCGCCCCAGTGCAGCTGGCTGACGTGACGGCCTTTAAACAGCGGCGCGCGGTGGATAATCTCCTGCTCCAGCGCATCGAGGTATTGATCGGCTTTATGCTGCTGGCGGGTGACGATTTTATTGCAGCCGCAGAAGTAGCAGAGCTTGTGGCAAAACGGGATATGAACGTAGAGCGAAAGCGGACGTTCAGGGTAACGCGCCACGGCGCGGTGAAAATCCGCTTCGCCAAAGGCGTCAGAAAACTCAAGCGCGGTGGGATAGGACGTGTAACGCGGCCCGGAATAGTTATATTTCTGGATCAGGGCCAGATCCCAGTCGATGACGTGCTCAGACATTGCTTACTCCTTCCGATGACGCCGCTGGCGATACCGGCGGCCTGGGCCGATCCCGTTTCGGGTTATCAGCCGGTTGCGCAGCCACTGTTTGCGCCGCGACAACCGCTGTAGTTTAACGAATAACCACACCAGATAACATATAACCGGAAGGGTTATAAGCAGGACGGGAAGCCCCATAAGAAAGGATTAGTTGCCGCCCTTGAGCAGACGCATCATATCTTCCTTACGCTCCTCTTCCTCTTCTTCTTCGTCATCATCGTAAGAGAGGCCCAGCTTCTGCATCAGCTCATCAATACGATCCAGTTTGGCATCAACCCATTTCTGCTCGTCGGCGCTCAGGGTTTCGCCCTCTTCAAGACGTTCAAGTAGCGCATCCAGGCGCTCATCCGTTTCCAGCATCTCTAATTCAGCCTGCGGTGAAAGCATAGGTTTCTCACTCTTCGGTTTGTGCTGCTTAGTGACTGGCGTGTCGGTAACACCCAGCGGAATCGGTGTTTTACTGCCAATACGCGGATCTTTCTGCGCTTTGCCCTTGCCGGAGCCTGAAGCGTTATCGCCACCGTTCGCGCGGCTGCCTGAAGCGTTGCCGCGATGCCGTTTATCACGCTTACGTTCGCGGCCTTCCTGGTTCAACTCTTCACGGGTTTTACGGCGCACTTTGCCGCGCGGTTGGGTAGACGGTTTTTTCATCATAGGGGTCTTAGGTGGTTTTTCATCAGTATAGAATTGCGGCGGAATCTAGCAGAAAGCAAGCAAAGAAAAAAGGCGGCAGTGTAAACTGTCGCCTTTTTTCTTGACCCTGACCCGTAAAGGGCTCTACGTTCCCTGTTTGCTATCAACGTGCCCTGTTTTTCCATTAGCATCAACACTCCGTGTTGCGGTCCCTCTCCTTGTGAACGTCTCCTGACGTTTTCCTCTGGTCTTCGCCTCCTGGCGCTCCCGACCCCTCAATCCGTGAGTTATCCTTTCCTGTAAAGCGTCCTGCTACAGGGCGTTACTTTACCTGTCTCAGAGAAAGAGACAAGTATGAATACCCTTACAAACGTTAAATTAAGAGAATTCCACAAAACTAAGTCATTGATTGTATTGTTATTGAATATTTTTAAACCTGCAACTACTCCGAAAGTTCGCAACGTATAAAGGGCAAATATCCTACAAAGCGCGCGGCAATCACCTACAAAGAGGAATGATGCGAGAAAAACAGTCTTTTACGTGGGTTCAGGTATAATCCCCGCATGCTTTAACGATGGAGACGACCGTTTTGACTAACCTGAATTACCAACAGACGCACTTTGTCACCAGTGCGCCTGATATTCGCCACTTACCCGCCGATACCGGCATCGAAGTGGCATTCGCTGGCCGCTCCAACGCCGGAAAATCGAGCGCACTCAATACGCTAACCAATCAAAAGAGCCTGGCGCGCACCTCTAAAACGCCGGGCCGTACCCAGCTAATCAACCTGTTCGAAGTCGTAGAAGGCAAACGCCTTGTCGACCTGCCCGGCTACGGTTATGCCGAAGTGCCGGAAGAGATGAAAATCAAATGGCAGCGCGCGCTGGGTGAATATCTGGAGAAACGTCAGTGCCTGAAGGGGCTGGTGGTGCTGATGGATATCCGCCACCCGCTAAAAGATCTCGACCAGCAGATGATCCACTGGGCGGTAGCAAGCGAGATCCCTGTGCTGGTGCTGCTGACCAAAGCGGACAAGCTCGCCAGCGGCGCGCGCAAAGCGCAGGTTACGATGGTGCGGGAAGCGGCAATTGCCTTTAACGGCGATGTGCAGGTTGAAGCGTTTTCGTCGCTGAAAAAACAGGGCGTGGATAAACTGCGCGAGAAGCTGGATAGCTGGTTCTCATCCATTGCGCCAGCAACAGAAGACGCAGGCGAATAACCCTTCTGGCGCGGCGTCCGCTGCGCTTTATTGCTTTCTTTCGCGCAATAAAAAACGCCCCAGTCATTACTGACTGGGGCGGCTAAATATTCAGCCAAATCCGATTACGTGAAGTAAAAGGTCTGAAAGATAGAACATCTTACCTCTGTACCCTACGCGAATAACTCTACTCCCTTTTTGGATCTGGAAAAAGGACTTTTTGTAATTTCTTTTCAATTTTTACATACGGAATTCTAATGATTGTCACAAAAACGCCGCGTTATGTTGCTTAGTTACAGAAAAGTCCTTTTCCTGGCGCAGGCTTAGTGCGCTTGATCCCAGTTTGGCCCGCTTCCCACTTCCACCAGCAGCGGCACATCAAGTTGGGTACTGCTCTCCATCAGCTCATGGATCTTCTTCGTTACCGCCTCGATATCCTCTTTATGCACCTCGAACACCAGTTCATCGTGTACCTGCATGATCATCCGCACGCGCGGCTTCTCTTGCTGTAACCACGCATCGACGGCGATCATCGCGCGTTTGATGATATCTGCCGCGGTGCCCTGCATCGGGGCGTTGATCGCCGCGCGCTCGGCACCCGCCCGACGGGCAGCGTTGCTCGATTTGATGTCCGGCAGATAGAGGCGGCGACCATCGAGCGTTTCAACATAGCCGCTCTCTTTCGCCTGCGCGCGGGTACGCTCCATATACTCCAGCACGCCAGGATAGCGCTCGAAGTAGAGATCCATATACTTCTGCGACTCTTTGCGCGGAATATTGAGCTGGCGCGAGAGGCCAAAGGCGCTCATGCCGTAGATCAGACCAAAGTTGATCGCTTTTGCGCTGCGGCGCTGCTCATTGCTTACGCTATCCAGCGGCAGGCCAAACACTTCCGCCGCCGTTGCGCGGTGAATATCCTGGCCTTCAGCAAACGCTTTCAGCAAACCCTTATCCCGTGAGAGGTGTGCCATGATGCGCAGCTCGATCTGCGAGTAGTCCGCAGAGACGATGACGTAATCTTTCGGCGCGATAAAGGCCTGACGAATACGACGTCCCTCTTCATTGCGCACAGGAATGTTTTGCAGGTTAGGATCGGTGGAGGACAAGCGTCCCGTCGCGGTCACCGCCTGGTGGTAAGAGGTGTGTACGCGCCCGGTTTTCGGGTTGATCATCAGCGGCAGCTTATCGGTGTAGGTCGATTTAAGCTTCGCCAGACCGCGATATTGCAGGATCACTTTTGGCAGCGGGTAATCCAGCGCCAGCTCTTCCAGCACCTCTTCTGAGGTCGACGGCGCGCCGCCCGGGGTTTTCTTCAGCGGTTTAATACCCTGTTTTTCAAACAGAATGGTTTGCAGCTGCTTGGTCGACGAGAGGTTAAACGCTTCGCCCGCGATCTCATGCGCTTTTTGCTCCAGCTCCGCCAGACGCAGGGTCAGCTCCTCAGAGTGCTTGTGCAGCACAGCCGGATCGATATTGACGCCGTTGCGTTCGATGCGAGAAATAACCGGCACCAGCGGCATTTCAATATTCTGGAAGACATTCAGCGGGCCAGCGTGCTGTTGCAGCTCTGGCCACATCGCCAGATGGAGTTGCAGCGTGACATCAGCATCTTCCGCCGCATAATGCCCGGCCTCTTCCAGCGCAATCTGGTTGAAGGTCAGCTGGTTTTTACCTTTCCCGGCGATCTCTTCGAAGGTCACAGTTTTGTGCTTCAGCCAGCGCTGAGAGAGGCTGTCCATATCATGACGGCCAACAACGCTATTGAGGATGTAGGACTCAAGCATGGTGTCGAAGGCGATACCGCGCAGTTCGATGCCGTAATTTTCCAGCACGCCGCGATCGTATTTCAGGTTCTGGCCCACTTTGAGAAGCTTTTCATCTTCCAGCAGCGGTTTCAGCAGTTCCAGCGCGCGGTCGCGCGGGATCTGATCCGGCGCATCAAGGTAGTCATGGGCAACCGGTACATAGGCCGCCACGCCAGGTTCGATAGCAAAGGAGATGCCGACCAGATTGGCACTGATGTTATCCAGGCTATCCGTTTCCGTATCGAAGGCAAACAGCGCCGCGCTTTTCAGTTTGCCGATCCAGCTTTGCAACGTCTCTTCATCAAGAATGGTGACGTAGTTTTCAGCAGACAGGATAGCCGTCGGGATATCGGGCTCCGCTTCTACCACAATCGTTTCCTGCGGCTTCGCGGCTGGCTTGCTTCCTCTCGCCTGCAGCCATTTTCCGGCTTCGACATCCGCCGTCCAGCGCTTGAATTCGTAACGCTTAAAGAGCTCCACCAGCGCTTCGGTGGCCGGCTGCTGAACTTCGAGCTGTTCGCTCGTCAGCTCCAGCGGAACGTCGGTTTTGATGGTCGCCAGCTGGTAGGAGAGGTAAGCGACCTCTTTATTCTGCTCCAGCTTCGCCGCCATGGTTTTCGCACCACGGAAGCTCAGTTCGGCAATCTTCTCCGGCGCGGCATAGAGCGAGTCGAGACCACCCAGCCCTTGTAACAGCGCCTGCGCGGTTTTTTCACCCACGCCAGGGACACCGGGGATGTTATCGGAGGAGTCGCCCATCAGCGCGAGGAAGTCGATAATCAGCTCTGGCGGTACGCCATATTTGGTAACGACCTCTTCCGGCCCCAAAATGGTGTTGGACATGGTATTGATCAGCGTGACGTTTGGTGTCACCAGCTGCGCCATATCTTTGTCGCCGGTACTGATCAGCACCGGACGCCCTTTTTTGTCCGCTTCACATGCCAGCGTGCCGATAACGTCATCCGCTTCAACACCCGACACCGCCAGCAGCGGCAGACCCATCGCTTTCACCATTGCATGCAGCGGCTCAATCTGCGCACGCAGATCGTCCGGCATCGGCGGGCGGTGGGATTTGTAATGTTCGAACAGCTCATCACGGAACGTCTTACCCTTCGCATCAAACACCACTGCGACATGCGTCGGCTGATACTGCAGCAACAGGCTGCGCAGCATATTCAACACGCCGTACATTGCGCCGGTGGGTTCTCCAACGCTGTTGGTCAGAGGTGGAAACGCATGATACGCGCGATAGAGGTAAGAGGAGCCGTCAACAAGAATGAGTGGGTTTTCGGGGATCTGAACCATGATATCCATGCCTGTTTTTTCAATTTACGCTAAAGGATGCCACAGACAGGATGAAAACATGAGTTTTTCCCGGTAAATGGCGGAAAAGATTTCGCGATCGTCGGGATCCCTCGCAGAAACATCCTGTGGATAAGTTTGTGCACAGTTTTTAATTGGCTGGATTTTTGTGGCTTTTCGTGGATCGTAAAAATATACAAATCCATTAAAATCAACACATTGAGAAGATAAAAAGGATCGCTGTTGCTTTTTGGTGATAATCTGCTCTGTGTGGATAGAAGAAAAAGGGCATTGCATTCTTCTTTACTATCTATCAAAAGCGCTGAATAAGGTTTCCCCATTGCCGCACTCGCTTTTCTGATAAAATCGGCGCCTTGCACACCTTTTAGCGAGCATTTTGCTGCTAACTTTTTGAAATATTTAATCATGTCGAGACTACCCGCGGTTATTACGCTCTTTTTTAGCGTTCTGTTAACCATCCTGCTTACTGCTGTCTGCTCTGTGCCGATTATTATCGCCGGCCTGATAAAACTGCTTATTCCGATCCCGCGTTTTTGGCGGGCGATCTCTGCCTTCTGTAATGTGATGATGGCTTGCTGGTGCGAAGGCCTCTACTGGCTGCTGCGCCTCAATCCCCGGCTGGAATGGGATATTCAGGGTCTGGAGGGATTGAATAAAAGAAACTGGTATCTGCTTATTTGTAACCACCACAGTTGGGCAGATATCGTGGTGCTGTGTGTCCTGTTCCGCAAACAGATCCCGATGAACAAGTACTTCCTGAAGCAGCAACTCGCCTGGGTGCCCTTTATCGGCCTGGCGTGCTGGGCGCTGGATATGCCTTTTATGCGCCGCTACTCACGAAGTTATCTGCTGAGGCATCCTGAAAGACGGGGCAAGGATGTTGAGACAACGCGCCGTTCGTGTGAGAAGTTTCGCCTGCAGCCGACAACGATGGTGAATTTTGTTGAAGGATCGCGTTTTACAGAAGAGAAACGGCGTCAGACACGCTCTTCGTTTAAGCATCTGCTGCCACCAAAAGCGGCGGGTATCGCGATGGCGTTAAACGTTCTGGGTAAACAGTTCGACAAAATGCTGGATGTGACGCTTTGCTACCCGGAGAACGATCGCACGCCCTTTTTCGATATGCTCAGCGGCAAATTGACCCGTATCGTGGTGCGTATTGATCTGCTGGCGGTTCACGAAGGGTTGCATGGCGATTATATTAATGACAAGAATTTTAAGCGCAGCTTTCAGCAGTGGCTGAATGGGTTATGGCTCGCTAAAGATGAACGTATAGACGCCATCAAAGCCACCTGTAAAAACGCCGGTCAGTGACCGGCGTTATCTTTACTTCTTCTCAACCAGGAACTTCACCGTATCAGCGTAGCTTTTCACAAACGCATCAAGGCTACTGCCGTCCATACCGCGTTGATCGATCTGGTATTTACCGTTGACGAACATCGCGGGTACACCCTGCAACTGCAGATCGGCCGCAGCTTTCTCTTGCTGGGCAACCAGTGATTTCACCACGAAGCTGTTCCAGGCAGCGTCGTACTCTTCGCCCTTCACGCCGGCTTTGATAAATACGTCACGAATGTCAGCAACGGTTTGAACAGTCTGCGTTTTTTGTACCGCTTCAAACATCGGGGAGCTGATTTTATCTTCCACGCCCAGCGCCATGGCTACTGCCCAGGCCTGCGTCATCTCTTTGCCCAGCGGCCCCAGGAACTCGACGTGGTATTTGGTCATTTTTGTCCCCTGCGGCAGTTTCTTTTTCACCGCTTCGGAGACGTGCCAGACCTGCTCAAAGTCGTAGCAGTGCGGGCAATAGAATGAGAAGAACTCCAGCACCTGCGGTTCACCGGCGACCGGCTTATCCAGCGTGTTGAACTGCTTACCTTCGGTAATGTCTGCTGCCGAAGCGCTAAATGCCAGAATCATTCCTGCCAGCGCCAGCCAAATCTTCTTCATGGTCAACTCTCTCCGTTTAATACATGGGGGTTAATGCTAAAGGGGGTTCTTGCAGAACCTTCACCTGTTCAAGAAAAATGTGCGTCTGATTGCGCCAGTGATCTTCGCTGTTCAACCAGGGGAAATTTTTAGGAAACGCGGGATCGTCCCAGCGGCGGATAAGCCACGCCAGATAGTAGACCAGACGCATGGCGCGCAGCGGTTCAATCAGGGCAAGCTCCGCGGTATCAAACTCGCAAAACTCTTCGTAGGCTTCGACGATCATCTCCAGCTGCATGCGCTGCTCGGCTTTATCACCGTGCAACAACATCCATAAATCTTGTACCGCCGGGCCATTACGCGCATCGTCTAAATCGACAAACATTGGGCCATCTCGCCAGAGAATATTCCCGGCATGACAATCCCCATGCAGACGCAGCACGTTGGCGCGATTATGCCAGTGCGCCATAACGGCATCGATAAGCTTATCAACTGCGCTCAAAAACGCCTCTTTTAAGCTTGTCGGGATTAGCGCGGTGGTCTCAAAAAGCTGGCGCGGCTCGCGCAAATATTCGTTCACCCCCATGTCAGGACGATGGGTAAAACGCTTTTGACGACCGGTCTGGTGCAAACGACCAAGGTAGCGGCCAACCCACTCCATCTGATCGAGGTTGTCCGCTTCAAACTGGCGGCCGCCGACGCTCGGGAAAACGGCGAAGAGAAAATCCTGGTGGGTGAGTAAGGTTTCATTATTAAACGCGAGCGGTGCGGCGACCGGCACATCATTCTCTTGCAGGTCGAGCGCAAACTGATGCTCTTCGCGTATCTGTTCCGCTGACCAGCGCTGCGGGCGGTAGAACTTCACGACATAGCGGCGGCGATCTTCGTCCTGAAACTGATAAACACGGTTTTCGTAGCTATTAAGCGGAGTGAGGCCGGAATCGACCCGGATCCCCTGCGCGAAAAGCGCATCCATGATGGTATCCGGGTGAAGCGTCTGGAAAGTAAAAGCGTTACAGGTCATCCTGGGATCCGAAAATACGACGAATGATTCAGGATATCATTTTGGGCCGTTTTCGGTGGCTCCTCTTACAAGGTTTTACTCTTTAATCACGCCGCGGGCGCGCAGCAACGCGGTTTTGAAATCCTCTTCGTAATCTTTTTGAATGCCCGGGATCGCTGCGTCTTTTGCCGAGTCGCGCATTTTCAGCTGATAGATCAGGATGTCATCACTTAAATCTGCCAGTTCGCCTTCATAACCTGACTCTTGCGCCAGTTTCTGTAAAAATTGCATTAAATTGAGTTCGGGCTCTTTCTGCCAGGCTGGCTGGAGAAGTTCGATAACTTCGTTAAGGCGTTTACATTTCATGTATCTGCTCCTTATTTTGTGTTCCGACACGTTAGCAGGGTCAATCCCACAATAAAAGAGGCGTTACTGGTGAAGGATAGCAGTGCAGTACTCGGCGTCGTGCTGGCTGGCGGCAAAGCGTCACGTATGGCGGGCAAAGACAAAGGGTTGCTGGAGCTTAACGGTAAACCGCTCTGGCAACATGTCGCCGGGCGATTAGCACCCCAGGTGAAGAGCGTGGCAATCAGCGCCAATCGCAATCTTGATACCTATCGCCTCAGCGGCCTGCCGGTCATTGAGGACACTCTACGTGACTTCCCGGGCCCGCTTGCAGGGATGCTGGCTGCTTTACAACAGTGCGAAGCCGAATGGTTCCTCTTTTGCCCCTGTGATACGCCCTATATTCCGGCCGATCTCTTATCGCGTTTACTGGCCGGCCGCGGCCAGGCTCCGGCAGTGTGGGTGCATGATGGCGAACGCGATCACCCTGTGATTGCTCTGCTTCATCGGGACCTTTCACCGCGCCTGGAAGCATGGCTGGCACAAGGTGAGCGCAGGGTTATGATGTTTATGCGCGAAGCAGGTGGGCATGCGATAGATTTCAGCGATCGCCGTGCGGCATTTGCCAATGTGAATACGCCTGACGATCTCGCGCGTTGGCAGGAGAGATGATGATCCCATTACTTGCGGTGGCGGCCTGGAGCGGAACGGGTAAGACGACACTGTTGAAAAAACTTATTCCTGCACTATGCGCGCGAGGCATTCGTCCCGGCTTAATCAAGCATACCCATCATGATATGGATGTTGATACGCCGGGCAAGGATAGTTATGAGTTACGTAAGGCAGGCGCAGCACAGACGCTGGTCGCCAGCAGCCAACGATGGGCATTAATGACGGAAACCCCTGATGAAACTGAGCTGGATCTTAACTGGCTGGTCAGCAGGATGGATGCGACAAAGCTGGATTTGGTGCTTGTAGAAGGCTTTAAACATGAACCGGTGCCTAAGATCCTGCTTTGGCGCGCAGAGTGTGGGCATGACATTAGTGAGTTAACGATAGATGAGCATGCGATCGCGGTTGCGAGCGATGTTGAACTGGCGCTGTCTGTACCGGTGCTGGATATTAATGATATTGAGGAAGTTGCGGAGTTTGTCTTGCAGTGGTTAGGACAGAAAGAGGCTTTTTAAGCGCTACTTGCCATTTTATTGGGCGTTTTTTCCCGCAGAAAGCAAAAAACCCCAGCCGTGAGGCTGGGGTTCTTCTTATTTGATGCCTGGCAGTTCCCTACTCTCGCATGGGGAGACCCCACACTACCATCGGCGCTACGGCGTTTCACTTCTGAGTTCGGCATGGGGTCAGGTGG
>NZ_JAXCXB010000012.1:0-98820 GCF_034044935.1 Kosakonia sp. CFBP8986 | reverse complement strand
TTCAGAATTCTTCACCTGACAGGCCGGTGTGTTTGCCGTTGTGCCGTGTCAGTGGAGGCGCATTATAGGGAGTTAATTCCTGCTGACAACCCCTAATTTGAAAAAAGTTACCGTTCGCTCACTTTCCAGGCAGAAACTATGAAAAGAGTCTATTTCTGCTCTTTTATTAAACAAAAACGGGCCCCGAGAGGCCCGTTTTTCAGTTTTTATCTTTTATTGAACAGCAACAATGCGGTCATCTTTCACCACAAGCTGCACTGGCTTGCCCGGAATCAGGGTGCCAGAGAGGATCTGCTGCGCCAGCGGGTTCTCTATCTGTTGCTGGATCGCACGTTTCAACGGCCGCGCACCGTAAACCGGGTCGTATCCATTGGCGCTAAGCAGTTTCAGCGCCTCGTCGGAAAGTGTCACACTGTAGCCACGCTCCTCGAGACGTTTATACAACCGCTGCAGCTGGATCTGCGCAATAGAAGCAATGTGTTTTTCACCTAACGGATGGAACACAACGACTTCATCTATACGGTTGATGAATTCAGGGCGGAAGCTCTGGCTCACCACGCCCATCACCAGCTCTTTCATATGGCCGTAATCGAGATCGCCAAAACGCTCCTGAATCAGGTCAGACCCAAGGTTAGAGGTCATGATCACCACCGTATTACGGAAGTCTACCGTTCTGCCCTGCCCGTCCGTCAATCGACCGTCGTCAAGCACCTGCAACAGAATATTGAAGACATCCGGATGCGCTTTCTCCACTTCATCAAGCAGAATGACGGAATAGGGACGGCGACGAACGGCTTCCGTCAGATAACCGCCCTCTTCATATCCGACATAGCCCGGAGGCGCACCGACCAGCCGCGACACGGAGTGTTTCTCCATAAACTCGGACATGTCGATACGCACCATGGCGTCGTCGCTATCAAACATAAAGTTAGCCAGCGCTTTGCACAGCTCGGTTTTCCCGACCCCGGTCGGACCAAGGAAGAGGAAGGAGCCAATTGGGCGGTTCGGATCGGATAGCCCTGCACGGCTGCGGCGAATGGCGTTAGAGACCGCATCGACAGCCTCATCCTGACCAATCACGCGGTGGTGAAGATCATGTTCCATGCGCAGCAGTTTCTCACGCTCACCCTCCATCATTCGCGAAACGGGAATACCGGTCCAGCGCGCCAGCACTTCGGCGATCTCAGCATCGGTTACACGGTTACGCAGCAGGCGCATGGTTTTGCCTTCACTCTGTGTCGCCGCCGCCAGCTGTTTCTCCAGCTCGGGGATTTTCCCGTACTGCAACTCAGACATTCTGCCCAGGTCGCCATTACGACGAGCCTGTTCCATGGCGATTTTCGCCTGCTCAAGCTCTGCTTTAATCGTCTGCGTACCGGAAAGAGAGGCTTTTTCGGCCTTCCACTCCTCTTCAAGGGAGGAGTATTGACGCTCTTTCTCTTCCAGCTCCTCGTTCAGCATGTCGAGACGTTTTTTACTCGCCTCATCAGACTCTTTCATCAACGCGCGCTGTTCCAGCTTGAGTTGGATAATGCGCCGGTCGAGCCGGTCAAGCTCTTCCGGTTTCGAGTCAATCTGCATACGAATGCTGGATGCCGCTTCATCGATCAGGTCGATGGCTTTATCCGGCAACTGGCGATCGGAGATGTAGCGATGCGAGAGCGATGCCGCCGCGACAATCGCCGGGTCGGTGATCTGCACATGGTGGTGCAGCTCATAGCGTTCTTTCAGACCGCGCAGAATAGCAATGGTATCTTCAACAGAGGGTTCAGCCACCAGCACTTTCTGGAAACGTCGCTCCAGCGCGGCATCTTTCTCGATGTACTGGCGATACTCGTCCAGCGTCGTTGCGCCGACGCAGTGCAGTTCACCGCGCGCCAGCGCCGGTTTCAGCATGTTCCCCGCATCCATAGCGCCATCGGCTTTACCGGCACCGACCATGGTATGCAATTCGTCGATAAACAGGATCACTTTACCTTCCTGTTTGGAGAGATCGTTGAGCACCCCTTTCAGGCGCTCCTCAAACTCACCGCGATATTTTGCCCCAGCGACCAGTGCACCCATATCCAGCGCCAGCACGCGGCGGCCTTTCAGCCCCTCCGGCACTTCACCGTTCACAATGCGCTGCGCCAGCCCTTCAACAATGGCAGTTTTACCGACACCCGGCTCACCAATTAATACCGGGTTGTTTTTGGTACGGCGCTGCAGCACCTGGATGGTACGGCGGATCTCTTCGTCACGGCCGATGACCGGGTCAAGCTTGCCCTGCTCGGCACGTTCGGTCAGATCGACGGTAAATTTTTTCAAGGCCTGACGTTGGTCTTCAGCCCCCTGATCGTTCACGTTCTCTCCCCCACGCATTTGCTCGATAGCCTGAGTCACGTTCGCAGTCGTTGCGCCAGCGGATTTCAGCAAATCCGTCAGCGTGCCGCGTGACTCCAGCGCAGCCAGAACAAACAGCTCTGACGAAATAAAGTTATCACCCCGTTTTTGCGCCAGCTTGTCGCAAAGGTTAAGCACGCGCATCAAATCTTGCGAAGGCTGCACATCACCGCCGGTACCTTCTACCTGCGGTAAGCGGCTCAGCGCCTGTTCAATGGCAATACGTAACTGGCCAGCATTGACGCCAGCAGAGGTTAATAAAGGTTGAACCGAACCGCCTTCCTGGTTCAGTAAGGCGCTCATTAAATGAAGTGGTTCGATGAATTGGTTGTCGTGCCCCAGTGCGAGCGACTGGGCATCGGCAAGAGCAAGCTGGAATTTATTAGTAAGACGATCCAGACGCATAACTCCTCCCATAACAGGTCAAATTTGCTACTGGAGATTAAATGAGGTCATCCCTCAATTATTCAAGGTGATTGACCTGATTTATGTGAAGAAAACTCACGCGTACTGGATCGTCTTGATTCGTTAGGTTATATCAGCCAAATGAAACTTGCCATACGCCCGGTCGTCTTGTCCCGACGGTATGAGAAAAAATCACTCTGCTGGCTGAAGGTGCAGTGCTCGCCGCCGTAGATATGCTCGACGCCGACGCTTGCCAGCCGCTGACGCGCCAGCTGATAAATATCAGCAAAATATTTCTCACCCTGCGGGCGAAATGCGCGTTCGGCTTCAGCATCGTGAGCCATAAATGCCTCACGCACTTCCGGGCCCACTTCGAAGGCCTCCGGACCAATCGCCGGGCCAAGCCACGCCAGAAGATTGCCGGGCTTATCAGCAAAACAGGCTACCGTCTCTTCCAGCACGCCTGCGCACAACCCGCGCCAGCCAGCGTGCGCTGCCGCCACTTCATTGCCATCCCGGTTACAAAACAGCACTGGCAGACAGTCGGCGGTCATCACCGCGCACACCGTGCCCGGCGTATTGCTGTATGAAGCATCCGCGCGTTTCGAGGCATAAGGCTCGCCGTCAAGCTTCAATACCGCCGTGCCGTGCACCTGCTCGAGCCAGACCGGTTTAGAAGGCAAACCCGCCGCCGCAAACAGGCGCGCGCGGTTCTCTTCGACATGCTCGCTGTTGTCGCCGCAGTGCGCGCCGAGGTTCATGGCATCATAGGGCGGCAGGCTTACACCGCCGATACGCGTTGAGCTGCAGGCCGCCACGCCTTTCGGCAGCGGCCAGTCCGGGACGATCAGTTTGGTCATAACCAGGCGACATCATCCTTATGGGTTTCAAAATCCGCGCGCATCGCGGCAATAAGATCGACCATATCCTGTGGAATTGGCGCATGCCACTCCATTTCAATACCGGTAATCGGATGGTAGAGACGCAGCATGGTCGCGTGCAGAGCCTGGCGGTCAAACTTGCGCAGCGCATCAATGAACTCATCCGATGCGCCTTTCGGCGGACGAGGACGACCGCCGTAGAGCTGATCGCCCACCAGCGGATGGGTAATATGCGCCATATGGACGCGGATCTGGTGCGTACGGCCAGTTTCAAGACGCAGACGCAGGCGCGTATGGATACGGAAATGCTCCATAATGCGGTAGTGCGTGACGGCCGGTTTGCCCATCGGGTGAACGGACATATGGGTGCGTTTGGTCGGATGGCGGCTGATAGGCTCCTCCACCGTACCGCCTGCGGTCATATGACCGATGGCAACCGCTTCATATTCACGGGTGATTTCACGCAGCTGCAAGGATTCAACCAGTCGGGTTTGCGCCGGAACGGTTTTCGCCACGACCATCAGGCCAGTGGTGTCTTTATCCAGACGGTGCACAATACCAGCGCGCGGTACGTCGACAATCGGCGGATAGTAGTGAAGCAGCGCATTCAGCACCGTACCGTCAGGATTACCGGCACCGGGATGCACGACAAAGTCGCGCGGCTTATTAATGACGAGAATATCGTCATCTTCATAGACGATATTGAGAGGAATATCCTGCGGCTCAAAGCGCGCTTCTTCTTCAATTTCCGCATTGATAGCAATGCGCTCACCGCCCAACACTTTCTCTTTCGGTTTGTCGCTAACGACATCGTTGACCAGCACGCGCTGATCAAGAATCCATTCTTTTATACGCGAACGTGAATAATCAGGGAACAATTCGGCCAAAGCCTGATCTAAGCGTTGACCGAGTTGATTCTCGGATACCGTTGCGGTGAGTTGTACCAGTTGTGCCATATACAGCTTCTTCGTTAACGTTGGGTTTTACGGCTTCGCCGTTTAATATAGTGTGCTATTGTAGCTGGTCTTAGTCGGGAGCAGGAGTAAAGAATCTCCCGCATGAACATTCTGAGGAAAGTCTAAACGTTATGACGCGCTTGAAATATCTGGTGGCAGCCGCCACGTTAAGTCTGGCTTTGGCAGGTTGCTCCGGTTCTAAGGAAGAGGTACCTGATAATCCACCAAACGAAATCTACGCGACCGCCCAGCAAAAGCTGCAAGACGGTAACTGGAAGGCGGCAATAACGCAACTGGAAGCTCTGGATAATCGTTATCCGTTTGGTCCTTACTCCCAGCAAGTGCAGTTAGATCTTATCTACGCCTACTACAAAAACGCCGATCTGCCGCTGGCGCAGGCCGCCATCGATCGCTTTATTCGTCTTAACCCAACGCATCCGAACATCGACTACGTGATGTATATGCGCGGGTTGACCAACATGGCCCTTGATGACAGTGCGCTGCAGGGCTTCTTCGGCGTTGACCGCAGCGATCGCGATCCGGCTCATGCGCGTGATGCGTTCAATGACTTCTCACGTCTGGTGCGCGGTTATCCGCAAAGTCAGTATGCGACCGATGCCAACAAGCGTCTGGTCTACCTGAAAGATCGCCTGGCGAAGTATGAATACTCCGTCGCGCAGTACTACACCGATCGCGGTGCCTGGGTTGCAGTGACCAATCGCGTGGAAGGCATGCTGCGTGATTTCCCGGATACCAAAGCGACGCGCGATGCGCTGCCATTGATGGAGCACGCTTACCGCGAGCTGCAGCTCAATGCGCAGGCTGACAAAGTGGCGAAAATTATCGCCGCCAATAACAGCAACGCATAACGCCTGTAAACGCAAAACGGCAGCCCGCGGGCTGCCGTTTTTTTATCCGTTGAATGCCTGGCTGTCGTGCTTTCACGCCAATGCAACCTATCAACTATGACCGCTAACTGCACATCCGACAAGCTATATTTCCCCTCTTCCTGCCCTGCCTCACAAACCCCTCGCCTTTGACAAAAAGTGACAAAATTACGTGATTTTAATCACACATTTTGACATTAGGCGCGCTATGCTGAAGTGACTTAGACGGAAAGACAGAGAGGTAAGATGTATGACAATGAACATTACCAGTAAACAAATGGAAATTACTCCGGCAATCCGCCAGCATGTCACCGACCGTCTCGCCAAACTGGATAAATGGCAAACTCAGCTGATTAATCCCCATATCGTCCTCTCTAAAGAGCCACAGGGTTTTACCGCCGATGCGACCATCAGTACGCCTAACGGGCAGCTTGTCGCCAGCGCTAAACATGATGATATGTATATCGCCATCAACGATTTGATCAACAAGCTGGAACGGCAGCTCAATAAAGTGCAGCACAAAGGCGAAGCGCGTCGCGCCGCAACATCGGTGAAAGATGCCAACTTCGTTGAAGAAGAAGAGTAGTCTCTACATTGAGTTTCCAACGCGCCTGCGGGCGCGTTTTTTATTGACAGAGCGAAAAGAGAGCAGTTACTTTAACCCCCTCGCTCAACAGGAAAAATGATGAAAACCACCCCGTTTCTCTTCGCACTCTTTTTTACCTTCCCCAGTTAGGGAGGCGATTCGTTTTGTGAGAAAAAGTGCGAAGACGAACAATAAAGCCTCCCAAGCCGGGAGGCTTTTTTATTGATAACAATGAAAGGCAACAACATGACGGCTGAAAACCCCTTACTGGATTTACGCGTGAAGATCAGCGCGCTTGACGAGCAGTTGCTGACGCTGCTGGCCGAGCGCCGCCAGCTCTCCGTTGAAGTTGGCAAAGCGAAACTCGCCTCCCACCGCCCGGTACGCGATATCGACAGAGAGCGGGCCCTGCTGGAACATTTAATCGAGCTTGGCAAAACGCATCATTTAGATGCCCACTACATCACCCGCCTGTTTCAGCTCATCATTGAAGACTCTGTTCTCACCCAGCAAGCCCTGCTCCAGCACCACCTCAATAACATCAACCCACGCTCTGCGCGTATCGCGTTTCTTGGCCCGAAAGGCTCCTATTCGCATCTTGCCGCGCGCCAGTATGCCGCGCGTCATTTCGAGCAGTTTATCGAGAGCGGCTGCGCACGTTTTCAGGATATTTTTAGTCAGGTCGAAACCGGCCAGGCGGATTACGCCGTCGTGCCGCTGGAGAACACCAGCTCGGGCGCGATTAACGATGTCTACGATCTGCTTCAGCACACCAGCCTGTCGATTGTCGGCGAGCTGACTGTGCCGATCGACCACTGCGTGCTGGTATCAGGTACCACAACTCTTGAGCAGATCCAGACGGTCTACAGCCATCCACAACCGTTCCAGCAGTGCAGCCAGTTCCTGAACCGCTATCCGCACTGGAAGATTGAGTATTGTGAAAGCACCTCGGCGGCGATGGAGAAAGTCGCCCAACTGAACTCACCGCATGTCGCGGCGCTGGGCAATGAACCGGGCGGCGCGCTGTATGGTTTACAGGTGCTGGAGCGCAACCTGGCAAACCAGACGCAGAACATCACCCGTTTTGTGGTGCTGGCGCGTAAAGCGATTGATGTATCCGAGCAGGTACCGGCGAAAACCACGCTGCTGATGGCGACCGGGCAACAGGCAGGTGCGCTGGTAGAAGCGCTGCTGGTGCTGCGCAACCACAACCTGATCATGACCAAGCTGGAGTCGCGCCCGATCCACGGCAACCCGTGGGAAGAGATGTTCTATCTGGATATTCAGGCCAACCTGCACGCCAGCGCGATGCAAAAAGCGCTGCGCGAGCTGGGCAGCATCACCCGCTCGCTGAAAGTGCTGGGCTGCTACCCCAGCGAAAACGTCGTGCCGGTCGACCCGGTTTAACGCTCGATAAAGAGCGCTTTCTTCATCCCTGCCACCGACACAGGCAGGGTGAAGATTGCCCCCGAAAGCGGATAATCGGCAATCTCTTGCTCATCCATATTTTCGCGGGTAGTAGTAATAAACAGCGTCTTCATATCCGCCCCGCCAAAGCAGACCATCGTCGGGCAGCGCACCGGCAAACGGTACTCCTCCAGCTGCTCGCCCTGCGGGGAGAAACGGGCAATGCGCCAGCCGTCATACATTGCGCTCCAGTAGCACCCTTCAACATCCATCGCGGCCCCGTCCGGAATACCTTCGCCCGGGTTAAAGCGACGGAACAGCTCGCGCCGCCCAGGCTCGCCCTGCTCATCCAGCGGTGTACGGTAAATCACGCCGTGCGGTGTGTCAGAGGTGAACATCCACTGTTTGTCATGGCTGAAGGCCAGGCCGTTTGCGCCGTGAATATCACACTGCACCACTTTCGGCGTCAGATCGTTATCCACGCGCAGCAGCAGCGCGCCGTTATAATCCCCCGGCGCCCAGAAAGTGCCAGCATAAAAGCGGCCATGGTGATCGGTGCCGCCATCGTTAAAACGCGCCAGTTGTGGGTTAGAGGGGTTATCGCACACTTTCTGTCGCAGCAGCCCGCGCTCGTCCGTCAGCCAGACGGCCTGCCGCATGGCGACGATAAAACCGCCCTTCTCACGCAGCGCGAAGCAGCCCACCTCTTCCGGGAACGAGAGCACCGTATGCTCGCCCGTCTCCAGCCGGTAGCGGTGGATTTCACCTTCCAGAATATCAGCCCAGTAGAGCGCCTGTTCGGCTTCGTTCCAGGTCGGACACTCAGGTAAATGTCCGGTGTAATCAAACAGTCTCTGCAACTCAGCCATTGCGCATCCCTTAAATAAAAAAAGCCAGCGGGTGACCACTGGCTTTTCAGTATAAACGGCTTTTGAAGTTACGCCCGGCTGTCGTTGGCCTGGCGTAACAGGGTACGGCTCTCGCTCTGGAAACGCTGAGCATAATCGCCGAACCAGTGCTCCACTTTGCGGAAGCTGTCGATAAACGCCTGCTTATCGCCCTGCTCCAGCAGGCCAATCGCTTCGCCGAAGCGCTGGTAGTAACGTTTGATCAGCGCCAGGTTATCGGGCGAGGACATAATAATGTCGGCATAGAGCTGCGGATCCTGGGCGAACAGACGCCCCACCATCGCCAGCTCAAGGCGATAAATCGGTGATGAGAGCGACAGCAACTGCTCAAGCTGCACATTCTCTTCCGCCAGATGCAGGCCATATGCGAAGGTGGCAAAGTGGCGCAGCGCCTGGATAAAGGCCATGTTTTGATCGTGCTCGACGGCACTGATACGGTGTAGCCGCGCGCCCCAGACCTGAATCTGTTCCAGGAACCACTGATACGCTTCTGGTTTGCGACCATCACACCACACCACCACCTGTTTGGCGAGGCTACCGCTGTCCGGGCCAAACATCGGGTGCAAACCAAGCACCGGGCCGTTATGCGCCGACAACATCGCTTGTAACGGGCCGCTTTTCACCGACGCCAGATCGACCAGAATGCAATCCTCCGGCAGCGGTGGCAGCTTCGCAATCACCGCTTCGGTGACGTGGATCGGTACGCTGACAATCACCATGCCGGCATCCGCCAGCAGCGTTTCAGCCTGCGCCCAGTCCTCTTTCTCCAGCGTACGTACCTGGTAGCCAGAGAGCGTCAACATTTTGCTGAACAGTTTCCCCATCTGGCCGCCGCCGCCAACAATGACCACCGGACGCAGCGCAGGACAGAGCGTTTTAAACCCTTTGTCGTTTTCGCTGGAGTAGGATTCGCGCATCACGCGGCGCAGCACATCCTCAATCAGATCGGGCGGCACACCCAGCGCCTCGGCCTCTTTACGCCGCGAGGCCAGCATTGAAGCTTCACGCTCGGGAACATAAATCGGCAGCCCGTAGTGGCTTTTGACTTCGCCCACCTGCGCCACCAGCTCCAGCCGGCGCGCCAGCAGCCCCAGCAGCGCCTTATCCACTTCATCAATTTGATCGCGCAGCGCGGTCAGTTCAGCAACCATAACACCCTCTTATGCAAAACGCGCCGCCAGGCTATTGCGCAGATCGCTGTCGATTTCGCGCAGCAGCGCTTCGGTCGCTTCCCAGCTGATGCAGGCATCGGTAACAGAAACACCGTACTTCATATCACAGCGCGGCTGCTCGGATGATTGATTGCCTTCGTGAATATTGCTCTCAATCATCAGGCCGGTAATCGAACGGTTGCCATCTTTGATCTGCGCGACAACGGACTCAGCAACGGCAGGCTGGCGACGGTAATCTTTATTGGAATTCCCGTGGCTGCAATCTACCATCAGCGACGGTTTCAGTCCCGCCTGCTGCATCTCTTTTTCACACTGCGCCACATCTGCCGGGCTGTAGTTCGGCGCTTTGCCGCCGCGCAGGATCACGTGACCATCCGGGTTGCCCTGGGTTTGCAGCAGACAGACCTGGCCGGCCTGGTTAATGCCAACGAAGCGGTGCGGCATCGCAGCCGCGCGCATCGCATTGATGGCGGTGGCCAGGCTGCCGTCGGTACCGTTTTTGAAGCCGACCGGCATCGACAAACCGGAGGCCATTTCACGGTGGGTTTGTGACTCCGTGGTGCGCGCGCCAATCGCCGACCAGCTAAAGAGATCGCCGAGGAATTGCGGGCTGTTCGGATCGAGCGCTTCGGTCGCCAGCGGCAGGCCCATGCTGACTAACTCCACCAGCAGACGACGCGCAATCTTCAGGCCAGCTTCCACATCAAACGAGCCATCCATATGCGGATCGTTAATCAGCCCTTTCCAGCCAACGGTGGTACGGGGTTTTTCAAAATAGACGCGCATCACCAGGTAGAGGCTATCGCTGACCTCTGCGGCAAGGGTTTTAAACCGACGGGCATACTCCAGCGCTGCTTCCGGATCGTGAATCGAACAAGGACCGCAGACCACCAGCAGGCGCGGATTGCGCCCGGCAATGATGTTGGAGATGGTCTGGCGGGATTGCGCGATTTGCGCCTCTTGTTCGCCGGTCAGCGGGAAAGCGGTTTTCAGCTGTTCCGGAGTGATCAGAACCTGCTCGTCGGTGATGTGTACGTTGTTCAGCGCGTCTTTTTGCATGATCAAATCCTGTATGGCTCGTGTGCGATAGGTTTCCTCAAGCGAGGGAGTTGACACCATACCACATCAGGTAAACATTTCAATCCACAAAACGTACAGATATCGTTACATAACCAACTTTAATAGCGCTTATATGGCTGCTAGCTGTAATTATAAATTTACAGATAGCAGCCACTGGCACTTTACCCCGCGCGAACCGGCTGCGTTTTCCGCTGCCAGCGCAGGGCATCGACCAGCATAAACAGCAGTAAGCTGCCGCCCATAACCGGCATTGCCAACCCCAGCAGCAGGGCGATGATTGGCACCACACAGCGGCCCACAATAGGCAGTTGCAGCCACGCGTGGAGCAGCGTTTCGCTCGCCGCCGGGCGGCGGATCCACCACAAACGATAGCCGACGATAATCATCACGCACAACGCGCTGCCAAAGACGATCAGCACCAACTGATTTAAGATGCCGAACAGCACGCCCATATGGAAATCAACGCCCCAGCGTGTCAGCTTCGCCATCAATGGGAAATCGGCGAAATGCACGTGATCTATCACTGCCAGCGAACTCCCCGCAATGGCGACCGCATCTACCTGCGTCGGCCAGCGGCGATCGATCTCCGTAACCGTCCAGGCGTGCTCAGCATCGCGCGGTGGGCGGATCTCAACCTTCGTCGCCGCGATCCCGGCCGCCTGCGCGCGGGCGAGCACCGCGTCAAGTTGTGCCGGGTTAAGCGTCATGTCGGGCATCGCCATCCCTTCGTGATGCATATGGTGTTCAGCGTGCGGATCGGCCGGTGCGGCTTCGCCCTTGAGCTGCGTATTAACCTGCGGCGTCATCCAGTTAAATGCAGCGCGCAGTTTATCGACGTTGCCGCCCGCCCACTGCGACCAGGTCAGGCCGGTGGCGGAGAAGAGCAGCATCCCGGCAAGCAGTAGCCAGCCAAGCGTGACGTGCAGGCGGCGATGGTTCTGCACACGGTTATTGATGCGCCGCTTCGGCCGGGTAAAAAACCACAGCGCAATGCCGCCGAGCGCGGCGATCCACATCCACGATGCCGCCAGTTCACTGTAGAGCCTGCCGGTATCGCCCAGCAGCAGCGAGCGGTGCAGGTAATCAATCCACTGGCGCAGCGGCAAAATACCGCTGGTGCCGTAAACGGTCATATCCCCTTTCACCTGTAACGTCACCGGATCGACAAAAATCGCCCGGCTCTCCGAGACGCCAAGCTGCGGGTCTGCAAACATCACCCGTGTCGTCTCGCTATCGCTCAGGCCTGGCCGCACGGCTTGTAAGCGCAGATGGCCGCCCGTCACCTCTTCGGCGACGTGAAGCTGGTCAGCCAGCGGTTGCCGCTCGCCGCTCTCCACGCCATACAGCGCATCGTGATAAAGCCAGCTCTCCAGTTGCGGCGTCGCAACGTAGAGCGTGCCGCTCAGCGCGGCGATAAAGATAAACGGGCCGACAAACAGGCCAATATAGAAATGGAGGCGTCGCAGCAGGTTAAGCCACGCCGCACGAGGGGTGCAGGAAGTCATACTTTTCCTCAAAAAGCGCAAAGGTGTGCCATTCCGCGCAGGCGGAACACTATTTTGGGGTCAGGAAAAGCGTGAAGATGGCGGCGCGCGGGTGTCCGGCCAAAGCCAGGGGATAAAGTGCCACAGCCGAGGGCGCGTGCGGGCAGGCGGGCAGGTCACGCGCAGCACGCGTCCCAGCAGCAGCAGAACAAGCAGGAAGATCAGGCCAGGAACATGGGCCAGCAGCACACAGTAACCACACGCTTCGGCGTGATCGAGCGGCATGGCAGGCGGCGGGCTCTCCGGCGGCGACATTTCATGGTGTGAAACATCGTGGTGTGCATGATCGTTCTGCGCGGGCATTGGCATGCTCATCTCATGATGCATACCGGGCATCGCGCTCATCGGATCTTTTTGCAGCGCGGTAGAGATAAGAGGGGCGACAAGGATCAGCAGGATCGCAAACAGCGCCAGCCACAGGGCTGAGCGTTGGGCTCTCGTAGGATGAAAAACGTGCTTCACCGCGTCTCCTTCAGGTCGAAGCGGCATTGTAAATTAAACATCACCAGAAGGTTAATCATTTTACCCGAAGAGGCAAAACGGCGTGGCGTAAAGGGCCAGATAAGTTAGTTAAGCCGCTTTTGCAGGCCCTACCACGCCATCTGGCCTGCGTCCTGATTTTCCTGGCACTCCAGGCAAGTTAAGTGCAGTGAAATGCAGGGTTATGCATCTTCTGCCGCCACATTGCCGCCATTGAACGCCGCCAGCGGGTTGAGCGTCACCGCCTCTTCGAGGTGATCGGGAGCGAAGTGGGCATAACGCATGGTTTCACGAATATTGGCATGGCCAAGGATGCGCTGCAGCACGAGGATATTGCCGCCATTCATCATAAAGTGCGAGGCGAAGGTGTGGCGCAGAACGTGGGTTTTCTGCCCCTCGGCAAGGGCAAGAGAGGTGGTGGCCAGCATGCGGGTAAAGTCGGGATAACAGGGCTGAAACAGCGCCCCCTCGAGCGGAGCCAACTCGTCAAACAGCCACTGCGGGATCGGCACGGTGCGGTTCCTGCCGCCTTTGGTTTTAACAAAGGTGAGCTTATTGGGCGACAGCTGCGTGCGGGTGAGGGATTCAGCTTCGCGCCAGCGCGCGCCGGTGGCGAGACAAATTTTCACCACCCGCGTTAAATCGACATTGCCGAAACGGACACAGGCCGCCAGCAGTTCGGCGATCTGCGCCTGCGTCAGCCAGCTCATCTCGCGCTCTTTTTCGCGAAACGGACGGACGCTCTCCAGCGGATTGGGCAGCGACCATTCACCCAGCCGCGTAAGCTCGTTAAACACCGCGCTGAGATAGTGCTGCTCGCGATTGACGGTGATGGGCTTCACTTTCCACTTTGCCGGGTCCGGCGTGTAGCCATTGTCGATCTCACCGCTCAGGCGCTTATCACGGTAATGCGCCCAGGCTTTCGCCGTCAGCTGCGCGGCGATGGGATCGCCCAGCCCGCGGCAGACAATCTCCAGTTTCGCCAGCCGCGATTTGCTCGCCGCCAGCGACTGACCGTGCAGCTTGTACCACAGCGCAATCAGCTCGCTTAAGCGGCGGCGGTCGGCCTTCTCGCCGAGCCAGGGTTTCTCCTCCGCTTCCCGCTTCGCCCACGTCTCAAAGGCTTCCGCTTCGCCTTTGGTGGCGAACTGTTTGCGGATGCGCCGCCCGTCGCGCCCCTGCGGATAGACTTCGCAGAGCCACTTCCCACTCTTCTGTTTGCTGACCGTCATTGCCGCTTACACATGCTTTTCCAGCGTAAAGAGCACCACGCCGAACGGCGCGATCTCCGCTACGCCACACTCAAAATCGACCGCGTTATTGCTCAGGCGCACTTTGCCACCGGGCAAGCGCACGACATCAAAGACATCCAGCGCGTCATCAATCCCAATCACCCAGCGCCCGTTGCCAATCTTCTGCGCAGCTGTATCCACCAGCCAGCCGGCATGCAGCCCGTCAATAAAGCGCAGGCTATCGGTAGCGGCAGGTGCCAGCGACGGATCCAATACCCAGACGCCCGCCTCTTTCAGCTCGCCAGACTCATGGCGGAATTTCGGAATGGTAATAACAGCATCGTTCTGCGCAGCAGCCGGTGCCGGGTACATCTCTCCCTGCCCGGTTGCCAGCCACTTCAGCGAGACGCCGGTATCCAGCGCGCAGGTGACGACCACATCACCGGGGAAGAAGTCGCGGCGCACCCAGGTGCTGATGGTGCCTGAAGAGATATCGAGCAAATCGCCCAGATCTTTTTGCATCTGGAAGCCATAGGCATCAAGAATGCGACGCAGCACCGGGCGTCCGCCCGCCGAGAGGATCTCCTCATACAATGCCTTGCCTTTTACCTGCGGCTTCTCAACCAGATTCGCATTTGCAAACTCGCCATTCACCAGCCAGTGCAGATCCGCGCCGGTATCGAGCGCACATTTGACCACCGCTTTATAGGGCACGCTTTCCCGCTGGATCCAGCTGCTGATATTGTTCGCCGGCACATCCAGCGCCTCGGCAAGCGCTTTCTGACTGGATACGGAGTAGGACGACGCAATGCGATCCACCACATCCTGAACACTCATCTTGTTTTCACTCATGGACACCAACATCGAAAAAGTGATTTACACAATCGCATTTGCGATTTATATTGCTGTTCATCGACCAAAATGCACAGCAGTGCACTACATTTCAAACAACAGGAGATAATGCGATATGTCAGATGCAAAATCAATGCCGTCGCATCCGTTATCCGGCTCTCAAATGCAATTCAGCACCTTTTCACATGGGCAGATGGATGAGCTGATGTCCGCCCTGCTGCCGGCGCTGCAAACCCTGATCCGCTCGGCGATGTCCGATGCGATGACGGTGAAGGATTTCGCCGCAATGCGCGGTATCAGCGAGCGTCTGGTGTGGCAGTGGCTCGATGAGGGGGTGCTGCTCAAAGCGCCAACCCGCGAGCATACCGAAGCCGGTAAACGCAGCCGCACGCTGATTAACGTCAAAGCCTGGCGCGATAAATTAACGCAGCAGGCTATCGACTGCCGTTACATCGACCGGCGCTCCGCCACCTCATTCGGTTAATTTTGCATTTGCGAGTTCACGCTCACGCAGGAGGATCTATGGCGATCACCTCACCTGCCGCCAGCGCACCGTTGAGTGCCGGCGAGCGGCTTACCGGGTTAAACCACATCAGCGAACTTCGCGGCCGCCACTGGGGGGACAGCTGGAGCGAGGTGGCGCGCTTTATCGACGATATGCGCGACAGACGCGACGAGCAGTATGAGGCAAATGCCCGGGCGCTGGCGGCGATCTTCTTTCTCGCCCGCGTACCCACTGCCCGCCAGGCGCTCGACCCGCAGCAGCTCACCCTCGAGGAGAAGCGCGCGCTGATCGCTGCCATGAACCACTTTCGCGTCGTTGTCAGCCTGTTTCCGAAACGGCTAACCATGCCGCTTTAACCCCAACTTTCAAACCAAGACGTCAACCCGTCGGGCATCCCTTTGCCCAAATTCAGGAGAATTACCATGAGAAAGACCGCGATTCACTCCCCCGCCCGCAGCGGCGACGAAGTCACGCTGCTGCTGGCTGAAGCCCGCAATAACGAACGCCTGCGCTGCGCCGGTGCCGTTTCTGCCCGCCTTGCTACGCTGGCGAGCTTTATTGCCTCCCAGCGCCTCGACTGGAGCGACGCTGCTGAGCTGCTGCGCCAGGAGGCGACCCATATTGATAACCAGGCGCTGGAGCTGCACTGATGGCCGATGAAATGGATGGCGTTCAACAACGCGAAATGGAGGAGCGCGAGCGGCATATCCTGCACGCCCGCCGCCGTTTACTCCTCCCCTCCCGCTTAACCTGCGAATGCTGCGACATGCCGATCCCCGAGGCGCGTCGCATGGCGCTGCCGGGCGTGACCTGCTGCGTCAGCTGCCAGCAGATTGCCGAACTGAAAGATAAGCACTTCAGGAGAACATAAGTGGCTGTCAGCCTGGCTTACCCCTGGAACGCGCCGCGCAGCGCTATCGCCAGCCCCTACCTGACTCACGCCGAACAGCACCGCCGCAATCAGCATATTGCGGCGGTGCTGCAGGCGCGTCATGCACTGTCCCTTCAGCCCGCCTGCGTGCGCCTCTCCATCAGCCGCACAGAGCAAGCGCTGGAAAAGGCGCATGGCGCGGCGCGGGCGCACGCCTTTCTGCTGCGCTTCGCCAGGCAAACCCTGCCACGCCTGAAGGCAGTGAATGCCCGCTACCAGATCGATTGTTTGCAATCACGCGTCTCTAAGGCGGTATTCAACGGCCATTTTGATACCGCTTTCCAGCAGGCGCTGGCTGGCCGGCTGGTCGATTTGGTTAACCGCTACAACCAGCTAGCGGACTGCAACCGGGCCAGCGTCGACCGGCTGGCGGAAGATATCGCCCACTTTATCCGTGGCGAGCTGGCGGATATTGATGCCGATGAGCAGACCGAGCTGAAAACCCTGCACCGCTGGTATCACCACGCTGCTCTTATCGCCCTGCAATTTAACGTCACACCGCCGCACTGGCAGCGCGTGACGCAACACCGCGTCTGCGCGGAGGATCTCGCCCCGGCGGTGATCCGTCTTTTCAGCGAGCAGTGGTGGCGTGGCCATCTTCGCCGCGCCGCCGCCCAGTGGCGCGAACATCTGCACATCGCGCTGGGCGTGGTGAGCCGGAAAACGCAGCCCTACGCCAGCCGGGACTGCATCACCACCTGGCGCGAGCAGAAGCGCCGCCACCGGGCATTTCTCAAAAGCATGGAGCTGGAGGATGAAGAGGGAAACCGCATCAGCCTGATTGATAAGCATGATGGGTCGATAGCCAACCCGGCGATCCGCCGCTGCGAGTTGATGACGCGCATTCGCGGTTTCGAAACTATCTGTCAATCCCTTGGCTACCTCGGCGAGTTTTACACGCTGACCGCGCCTGCCGCCTTTCATGCCACCTCCCATACCGGGCATCGCAATCTGAAATGGAACGGCGCCAGCCCGGCGCAAACCCAGGGGTACTTTACCCGCCTGTGGGCGCGCATTCGCGCCAGGCTGCACCGCGGCGGCCTGCGCATTTTCGGTATCCGCGTTGCGGAACCGCATCACGATGGCACCCCGCACTGGCATCTGCTGCTGTTTATGCAACCGCAGGACCGAGAGAAGGTGCGCGAGATCCTGCGCGATTTTGCCCACCAGCAAGATAGTGAAGAGTTACGCAACGACAAGGCGCGAAAAGCGCGTTTTCATGCCGAAGCGATCGATGCGCAAAAAGGGAGCGCGACGGGGTATGTGGCGAAGTATATCGCCAAGAATATTGACGGCTACGCGCTGGATAATGAAACCGACCACGAAACGGACGCGCCGCTGAAAGAGAGCGCCTGCGCGGTCTCCGCCTGGGCGGCGCGCTGGCATATCCGCCAGTTTCAGTTTGTCGGCGGCGCACCGGTCACCGTCTACCGGGAGTTACGCAAAATGGCCGACAGCGCCACGGCCAAAGGGCTGAGCGTGGAGTTCGCCGATGTCCACGATGCCGCCGATAACGGCGACTGGGCTGGCTACGTCAATGCTCAGGGCGGCCCGTTTGTCCGCCGTGACGATCTGCAGGTACGCACCCTGTATGAAGCAGAGGGTGAATTTAACCAGTACGGCGAACCGACGGTTCGTATTCGCGGCGTGTATGACACGGTAATCGGTAGCGGTTCGCCGGTGCTGACGCGCCTGAAGAAGTGGACCATCGTGCCGAAGCGCGCGGCAGCGGTTTTTCAGGGCGCGGCTGCGCCCGCTTGGAGTTCTGTCAATAACTGTACGCCCTTCGAGCCGGGTAAACCGCTAACAGATTACCAGCGGCGGCAACTCACCCACCGGCTGCGGGAAGGGATCCTCAGTGAACGAAACGGGAGGTTAAAAACCGATCTCAACATCATTAAGAATAATGACTTTTTGGCAAGCAATAGATGGTCAGAATATTTGTCACTTCACAATACTGTTTTTTTATCAGCGACATAGTGATTAGACAAAATAATCTTCGCTTCCCATAAATATCCAGCCTATGATACTGTATATACATACAGTAAGAGAATTCATGAGAGGAATTCATGGTCTTTGAACGACTAAATAAGACTCAGCACAAATGGGCATGCGTGCAATTCATTGCCGAGGTGTCGCTTATCGCCAACTGCAAGCCTTCCGACCTGAAGCTGGCCTTAAGCCTGATCGCGGATCTGGCAGAGAGCGAGAACACTACTCCCGATGATGAGGATATTTATTACAAAGCCGAATAGCCCGCCGAACGCCATTCCGGCCACTCTCTTTACCGTACTCTTACGCACCGGCTAGCGTTTCCCTCGCCCGGTGCGTCGCTTTTTCCTCCCCGTTGTTGTACCAGCCACGCGCCAGCACCAATTCATAGCCCTTAGCCTCTCTGTTGCGGAAACTTAACCATGGAAAAAACCTTCCGGATGGTAAGAGACGCAAAACGATGAATGCGATAACACAACAGGGCGACACCCTCGATCTGATCTGTCTGCGCTACTACGGGCGAACGGCGGGCGTCGTCGAACGCGTGCTGGCCGCCAATCCTGGTCTTGCCGGGCTGGGGGTGGTTCTCCCGCACGGCACCGCCATCACCCTGCCCGATGTCGCGGTGCAGACCATGCAGGAGACGGTAAATCTATGGGCGTAAGTATCGAGAGAATCAGCTCGTCGCTGGCCTACTGGATTAGCGTCGCCCTGACCTTTTTTGGCGCCATGACGCCACAAGACTTTGCTGCTTACTTCGGCGCGCTGGGCGTCGCCATGACCGTCGGCGTGAACTGGTATTACCGCCGTAAAAGCTATCTGTTCCTCAAATCCTGTGCGGTGAGCCAGGAGGTGGTCAATGGGCTTACCCGTTAAACGCTGTAGCGCGGCGGCTGTGCTGGCGCTGGCGCTGCTGCTGCCCGATTTCCAGCTGCTTCACACCTCACAGGCGGGGCTGGCGCTGATTACCGATCTCGAAGGCTGTCGTCTGCGCCCCTATCAGTGCAGCGCGGGAGTCTGGACCTCAGGGATTGGCCACACGGCGAAAGTGATTCCCACGCGCGATATCAGCGAAAAAGAGGCCGCCGTCAACCTGGTTGCCGACGTGCTGAACGTTGAGCGCCGCCTGGCGCACTGCGTGCCGGTGGAGATGCCGCAACCGGTCTATGACGCGGTAGTCAGTTTCACCTTTAACGTCGGCAGCGGCGCGGCGTGCGCCTCAACGCTTGCCTGGCACCTGCGCCAGAAGGCGTGGAAACAGGCCTGCGATCAGCTGCCGCGCTGGGTCTATGTCGATGGCGTACGCAACCGCGGGCTGGAAAACCGCCGCCAGCGCGAGCGCGACTGGTGCCTCCGGGGGGTGAAATGAGCACCCGCCTGATGATAGTGGCCGCGCTCCTGGCGACGCTGACCGGGCTGTGGTTGTTTGAGCAAAACCACGTTCTGCGTGCGTCTTTAGCCAACGCGCAGCAGCTGGCGCAGGAGCAGAACGCCACGCTGACGCGCCTCAAAACTGCCCTCAATGCCACCGCCGAACTGGCGGCAAAGAACCAGCAGGCGCAGGTCACGCTACGCCAGCAGCTCGATGCCGCCAGCGCGCAGGCGCTGCAACGAGAAAACGCGATCGCGAGGTTATTAAATGAGAACGAGGCTTTTCGCCACTGGTATCGCACTGAGTTACCTGATGCTGTGCGCCGGGTGCACCAGCGCCCGGCCTGCCCCTCCGCCGCTCATTGTTTACAACAGTTGCCCGCAGGTCAGCCTCTGTCCGATGCCGGCAAGCGCGCCGCAAACTAACGGCGATCTGAGCGCCGATATCCGCCAGCTTGAGCACGCGCTGGTGCAGTGCGCGCTGCAAGTTGAAACCCTTAAACATTGCCAGGATGAGATCAATGCTAAAACCCAACTCTCTGCGCAGCGCCCTGATTAACGCCGTCCCGGCGCTGCACGATACCCCCTCGATGCTGCGCCTGTGGGTCGATAAAGGCAGCAATATCGCCACGCTCGCCAGCTCCTTATCGTTTGAAAAACAGTTCAGCCTCAATGTCACCATCACCGGTTTCAGCGGCGATATCGACACGCTGTTTGTGCCGGTAATGGCGTGGCTGCGCGATAACCAGCCCGACATTCTCTCCGTTGAAGCGGGGCAGAAAGGCGGCTTTAGCTGGACGCTGCACACCAATGCCGGCGGTACCCAGGATGTGACGATGGTGCTCCAGCTGACCGAGCGCACCCAGGTGAAAGAGCGCAACGGCGCGCTGATTGCCGAAACGCTGCCGGAGCCGCTGCCGCCGGCCTTCGTCACCCGCCCGAAAGAGTTCTATATCAACGGCGAGCTGGTGAGCCGCTGGCAGGCGTGATCGCCTGCGCCACGGGCTGCGTTGTGCCAAAAGCCGGACAGCCTTGTTCAATTTTCAAAACCGGGGACGCATAGCATCATTTCGCTTATGAACAGACAACTTTCGCTTCACGAGCTGGCCCGCCAGCTTCGCAATATGATCCGCACCGGAATTATCGTTGAGGTCGACCTGAAAGCCGGGCGCTGCCGGGTGCAGACCGGCGGTATGGTGACCGACTGGCTACAGTGGTTAACCCACCGCGCCGGGCGTTCGCGCAGCTGGTGGGCCCCCTCCGTCGATGAGCAGGTGTTACTGCTTGCGGTCGGCGGCGAGCTGGAGACCGCCTTCGTGATGCCGGGGATTTATGCCAACGATCATCCGGCACCCTCCGCCTCGGCAGACGCCTGGCACGTCACTTTTCCCGATGGCGCGGTGTTTGAATATGAACCGCAGACCAGCGCTCTGAAGGTGAGCGGCATTAAAACCGCCGATATCACCGCCTCCGAGTCGATTACCGCCAGCGTGCCACAAGTATTGGTAAAAGCCTCGACGCGCATCACCCTCGATACGCCGGAAGTGGTCTGCACCAATAAGCTGATCACCGCCACGCTGGAGGTGCAAAAAGGCGGCACGATGAGCGGCAATATGACGCACAGCGGCGGCTCGCTCACCTCGAACGGCAAAGTGCTGCATAGCCACCAACACCCCGGCGATAGCGGCGGCACCACAGGAGCACCTTTATGACAGCACGTTATTTCGGCCTCGATCGCACCAGCGGGCGCAGCCTGACCGACGTCGACCATATCCGCCAGAGTATCAGCGATATTCTGCGCACGCCGGTGGGCTCGCGCGTGATGCGCCGCGATTACGGTTCGCTGCTGTTCGATATGCTCGATCAGCCGCAAACCCCGGCGCTGGCGCTGCAAATTCAGGTGGCCTGCTACATGGCGCTGCTGCAATGGGAGCCGCGCATCACCCTCAGCGCGGTGACGGCCGAACGTCAGTTCGACGGCAAGATGGTGGTCAATCTGACCGGCCAGCTTGCCAGCACCGGCGAGTCCCTCTCTTTAACCCTTCCTGTGAGTTGATACCATGCCGATTATCGATCTGAGCCAACTGCCCGCGCCCGATGTCGTCGAGGCGCTGGATTATGAGCGCATCCTGGATGAGCGCAAAACGACCCTTGTTTCACTCTTTCCCGCCGATCAGCAGGAGGCCATCGCCCGTACGCTGGCGCTGGAGTCCGAACCGCTGACTAAGTTTCTCGAAGAGAATGCTTACCGCGAAGTGATCTGGCGCCAGCGCGTCAACGAAGCGGCCCGTGCAGTGATGCTGGCGTATGCTTCCCGCAGCGATCTCGATGCCATCGCGGCGAACAGCAACACCGCGCGACTGGTGATCGCCCCTGCTGATGAGAGCACGATACCGCCCACGCCAGCGGTAATGGAGTCCGACACCGATTTACGCCTGCGCGCGCAGCAGGCTTTTGAAGGACTAAGCGTGGCCGGGCCGGTGGGTGCTTATGAGTATCATGGCCGCAGCGCCGATGGTCGCGTGGCGGATATCTCTGCCGTCAGCCCGTCCCCCGCCTGCGTCACCATCTCCGTGCTCTCCCGCGAAGGCGACGGTACCGCCAGCCCTGAACTGCTGGCGATTATCGATAAAGCGCTTAACGCGGAGGATGTGCGTCCGGTCGGCGATCGCGTGACGGTACAGAGCGCGAAGATTGTGCCCTACCAGATTGATGCCACGCTTTTTCTCTACCCCGGGCCTGAATCGGAGCCGATTCGCCAGGCGGCTGAGCAGAAGCTGAAAGCCTATATCACTGCCCAGCGCCGACTGGGGCGCGATATTCGCCTGTCGGCAATCTACGCAGCGCTCCACGTTGAGGGCGTGCAGCGGGTGGTGTTGAACGCACCGCAGCAAGATATTGTGCTCGATCAGAGCCAGGCCTCCTGGTGTACGGCGTGGAAAATTACCACCGGAGGTACCGATGAGTGACGACCGTCTGTTGCCTGTTGGCTCATCGGTTCTTGAGGTGGCGACAGCACACGCGGCGGCGCAGATTGAACGCGTACCGGTGCCGCTGCGCACGCTGTGGGATCCGCTAACCTGCCCGGCCGAGCTGCTGCCCTATCTCGCCTGGGCACTCTCCGTTGACCGCTGGGATTTTAACTGGCCGGAAGCGACCAAACGTAAGGTGATCGCCTCCTCCTTTTTCGTCCATCAACATAAAGGGACGCGCAGCGCCATTCACCGGGTGGTTGAGCCGCTCGGCTTCCTGATTGAGCTGCGTGAGTGGTGGCAGGATAACGCCGAACCCGGCACTTTCCGGCTGGTGATTGGCGTCCAGGAGAACGGCATTACCGAGGAGACGTACCAGGAGCTGGAGCGGCTGATTAACGATGCCAAACCGGCAAGCCGCCATTTGACGGAGCTGAATATCAGTCTCAGCAGCCAGGGCGAGTGCTACGTTGGCGCGGCCTGCTACCTTGGCGAGGAGCTGACGGTCTACCCTTACAGCCCGGAAGAGATTGTTGTCGGCGGCGAAAGCTATGCGGCATCGGCGATCCACCTGATTGATAGCCTCACTATTACGGTTTAATCCTCCCCTTCGGGCTACGGCCCGTTTTTTTTATCTACCCTGTTGTGTACCCCTCAGACCAACGCCGCCGCGTGGCGTCCGCCAGATGCTGAACGGAAAATATCGCTACCGTTCACTGCTCAACAAACCTGAGAGAATCCCATGTCTGTAAAATATTTCGCGATTTTAACCCATCAGGGCGCGGCAAAGCTGGCGAACGCCACCGCGCTTGGGACGACGCTTAACCTCACGCAACTGGCCATCGGGGATGGCAACGGCACGCTACCGGTACCGGACGCGGCGCAAACCCGGCTTATCAATCAGACACGCATCGCGCCGCTCAATGCCCTGTCAGTCGACCCGGAGAACCCAAGCCAGATAGTAGCGGAGCAGATTATCCCGGAGAATGAGGGTGGGTACTGGATCCGCGAGCTGGGTCTGTTCGATGACGAAGGGGTCTTGATTGCGGTGGCGAACTGCCCGGAGACCTACAAACCGCAGCTACAGGAAGGTAGCGGACGCACACAGACCATTCGCATGGTGGTGGTCGTCTCCTCAACGACGGCCGTGACGTTGAAAATCGATCCGTCGGTGGTGCTGGCGACGCGTAAATACGCCGACGATCTGCTGGCCGGACACCTGAAGGCGGCGAATCCCCATCCACAGTATCTGCAAATTGCCGATATCGCCTCCTTCACCCCGATCGGCGTGCCGCTGCCCTACCCGTCTGCCACTCCGCCCGCCGGCTGGCTAAAATGCAACGGCGCGGCCTTTAATAAAGGGCAGTATCCAAAGCTGGCGGCCCTGTTTCCCTCAGGCAATTTGCCGGATCTGCGTGGGGAGTTTATTCGCGGGTGGGATGATGGGCGCGCAGTGGATAGCGGGCGTGCCCTTTTAACCAGTCAGGCTGATGAGATAAAGAAATTCACGCTTAAATATCTAGGCCCAGGAGCGGGAACAGGTTCAACGACAGTTTTTGCATTGCAAAGCGGTATGAACCCGATCTATACCAGCGGGATTAGCCAGGCGGTAAACAGTTCTACTGCCGATGCGTTTCAGATTCCGGGTGGGAATGAAACCCGCCCACGCAACGTCACCTTTAACTACATCGTCAGAGCAGCGTAATCCTCTCTATATCCCAGCGGGCATCGCCCGTTTTTTTGCCCGCCCTGTTGTGTGAGTTCGCAACCAACGCCCCTTAATGGTGTTTGCCTGCGGCTGAACGGAAAATATCGCCATCGTTCACTTCTCAACAAACAACCTGAGAGCGTATGCATGACCGCAAAATTTTTCGCTATTTTGACTAACCTGGGGGCAGCAAAGCTTGCCAACGCCGCCGCGCTGGGCACGCAAATCAACCTGACGCAGATGGCCGTTGGCGATGCCAATGGCCAGCTACCTACGCCCGATCCGGCGCAGACCCAACTGATTAACCAGAAGCGTATCGCGCCGCTAAACCGGCTCTCGATTGACCCAAAAAATAGCAGCCAGATTGTTGCTGAACAGGTGATTCCGGAAACCGAAGGTGGCTTCTGGATCCGTGAAATTGGCCTCTATGACGATGCTGGCGTGCTGATTGCGGTGGCGAACTGCCCGGAAACCTATAAACCGCAGCTGCAGGAGGGTAGCGGACGCACGCAGACCATCCGTATGGTGGTGGTCGTCTCCTCAACGGCGGCGGTGACGCTGAAAATCGATCCGTCGGTGGTGCTGGCCACCCGCCAGTACGCTGATGAGCTACTTGATAACCACCTCAAGGCCGCCAATCCGCACCCGCAATATGCGCTGCTCGCCAGCCCAACCTTTACGGGCATCCCGAAGGTTCCGGATACGCCGATCGGTAACTACGGTCAGCAGATTGCCAATACCAAATATGTGCATGATGTCGTGGCAAGTGATGTCTACATTCTGCCGGTCGGTGCACCGGTCGCCTGGCCACTCGCGGAGCCACCACTAGGCTGGCTCATCTGCAACGGCGCCACGTTCGACAAAACAAAGTTTCCGCGCCTGGCGGCAGCGTACCCGGCCGGTTTAGTGCCGGATCTGCGCGGCGAGTTTATTCGCGGCTGGGATGCAGGACGTAATGTGGATCCTGCACGTGCGTTACTAAGCTGGCAGAAAGGGACCATTAATATCAACGATCCTTCACTCAGCTCGGTAAACCTGGCAAGCCCAATTCATGCCAATGACAACGTGGCCACTGCCAGGAGTGACTTCGGATTAGACCCTGTGATGAAAAGCGATTATGCAAATGTGATGAATGCGCTTTTTGTCACCCATGATGCCGCAGCTGATATAGATGCCGGCGGGTTTGCCGGAGGCTATGGCAGCACCCGTCCACGCAACATTGCCTTTAACTACATTGTGAGAGCCGCATAATGACCACCGCAATTTTGAACGAAAATCACCTGGCCAGCCAGGCGGGCACTGTCACCGTCTATAACTTTGACGCGTTGAGCCGCGAGTGCCTTGGCAGCACCGTCGAGTATCTTGCCGTCGGCGTCGGCATTCCGGCGAACTCCACGCTTGATAAGCCTTTAGCAGCGAAATCGGGTTTTGCAGTACGCCGCAACGCAGCGCTGGATGGCTGGGAGTATGCCCCCGACCATCGCGGCAGCGAGGTGTATGACAAAATCACCGGCGAGAAAAAGACGCTGACGCAGTTGGGCGACTACCCGGACGATGTCACCCCGCTTGCCCCCGCCACCCCCTATGACGTCTGGAATGGCAGCGCCTGGGTAACGGATGATGCCACCCAGCAGGACGCGCAAATCGCGCAGGCAGAGCAGACCAAAATCCGTCTGCTCAACAATGCGAAAAACACCATCAGCCTGTGGCAGACCGAACTGCAACTCGGCATCATCAGCGATGATGATAAAACGCAACTTATTGCCTGGATGCGCTACATTCAGGCGCTGCAGAAAGTCGATACGGCAACCGCGCCCGATATCGCCTGGCCTGAACAACCGCAATAAAAGATGACGGGCTGCGGCCCGTTTTGCCGGGTGGCACTGCGCTTACCCGGCCTACAACATCCTCAGGCCTGATAACGCGACGCCGCATCAGGCTTTTTCCGTTGGGTTGTCCCGCCTGGCAGCCAACCGCATTCGATAGCCTCTTCCCCAGAGCGCCCACGACAATAGCGTTTACTCAATCGCAAACCTGAGAGTGAACGCCTGACTATGAAATATTTTGCCATTTTGACTAACCAAGGTACCGCGAAGCTTGCGAACGCCACCGCGCTCGGCACGCAGCTGAAGCTGACCCATATGGCCACCGGTGACGGTAACGGCAGCCTGCCAACGCCCGATCCCGCACAAACGAAGCTGGTTAACCAGAAACGTATTGCGCCACTGAATATGCTGTTCGTCGACCCTGGTGACGCGAACCAGATTATCGCCGAACAGGTCATCCCCGAGAATGAAGGCGGTTTCTGGATCCGCGAAATCGGCCTTTATGACGCCGATGGCACGCTGATTGCCGTTGCTAACTGCCCGGAGACCTATAAACCGCTTCTGCTGGAGGGCAGCGCCCGCACACAAACCCTGCGTATGGCGCTGGTGGTCTCTGCTACCTCGGCGGTGAGCCTGAAGATCGACCCGGCGGTGGTGCTGGCGACTCGCAAGTATGTCGATGACAGAGCGCTTGGAGTACAGGTCTATGCTGATGAGGTAATGAAAAAACACCTGGCTACCGATAACCCACATGCGCAGTATGCATCTGTGAAAGCAATGGCAGCCGAACTGGAGAAGAAGCTGGATAAGGGCGTTACAGGGATAACACTGCCGGCCGGATATAACATCCCCTTTCATATCCGCAATACGCAGGGTCTGATCTACACCGCAACATCGCCTGGCACTTACACTAACGAGCCGGAGTTTGACAGCGAGTTTTTCGATGTCATGGCCATGCGGCACTCAGAAAACAAAGGCGGTGAAGTCACGTTTATTGCCGTAAGCAAGTCGGGAAAAATCGCGACCGCAGCGCTTTCCGGTGATGATTTCTCCGGCTGGAATCCTCTTCTTGACTTTACACATACCACCCCGGCAGGGCGCCAACTTATTGGCAAAAATAACGCCGGTGAGATGGTGGAATACCTTGGCCTCAATTCTATCCCCGGACGTTTATTGAATTTCCGAAAAATAACTACTTCTGGGATCTACACGCCTACGGCGGGAACCCGCTGGATTATTGTTGAACAGACGGGCGCGGGCGGCGCAAGCGGCAATCTAACCGCAACCAGCACAGGTGAGAATGCGATTAGCGCAGCAGGTTCAAACGGTACGTATGCAAAAGCGCTTATTACGGCAGGTTTCAGCTCAGTTAATGTGACTATCGGCTCCGGTGGCCAGCCTAATGGCGGCGCAGGTGGCAATGGTGGCAATGGCGGAACAACTTCATTTGGCTCGCTGGTGATTTGCCCTGGCGGCAAAGGCTCTGGCGTGGGGTACTCAAATTTGCCGCCCTTTAACAACGGTGGTGCAACAGGCTCTGCCCAGCCTACTGGGGTCGGTATTCTTTACTCCCTTTATGGCATCAGTTCCCCCTGGCCGACTGTAGTAGCCGTCGGTCAGGGCAGTAATTTTACGGCGACCACACCCACGCCGCTGGGGCGATACGGTATGGGTGGTGATGGGCTGGTAAGTAATGAAGCTGAGAAGGCAAAAACCGGTAATGCAGGGACTTCAGGTTACGTAATTGTTTGGGAGTACGCGTAATGGCAATTTATGCAGTAGTTGAAAAAGGTGTCGTGACAAATATCGTCGAATGGGATGGGCAATCTGCATGGAAACCCGACGCGGGGGATGTTATCCATCCCGGCGTTCCGGTAAGCCCGGGCTGGTTATATGACGGACATAATTTTACTGCGCCGGAGAGCGATGGAATGCCGCCCTTTAACCTCAAATAGTGAATTACATGACAACGACGCCGTGGAAAACCCACGGCGTTTTATATTATGCATCCTACAGGCCATCACCGGTTGTGCCATCCTTTAGCCAATCCTCTCCGCTCGCACCCGCTCTTCAGACACTCGAAAATAGCACTCACCCCAACACCACGGAGTTAAACGGATGAGTGATTATCATCATGGCGTTCAGGTCGTCGAAATCAACGATGGCACGCGCGTCATTTCCACAGTCTCAACGGCCATTGTCGGCATGGTTTGTACCGCCAGCGATGCAGACGCGGGGATGTTCCCTCTCAATGAACCGGTTCTGATCACCAACGTGCAGAGCGCGATTGCCAAAGCGGGCAAACAAGGCACGCTGGCAGCTTCGCTGCAGGCGATTGCCGACCAGGCGAAACCGGTGATTGTTGTTGTTCGTGTTGCCGAAGGCAGCGGTGAGGATGCGCAGGCGCAGACCCTCTCCAACATCATCGGCACCACCGACGAAAACGGTAAATATACCGGCCTGAAAGCGCTGCTGACCGCCGAAGCGGTGACCGGCGTGAAACCGCGCATTCTTGGCGTACCGGGTCTCGATAGCCTCGAAGTCGCTACCGCGCTGGCACCGATCTGCCAGAAGCTGCGCGCCTTCGGTTATGTCAGCGCCTGGGGCTGTAAAACCATTTCTGAAGCGATCAAGTATCGCGAAAACTTCAGCCAGCGCGAACTGATGGTCATTTGGCCGGATTTCCTCGCCTGGGATACCGCCAGCAACAGCTCCGCCGTGGCTTACTCGACGGCTCGCGCGCTGGGTATGCGTGCGGCGATCGACCAGTCCGCCGGCTGGCATAAAACCCTCTCCAATGTCGGCGTCAATGGCGTTACCGGCATCAGCACCCCGGTGTTCTGGGATCTGCAGGAGTCGGGCACCGATGCCGATCTGCTGAACGAAGCGGGCGTTACCACGCTGATTCGCAAAGATGGCTTCCGTTTCTGGGGCAACCGCACCTGCTCCGACGATCCGCTGTTCTTGTTTGAAAACTACACCCGCACCGCGCAGGTGATTGCCGACACCATGGCTGATGCGCATATGTGGGCAGTGGACAAACCGATCACCGCATCGCTGATCCGCGACATCATCGACGGCATCAATGCCAAATTCCGCGAACTGAAAAGCAATGGCTACATCATCGATGCCACCTGCTGGTTCGATGAAGAGGCTAACGACGCCGCATCGCTGAAGGCGGGCAAGCTCTATATCGATTACGACTATACGCCGGTGCCGCCTCTGGAAAACCTGACCCTGCGCCAGCGCATCACGGATAAGTATCTGGCGAACCTGGTCTCCTCCGTTAACAGCAAGTAAGGAACAGATAGATGGCAATGCCGCGAAAACTTAAATATATGAACGTGTTCCTCAATGGCTTTAGCTATCAGGGGATCGCCAAATCCATCACGCTGCCGAAGCTGACCCGCAAGCTGGAGAACTACCGTGGCGCAGGCATGAACGGCGTGGCGCCGATTGATATGGGTCTCGATGACGAAGCCCTGTCGATGGAGTGGTCGCTGGGCGGCTTCCCGGATGCTGCCATCTGGGAACTCTATGGTGCCACCACCGCGGATGCGGTTCCGATTCGCTTTGCCGGCTCCTACCAGCGCGACGACACCGGCGAGACGGTTGCCGTTGAAGTGGTCATGCGTGGTCGTCAGAAAGAGATCGACACCGGTGAGAACAAGCCGGGCGAAGATACCGAGTCCAAAATCTCCGTGGTCTGCAGCTACTTCAAGCTGACGATGGATGGCAAGGAGCTGGTGGAAATCGACACCGTAAACATGGTGGAGAAAGTGAACGGCGTCGATCGCCTTGAGCAGCACCGCCGTAACATCGGCCTGTAACAACCGCCCGGTCAGCCTGCTGGCCGGGTACCTTTTCCCGCGAAGAAGAGAGTGAGGATGCCATGAGCAACGAAACTGACAACGTGATTACCCTGGAAACGCCGATTAAGCGCGGTGAGCAGCTGATTAACAGCGTGACGCTGATGAAACCCAACGCCGGTACGCTGCGCGGATTGAGCCTGGCGTCGGTGGCGAACGCCGATGTCGACGCACTGATCAAAGTGCTGCCGCGCATCACCTCCCCGTCGCTGACGGAGCAGGAAGTAGGTGCTCTCGACCTGGTCGATATGGTTGCGCTGGCGGGCAAGGTGGTCGGTTTTTTGTCACCGGCTTCGGCACAGTAACTTTTCCGGCCTCTCTGTCGGTTGACGATCTGATGGCGGATATCGCGGTGATCTTTCACTGGCCGCCGTCAGAACTCTACCCCCTGAGCCTGACAGAACTCATCACCTGGCGCGAGAAAGCGCTACAGCGAAGCGGAAACAGATATGAGTAACAGCGCAAAATTAGAGGAATTGCTCACGGCTGTTGATCAGGCGACGCGCCCGTTTCAATCGTTGCAGACAGAGAGTCTCTCTCTGTCTGACAGCGTGAAAGGAACGGAGAAAAACCTGCGCGGCTTGTACACCCAGCTTGCGCAGGTCGACGACATCATGCGCGCGGAAAAAGCCCTTGCCTCCGTCAATGCGCAGCTGAGCGACATCAAACAGAACAGGCAAAATGCCGCCAACGGCACAGCAGCGCCAGCGATTATCGATCCCTGGAGCGGAAAACCCAGGTCGGAGAAAGCGCTCAAAAAGGAACGTCTTACCCTGCGCAGAACGATCAAAGCTAATAAGACCTCCCTGAAGACAGCCGGTATTGAGGCGAGAACGCCGTTATCCGCACGACTCCAGCTCAATAGCCGTATCAGCGATGAGTCGGCACAGTTGATCACCCAACGCCAGGCGCTCAAACAGGAGCAGCACCAGAAGCGCCAGCTACGTGCGGCAAAAATCCAGGCCGTGCAGCAGCGCATTCTGGGTGCGGGCGAAAAGGTCTCCGCCATTGGCGAGAGAGGCAAGTCGATTGCCACCACCGGCTTTGAACTCGGCAAAAAAATTATGCAGCCGGGCTATGAAGCGTCGCTGAAAAACAGCCCGCTTGCGCCGGCTGCGGCGTCCGATAACGCAGAGCCCGGTGCACAGAACAGTACCCCCGCCTCCGGAACAGCGGTCGCTACGCTGCAAAATGGCTCGGGAACAGCCGTTGCTACCCTGCAAAACAGTACCGGAGCTCCGGGAACGGCGGTCGCAGCACTGCAGAATAGCGCTGCCGGCCCCGCCGCGGCGATGCAGGGCAGTGTCGGCAACTTGGGTACCGATCTTGAGGCGCTGCAGGCGGCTTATCAGTCCCTGAGCGTTGATATTTTCAGTACCCAGGAGTCATCCCTGCGCTCGCTGGTGCAGACTGCGACCCGCTACGTCGGGAAGTTGCAAGAGTGGGTGCAAAATAATCAGGGCCTGGTGCAGAGTTTTGGGCTTATCGCCACGGTCGTGGTGGGCATCGCGGGTGCCGTCGGCACCGTGGCGGGCGTTATCGCGCCGGTGTTCACCGGCATCAGCACGCTTATCACCATCGCGACGACGCTCGGCAGCGTATTTACCACTATTTTCGGCGGGATAGCGGCAGTTATTGGCTCACTCACGCTACCGATTATCGCCATTATTGCCGGCATCGCGGCAGCTGCGCTGCTGATATATAAGTACTGGGAGCCGGTTAGTGCCTTCTTTGGCGGCGTGATTGAAGGCATCAAAACGGCGTTTGCCCCGATTGCCGAGTTGTTTGCGCCGTTCCAGCCGCTTTTCGAAGGTATCGGCCAGGTGATAAGTAACATTGCAGGGTGGTTCGGCGATCTGCTCACCCCCGTCAAATCCAGCCAGCAAACCCTTGAGAGCTTCGGTAACGCCGGAAAGATTTTCGGTCAACTGCTGGTTGAGGCACTGACACTGCCTTTCAAACCGCTAAAACTGCTGATCGAGGGCGTCACCTGGTTGCTGGATAAGCTTGGCGTTATTAACAAACAATCCGCTGATGCCAGCCCGGATAAGCAAACCCAACCGACCACTGGCGGTGCAGCGTTTGGCATGGTGCAACCTCCACGCTTAGACAATTATCAGGCGGCGCGCCCTGCGACCGGCGGATCCTATGTCGATCAAAGCAAGAGCGAATACAACATCACTCTGCAGGGAGATATGTCATCCGGCGGCGATGGCACGCGCCAGTTAAGAGATCTGCTGGCGCAGCACGAGCAGGAGAAACGCACTAACTCCCTTTCACAATTCAGCGCGGCAGGAGGATTTGCCTCATGATGCTGGCACTTGGGCTTTTTGTATTTATGCGGCAGACGCTGCCCTATCAAACCATGCAACGCGATAGCACCTTCAGATGGCCCAGCAACGCGCGCATGGGTAAACGCAACGCCTTTCAGTACACCGGGCCGGAAAACGACACCATCACTATCAGTGGCGAACTCTTCCCGGAGATTACCGGCGGCACGCTGTCACTTTCGGCGGTACGTCTGATGGCGGAACAGGGCAAAGCCTGGCCGCTGATTGATGGCACGGGCATGATTTACGGGATGTTTGTGATTAATAGCGTCAGCGAAACCGGCACCCTTTTTTACCCGGACGGATCGCCGCGCAAAATCAACTTCACCTTGAAGCTGACCCGCGTCGATGAGTCGCTGAAAGCGATGTTTGGCGATATTTATGACCAGGGTAAGCAGCTGGCGACCAACATGCTGGAGAGGTTCTGATGCTTAATGCATTCACAAACGGCTTAGCACGGGTAAAAACGCCGGCATTTTCATTAAAGCTCGGGAAGAAGGATATTACGGGCAATATTCAGTCCCGGTTGATTGCCCTGACGGTGACGGATAACCGGGGGTTCGAAGCGGATACGCTTACGCTGACACTTGATGATGCTGACGGGCAAATCGAGATGCCAGAGCGGAGCAATGTCATTACGCTGGCCATCGGCTGGCAGAGTGCTGCGCTGACTGAAATGGGCTCCTTTATTGTCGACCAGGTCAGCCACAAAGGCACACCGGATCAGGTTAGCGTCACCGCTAAAAGCGCAGATTTTCGCGGCAGCCTGAACAGCCCACAGGATAGCTCCTGGCATGATACGACGCTCGGCGCCATCGTTGAGGAGATTGCTAAACGTAATAAGCTGGACACCAGTCTGCCAACCTCGCTGGCGCAGATTAAGATTGCGCATATCGATCAGTCGAATGAGTCCGACGCAAACTTTCTGACGCGCCTGGCGCGGCGTAACGGTGCCGAGATCGCCGTCAAATCGGGCAAACTGTTTTTCATCGTCCCGGGCATGTGCGTAGTAGGCGGCGAAACAATGCCCTCCGCCACGATAGCCCGTAGCGATGGCGACAGCCATGATTTCTCGGTTGCCGATCGCATCAACTACTCTGGCGTCACGGCGCATTGGCAAGATACCGCCATGCCAAAAAACCAGAACACGATTCAGCTACAGAGAACATCATCGCAACAGAAGGTCACGCCGATTTCCCATCCGCAGGCGGTCAGTAGCCAGGCAGCCTCAAATGGGAAAAGCGAGCCGACAGACTACACAGCAGGCTCAAAAGAAAACGTTCTGATTCTATCCACGACGTTCGCGAATAAAGAGGAGGCGAAGCTGGCAGCTGAAGCCCAATGGAGCGAGATCCAGCGCAACGCGGCGAAATTTTCAATTACCCTTGCGCAGGGCAGAGCAGACCTGCGTCCCGAAACGCCGGTGATAGTGACTGGATTCAAAAATGTGATTAACGCCAGGATGTGGGTCGTCAAAAAAGTGACCCATACCATGAACACGCAGGGTTTTGTCAGCAGCGTGGAGCTGGAGGTTCGCATCAATGATGTTGAGTATGAAGCAAAATAAAAATCACAAATGCATTATTTAATTTGTATTTGCAAGATTGGAGGCTATCATAGCTAGCATAAACACGAAGGAGACCCCATTATGATGCATTGTCCGGTATGCCAGCAGGCCGCGCATGCGCGCTCAAGCCGCTACCTCAGTACCGAAACCAAAGAGCGTTATCACCAGTGCCAGAACGTTGAGTGTGGTTGTACGTTTGTCACTCATGAATCGCTGGCACGCTATATTGTCCGGCCTGTGGCAGCGCCCACCGCTTCGCCTGCCAGCCTGCGCTAACGTCGCACCTCATTAAGCCTGCATCCGCAGGCTTTTTTTATGCCTGTAGATCGCCCGTTTTTCTGCCGCCACTCTGCCGCCACAGTCAATAAAAAAGGGGTTAGCATTACGCTAACCCCTTGTTCTATAACACGCTTTGGATGTAGCGCGTGCGCTATCTTAGTTAAGACGCTCTTTAATACGAGCAGACTTACCGGTGCGCTCACGCAGGTAGTACAGTTTAGCTTTACGTACAGCACCACGACGTTTAACAGCAATGCTGTCAACTACCGGAGAGTGAGTCTGGAAGACACGCTCAACGCCTTCGCCGTTGGAAATTTTGCGAACAGTGAATGCAGAGTGCAGACCGCGGTTACGAATAGCGATAACCACGCCCTCGAATGCCTGCAGACGTTTTTTGGAACCTTCAACAACCCATACTTTCACTTCCACGGTATCACCCGGACGGAAGGAAGGTACGTCCTGCTTCATCTGCTCTTGTTCAATTTGCTTAATGATGTTGCTCATAATTTAATCTCTTATCCTGGGTAAACTGATATTTGGAGGGCTTAAGCCATCCCATCATGTTTCTGTTGCTGCTGTTGTGCGTGTTCGCTTTTGAACTCCGCCAGCAACCTTGCTTGCTCTTCAGTCAGAGCCAGGTTTTCCAGAAGTTCAGGTCTTCTAAGCCAGGTGCGGCCCAGCGACTGCTTCAGACGCCAGCGACGTATCTCGGCATGATTTCCCGACAGTAAAACCGCCGGTACTTCCATCCCTTCTAACACTTCAGGACGAGTATAGTGCGGGCAGTCCAGCAATCCATCAGCAAAGGAGTCTTCCGTTGCTGAAGCTTCGTGGCCCAGTACCCCCGGAATAAACCGGGAAACCGAGTCAATCAGCGTCATTGCTGGCAGCTCACCGCCGCTGAGCACGTAATCACCAATAGACCACTCTTCATCAATCTCGGTCTGGATTACCCGCTCATCTATCCCTTCGTAGCGACCGCACACCAGAATCAGTTTCTGATTGGTAGCCAGTTCGCTCACGCCCGCTTGATCAAGCTTGCGTCCCTGAGGCGAAAGATAAATCACCTTCGCGCCTTCGCCCGCCGCGGCTTTCGCTGCGTGAATGGCGTCCCGTAAAGGATTCACCATCATTAGCATTCCCGGTCCGCCGCCGTAAGGACGTTCGTCCACGGTACGGTGCCGGTCATGAGCGAAGTCACGTGGACTCCAGCTCTCAATGCTCAGCAGGCCTTTTTTTACTGCCCGGCCAGTTACCCCGTAGTCGGTAATCGCGCGGAACATTTCAGGAAACAGGCTAATAATGCCAATCCACATAGCGCCGTCTTTTACCGTATATCCGGAGGTTTAAAAACCAGGATCCCAATCTACTTCAATGGTTTGAGTAGCGAGATCGACTTTCTTGATAACCTGCCCATCGAGGAACGGAACCAACCGCTCCTTGATACCGAACGCATCTTTCAGGTTTGCCTTGATGACGAGAACGTCATTCGACCCGGTTTCCATCATATCGATGACTTTACCGAGGCTGTAACCTTCAGTAGTCACTACCTGGCAACCCATAAGGTCTTTCCAGTAGTAGTCACCCTCTTCCAGTTGCGGCAACTGCGCGGAATCAACGAGAATTTCGCAATTCGTCAGAAGATTCGCGGCATCGCGATCGTCAACGCCTTTCAGCTTGATGACGATATCCTGATTGTGGTAGCGCCAGCTTTCCAGCTCAATGCTCTGCCACTGACCCGCCTTCTGGATAAACCAGGGCTGATAGTCAAAAATGCTTTCGGCGTCTTCGGTGGAGGAAAACACTCTGAGCCAACCACGAATTCCGTAAGAAGATCCCAGTTTGCCAACAATAATTGGCTCAGCAGGGGCCGATGCGGTTTGTTGCTTGCTCATCATGACCACCGTGACAGATTAAGCTGCTTTCTTTGCTTCTTTGATCAGCGCGGAAACGCGATCGGAAACGGTAGCGCCCTGGCCAACCCAATGTGCGATACGATCCAGATCCAGGCGAGTGCCTTCTTCTTTATCAGACGCGATCGGGTTGAAGAAACCAACGCGCTCAATGAAGCGACCGTTGCGTGCATTACGGCTGTCAGTAACAACAACCTGGTAGAACGGACGCTTTTTAGCGCCGTGACGAGCTAAACGAATAGTTACCATAACATCCTCTTGTGTGAATAAAACACCCGGCCCCATCGAGGAACGGAGCCTGGTGTCATATTAAAAGCCCGAAAATTTTACTGATTTTGGGGGGAATTGCAATCAAGATAAAGCAAACAAGGGAAATAAGGCGTATGTCGGTGCAGCCAGTTTGGTTCCGGCGTGCGCGCAGAAAGCGGAGCGTACACGTGGTACGTGAGCATTTCGAGCACACCCCGGGGCCAAAATGGCAAACAAGATAGCCTTATACCCTTGTTTTAGCGGCCAGGGAAACCAGGCGGCATCATCCCTTTCATCCCGCGCATCATCTTCGCCATCCCGCCCTTCTTCATCTTCTTCATCATGCGTTGCATGTCGTCGAACTGTTTAAGCAGACGGTTTACATCCTGCACCTGCATACCGCAGCCTGCAGCGATGCGGCGTTTGCGCGAGCCTTTGATGATGTCCGGGTTGGCGCGCTCTTTGAAGGTCATCGAGTTGATGATCGCTTCCATACGCACCAGCACTTTGTCATCCATCTGCGCTTTAACGTTATCGGGGATCTGGCCCATGCCCGGCAGCTTGCCCATCAGGCTCGCCATACCGCCCATGTTTTTCATCTGGCGCAGCTGCTCAAGGAAGTCGGTCAGATCGAAGCCGTCGCCTTTTTTCAGCTTGTTCGCCAGCTTCTCAGCCTGCGCACGGTCAACTTTGCTTTCGATATCTTCGATCAGCGACAGCACGTCGCCCATGCCGAGAATACGCGACGCGATACGATCCGGGTGGAACGGCTCCAGCGCTTCGGTTTTCTCACCGACGCCGAGGAATTTGATCGGCTTACCGGTGATATGGCGGATAGAGAGCGCCGCACCGCCGCGGGCATCGCCGTCCACTTTGGTCAGCACGACACCGGTCAGCGGCAGCGCTTCATTAAAGGCTTTTGCCGTGTTGGCGGCATCCTGACCGGTCATGGCGTCGACAACAAACAGCGTCTCAACGGGCTTAATGGCCGCGTGAACCTGTTTGATCTCCTCCATCATCGCTTCATCAACGTGCAGACGACCGGCGGTATCCACCAGCAGCACGTCATAAAACTTCAGCTTCGCCTCTTTCAGCGCCGCGTTAACGATGTCGACCGGCTTTTGCGCGACGTCAGAGGGGAAGAAATCGACCTCGACCTGCTGCGCCAGCGTCTCCAGCTGTTTGATCGCCGCCGGGCGGTAAACGTCCGCGGAGACGACCATCACTTTCTTCTTGTGCTTCTCGCGCAGGAACTTACCGAGCTTACCAACGCTGGTGGTTTTACCCGCACCCTGCAGGCCCGCCATCAGCACCACTGCCGGTGGCTGCGCCGCCAGGTTGAGGCTTTGGTTCTCTTCGCCCATCGCGGCAACCAGTTCGTTGCGCACAATTTTGACGAACTCCTGGCCCGGGGTCAGACTCTTGTTGACTTCGTGACCAACCGCTTTCTCTTTCACACGGTTGATAAAGTCACGCACTACCGGCAGCGCAACGTCAGCTTCCAGCAGCGCCATGCGCACTTCGCGCAGGGTCTCTTTGATGTTGTCTTCAGTGAGGCGTCCACGGCCACTGATATTGCGCAGTGAGCGCGACAAACGATCGGTTAAATTATCAAACATTGTCTCTCGCCTGAGGTGATACGATTGGCCGCCAGCGCGACGCATAACAGAAATTCGCCGCAGTATAGCATGAAGACATCGCGGCTGTATGTGATGGAACTGTTGGAGGCTGGGTCACGTAACGTTATACTGCTTCTCTTTCTCTCTTAGTCAACTGTCGACACGCCTATGCCCGTTTTTGCCCTGATCGCTCTTGTTGCCTACTCAACCAGCATTGCGCTGATTGTTCCCAGCTTGTTACAAAAAAATAGCGGCTGGCGCAAAATGGCCATCTTTTCAGCGGTGCTTGCGCTTATATTCCACGGCTTCGCGCTGAAAGAGCGCATCTTCCCTGATGATGGCGGTCAAAATCTCAGCCTGCTGAACGTCGGTTCCCTGGTCAGCCTGATGATCTGTACGGTGATGACCATTGTTGCCTCGAAAAACCGCGGCTGGCTGCTGCTGCCGATTGTTTATACGTTCGCGTTAATCAATCTCGCTTTCGCCATTTTCATGCCGAATGAGTTCATCACGCATCTGGAAACCACGCCCGGCATGATGGTGCATATCGGCCTGTCGCTGTTCGCCTACGCCACCTTAATTATCGCGGCCATGTATGCGCTCCAGCTGGCGTGGATCGATTATCAGCTGAAGAATAAAAAACTGGCTTTCAGCAATGAAATGCCGCCGCTGCTGGTGATTGAACGCAAGATGTTTCATATCACCCAGGTCGGCGTGGTGCTGCTGACGCTGACGCTCTGCACCGGCCTGTTCTACATGCAAAACCTGTTCAGCATGGAAAATATCGATAAAGCGGTGCTCTCGATCATCGCCTGGTTTGTCTATATTGTCCTGCTGTGGGGCCACTATCATGAAGGCTGGCGCGGTCGCCGCGTCGTCTGGTTCAACGTCGCAGGAGCCGGTATTTTAACGCTCGCCTATTTCGGCAGCCGCGTCCTGCAACATTTCGTAAGTTAAAGCAAAGGAGTTCCCCCTGGAACACATCTCCACCACGACGCTGATTATTACGCTTATCATCATGGTCGTGGTTTCAGCCTATTTCTCCGGTTCAGAAACCGGCATGATGACCCTCAACCGCTATCGCCTGCGCCATATGGCCAAACAGGGCAACCGTGCGGCCAAACGCGTCGAAAAGCTGCTGCGTAAGCCCGATCGCCTGATTAGCCTGGTGCTGATCGGCAACAACCTGGTCAATATTCTCGCCTCGTCGCTGGCGACTATTGTCGGTATGCGCCTGTACGGCAACGCCGGGGTTGCCATCGCTACCGGTGTGCTGACCTTCGTAGTGCTGGTCTTTTCTGAAGTGCTGCCAAAAACCATCGCTGCCCTTTATCCAGAAAAGGTCGCCTTTCCCAGCAGCCTGCTGCTCGGCCCGCTGCAAATCATCATGCTACCGCTGGTGTGGCTGCTGAACGGCGTGACGCGTATTTTGATGCGTATGATTGGCATTAAAGCCGATGTGGTGGTCAGCGGCGCACTCAGTAAAGAGGAGCTGCGCACCATCGTTCACGAGTCGCGCTCTAAAATTTCTCGCCGCAATCAGGATATGCTGCTGTCGATTCTCGATCTGGAGAAGGTCAACGTTGATGACATCATGGTGCCGCGCAATGAGATCGTCGGTATCGATATCAATGATGACTGGAAATCGATTGTGCGCCAGCTGACCCACTCGCCGCACGGCCGCATTGTGCTCTATCGCGACTCACTGGATGACACCATCAGCATGCTCCGCGTGCGTGAAGCCTATCGCCTGATGACCGAGAAAAAGGAGTTCACCAAAGAGGTGATGCTGCGCGCTGCCGATGAAATTTACTATGTGCCGGAAGGCACACCGCTCAGTGTTCAGCTGGTGAAGTTTCAGCGTAATAAGAAGAAAGTCGGCCTGGTGGTAGATGAGTATGGCGACATTCAGGGGCTGGTGACGGTCGAAGATATTCTTGAAGAGATTGTCGGGGATTTCACCACGTCTATGTCGCCTGCGCTGGCAGATGAAGCGACGCCGCAGAACGACGGTTCGGTAATTATTGAAGGCAGCGCCAGCGTTCGCGAGCTGAACAAAGCCTTTAACTGGCGATTACCGGAAGATGAAGCGCGGACCATCAACGGCATGGTGCTTGAAGAGTTAGAAGAGATCCCGGCGGCAGGCACGCGCGTGCGCATTGAGCAGTATGATATCGATATTCTCGATGTGCAGGAGAACATGATTAAGCAGGTAAAAGTGATCCCGGTTAAAGCGCTGCGGGAGAGCGTTACAGAGTAAAAAAAACCCTCTCATCATGAGAGGGTTTTCGTTTTATGCTTTCGCTTTGGCGACGGTAACCATCGCGGCGCGAATAGTGCGACCATTCAGGGTGAACCCTTTCTGCATCACACCCAGCACGTTGCCGGCGCTGACCTCTTCCGACTCGACCATCGCAATCGCCTGATGCACATTTGGATCCAGCGGAACGTTGGTGTCGGCAATCACCTCAACACCAAATTTCTTCACTACATCCAGCATGTTTTTCAGGGTCAGTTCGATACCTTCGACCATCGGCGCCATCTCGGCGTTCTCTTTGTCAGCCACTTCCAGCGCGCGATCCAGACTATCGATGACCGGCAGCAGTTCATTGATGAACTTCTCCAGCGCAAATTTGTGCGCTTTCTCGATATCCAGTTCGGTACGGCGACGCAGGTTTTCCATCTCCGCTTTGATACGCAGCACCGTCTCGCGCTCGCGGGTTTCCGCTGCTGCTAACTGCGCTTCCAGATTCGCAATTTTCTCATCGCGCGGATCCACCTGCTCAGCCGCTTCGTCAGGCTCAACTACCGCCTCAACGTCGTCGTGCTGTTCCTTGATAATTTCTTCCGGGGACTGCCCGTCAGGCGTTTTCTGTTCTTCACTACTCATGAATTTCTCCGCGTTTTTTTGCAATCATCTCGCTAACCTGCATTATTATGGGGATCCGTTTCCTGGATTCAAGGGAACAAGTCAGATTGTCATCATTCATTCGCCACAAGGACCCGCAGAAAATGACCCAACATTTCAAGTGTATTGGTATTGTCGGGCACCCGCGCCACCCTACCGCGCTCACCACACATGAAATGCTCTACCGCTGGCTGCATGCCAAAGGCTATGACGTGATGGTTGAACAGCGTATTGCTCATGAGCTGAAACTCGCGAATGTGAGAACCGGTACGCTGGCGGACATTGGGCAACAAGCGGATCTGGCGGTGGTGGTCGGCGGCGATGGCAATATGCTTGGCGCGGCGCGCACGCTGGCGCGTTACGACATCAAAGTGATTGGCATCAACCGCGGCAATCTGGGCTTTCTGACCGATCTTGACCCCGATAATGCGCAGCAGCAACTGGCCGATGTGCTTGAGGGTCACTACATCGCTGAGAAACGGTTTTTGCTGGAAGTACAGGTGTGCCAGCAGGATTGCCAGAAGCGCATCAGCACTGCCATTAATGAAGTGGTGCTGCACCCTGGCAAAGTGGCGCACATGATTGAGTTTGAAGTCTATATAGATGAAGTTTTTGCCTTCTCCCAGCGCTCGGATGGCCTGATTATCTCCACACCAACTGGCTCCACGGCCTACTCGCTCTCAGCGGGCGGCCCGATCCTCACCCCTTCGCTGGATGCCATTACGCTGGTGCCGATGTTTCCGCATACCCTCTCGGCGCGTCCGCTGGTGATTAACAGCAGCAGCACCATTCGCCTGCGTTTTTCCCATCGCCGTAGCGACCTTGAAGTGAGCTGCGACAGCCAGATCGCGCTGCCGATTCAGGAAGGCGAAGATGTGCTCATCCGCCGCTGTGACTATCATCTGAATCTCATCCACCCTAAAGATTACAGCTATTTCAACACGTTAAGCTCCAAGCTTGGCTGGTCAAAAAAATTGTTCTGAAAAGAGGCTGCAGGGCTTTACTGTATATAATTCCAGTTTATACTGTACGAAAACACAGTTATGGTTTTTCATACAGGAAAGCAACCATGTTGGCACAACTCACCATCAGTAATTTTGCTATCGTTCGTGAGCTTGAGATCGATTTTAATAGCGGGATGACGGCTATTACCGGCGAAACCGGCGCAGGTAAATCCATCGCGATTGACGCGCTCGGGCTCTGCCTTGGCGGTCGCGCTGAAGCTGACATGGTACGCGCCGGTGCACAGCGCGCCGATCTCTGCGCCCGCTTTGCTCTGAAAGATACCCCTGCCGCGCAGCGCTGGCTCGAAGAGAATCAGCTTGAAGATGGACGTGAGTGTTTACTTCGCCGCGTCATCAGCAGCGATGGCCGCTCCCGTGGCTTTATCAACGGCACTGCTGTTCCCCTTTCCCAGTTGCGCGAACTGGGTCAACTGCTTATCCAGATCCACGGTCAGCATGCACATCAGCTGCTGATTAAATCCGAACACCAGAAAACCCTGCTCGATGGCTATGCCGGTGAGTATGCGCTCACTCAGCAAATGGCGGAGCGCTACCGCGCCTGGCATCAAAGCTGTCGTGAGCTGGCACAGCACCAGCAGCAGAGCCAGGAGCGCGCCGCGCGCGCTGAGCTGCTGCACTATCAGTTAAAAGAGCTTAACGAGTTCAGCCCGCAGCCGGGCGAATTTGAACAGATCGATGAAGAGTACAAGCGTCTCGCTAACAGCGGGCAGTTGCTCTCCACCAGCCAGCATGCGCTGAACGTGCTTGCCGATGGCGAAGACGTTAACCTGCAGAGCCAGCTCTACAGCGCCCGTCAGCTGCTTACAGAGCTGACCGGGATGGATACGCGTCTCTCCAGCGTGCTGGAGATGCTGGAAGAGGCCGCGATCCAGATCAGCGAAGCCAGCGATGAGCTGCGCCACTACTGCGACCGTTTAGATCTCGATCCCAACCGCCTTTACGAACTGGAGCAGCGTATCTCCCGCCAGATCTCGCTGGCGCGCAAGCACCATATCGCGCCGGAAGAGCTGCCGCAGTTCCACCAGTCTCTGCTGGATGAGCAGCAGCTGCTTGAAGATCAGGCAGATTCGCAGGAGACGCTGGCGCTGGCTGTTAGCCATCATCACCAGCTGGCGCTGGAGAGCGCGCAGCAGCTGCATGCGCAGCGCGTAAAGTATGCGCAGGAGCTCAGCCAGCTGATCACCGAAAGTATGCACTTACTCTCTATGCCGCACGGCGTGTTTGAGATTGATGTGGCATTCAATGACCATACCCTGACGGCAGACGGTGCAGATCGTATCGAGTTTCGTGTCACCACCAACCCAGGGCAGCCGCTGCAGGCGATCGCCAAAGTCGCCTCCGGCGGTGAGCTGTCACGTATTGCGCTGGCGATTCAGGTGATTACCGCCCGTAAGATGGAAACCCCGGCGCTGATCTTCGATGAAGTGGACGTGGGTATCAGCGGCCCGACTGCCGCCGTTGTCGGTAAAATGCTGCGCCAGCTGGGCGAATCGACGCAGGTTATGTGCGTGACGCACCTGCCGCAGGTGGCCGGTTGCGGGCATCACCACTTCTATGTCAGCAAAGAGACCGATGGCGCCATGACAGAAACCCATATGCAGCCGCTGGATAAACGTGCGCGTCTGCAGGAGCTGGCCCGTCTGCTGGGCGGCAGCGAAGTGACGCGTAACGCGCTGGCGAATGCCAAAGAGCTGCTGGCAGCGTAAACTTTTCGGTAATATGACGGTCTGACTTCTCGACAAAACGACAACAGACCCGGCCACAAAGGTTTTAAACTGGCGAAAGGTCTATTATTATCGGCATATTACATATGAGCCACGTACTGTTCGGGCCCGAAAAGGAATCAAATCACTATGCGCTGTAAAATGCTGACTGCTGCCGCAGCGGTTCTTCTGATGTTGACCGCTGGTTGCTCCACTCTGGAACGCGTGGTTTACCGTCCGGATATCAACCAGGGGAACTACCTGACGCCCACCGACGTTGCCAAACTCCGTGTAGGTATGACGCAACAGCAGGTTGCGTATGCACTGGGAACCCCGATGATGAGCGATCCGTTTGGCACCAATACCTGGTTCTATATCTTCCGTCAGCAGCCAGGCCATGAAGATGTGACTCAGCAGACGCTGACTCTGACCTTCAACAGCAACGGCGTGTTAACCAATATCGACAACAAACCGGCACTGACCAACCAGCGCTAAGTTTGTAAAAAGCGGTTAAACACCAGCTGGTTTAACCGCCTGTAAAAGAAAAAGGTGCTCAGTGAGCACCTTTTTTGTATGTCGCGCCAGGCTAAGCAGTTATGACTTGTTTGCCGCTTTCTCGTTCGCCGCTTTTTCAGCACGCTGGCGACGCAGCTCTTTCGGATCGGCAATCAGCGGGCGGTAGATCTCCACGCGATCGCCGTCATTGACGTTGTCGTTCAGCTTCACCGTCCGGCTGTAAATACCGACCTTGTTTACCTTTAAGTCGATATCTTCGCGCAGCTCCAGCAGCCCGGACGCGCGAATCGCCTCTTCGACGGTCGCGCCTACCTCCAGCTTCACCCGCAGCAGATACTGCTTCTCCGGCAATGCATAGGCCACTTCGACAGCGATCTTACCCGGCACGGTAAACCTCTTTCGCGCGATGGGTAAACGCCTGCACCATGTTCGCCGCCAGCTCTTTAAAGATGCGGCCGAAAGCCAGCTCAATCAGCTTATTGGTAAACTCGAAATTGAGCTGAAATTCCACACGGCAGGCATTCGAGCTGAGCGGGGAAAAGGTCCAGCCGCCGCTCAGCGACTTAAACGGACCATCCACCAGGTGCATCAAAATGCTTTTGTTAGCTTCCAGCGTGTTGCGCGTGGTAAAGGTCTTACTGATCCCCGCTTTCGACACGTCCACGGCCGCCGTCATCTCCGTCGGGCCGGAGTCGAGAATTCGGCTGCCGGTACACCCCGGCAGAAACTGCGGGTAGGAGTCCACATCGTTCACTAACTGATACATCTGCTCAGCGCTATAGGGCACCAGCGCAGTACGGCTAATCTGAGGCATAAGGTTTTCCGCATTCACACAATCGTTAAATAATAACATCTCCCCCGGTTGAAAGGAAAACGCGTTGCCCTAACTCATGCTAAGATAACCCGTTCAGCCTCACAGGACGCAATGAGGTCAGTTTCAGATATCAGATTACCGGATGGCTCCACGATACTATGACGAAGAAAAAAGCATATAAACCAGGTTCAGCCACCATTGCGCTGAACAAGCGCGCCCGCCATGAATACTTCATTGAAGAGGAGTTTGAGGCCGGGCTTTCACTGCAGGGCTGGGAAGTAAAATCCTTACGTGCCGGTAAAGCCAATATTGGTGATAGCTACGTGATCCTTAAAGATGGCGAAGCCTATCTCTTCGGCGCTAACTTCACGCCGCTGACCGTCGCCTCCAGCCACTATGTTTGTGACCCGACGCGCACGCGCAAACTGCTGCTGAACCAGCGCGAGCTGGATTCACTCTACGGCCGCATCAACCGCGAAGGTTACACCGTGGTTGCGCTCTCCCTCTACTGGAAGAACGCCTGGTGTAAAGTGAAGATCGGCGTGGCGAAAGGTAAGAAACAGCACGACAAACGTACCGATGTGAAAGAGCGCGAATGGCAGCTCGATAAAGCACGCATCATGAAAAACGCGGGCCGCTAAGTGCTCGCCCGCGCTGCCCTCTCACCCCGGGAGAGGGCATCAACTCCCCGTCCTACCGCTCCCGCAGCGCCTCATTAAGTTTATTCAACGGTTTAATCAGATAATCCATCACCGATTTTTGCCCGGTTTTAATCTCCACGTTGGCGATCATCCCCGGCAGGATAGGGAAACTTTTGCCGCTGCGGTTCTTCAGCTCCGCGCTCTGCGTGCGGACATAAACACGGTAGTAAAACTGATCGCGCCGCACCTCATCCTGCAAGGTATCCGGCGAGACCACCTCAACTGTCCCTTTCAAATCGCCATAGATGGAAGAGTCATAGGCTGTCACCTTCACCGTCGCCGGTAAACCGGGACGAATATAGGCGATATCCCGCGGGTTGATGCGCGTCTCCACCAGCAGTTGATCCTCCAGCGGTACAATCTCCATCAGCTTGCCGCCCGGCTGCACCACCCCGCCAACGGTGTTGATCTGCACATCTTTAACGATCCCGCGCACCGGTGAGTTAAGCACCGCGCGATCCAGCTGATCCGCTTTGCCCGCCATTACCTGTAGCTGCGCATCAAGATCGGCATTATTTTTCACCTGCTCTTCACGGGCGCGCACCGCAAACTGGTTACGCGCCTCGTCGATTTTTCCCTTCAGCTCCGTCGCCTGGCGTTGCAGGCGGATCACCTCGACATCGCTCGCCGCGCCCTTTGCCACCAGCGGCTGCGTCATGCGCAGCTCCGACATCACCAGTTGATGCGTTTTTTGCAGATTCGCCACCGTCTCGTTGAGGTTGCGCCGCCGCGACTCATACAGCTGCCGCTCGCGGGCGACCAGATCCGGTTCGCGCATCGACTCGGCGCTAAAACGCAGCGGCTCGCCGGTTAGCTCCGAGCGCAGACGTTCGCTGGAGGCGCGCAGTGCCCGCACCCGCGCCGCCGCTTCGCCATAGTTAGACTGAAAACGGGTCGGATCGAGCCGCGCCAGCATCTGCCCGCGCTCAACAATATCCCCCTCTTTTACCATCAGGGCGCTGACAATCCCGCCATCAAGGCTTTCAATCACCTGCGCATGAGTTGAGGGGGTGATTTTGCCGGTGCCGACCGTTACCTCATCAAGAATGGCAAACGTCGCCCAGGCAATAAACACCACCAGGCCAAGCAGCGTCAGCCAGATCACCGACGAGTAGAAGCGCCCCTGCCGCGCCAGCTCATCCTGCATTGAGAGTTGACTCATTTCCCGCTCCTCAGACGATGGACGCCACGTTACTGTTGCGCGCCGCCTGTTTCAGCAGCGTATCGCGCGGCCCATCGGCCACCACTTTGCCGTTCTCCATCACCACAATCCGGTCCACCAGGTTGAGCAGCGCCGGGCGATGGGTTACCAGCACCAGCGTGCGTCCGGTGAGCCACTGTTGTAGCTGGCGGATCACCCACGCTTCCAGTTGCTCATCCATGGAGGCCGTTGGTTCATCCAGCAGCACTATTTGCGGATTGCGCACAATCAAACGGCTCAGCAGCACCATCTGCCGCTGCCCGCCGGAAAGCCCGCGTCCGCCCTCATTAATCAGCCGATCGAGGCTGGCGGCATCCTGCTGGACAAGGTTGATCGCCCCGCTGATGCGCAGCGCCTGAATAAGCTCCGCCTCGGTAGCATGTGGATGCCCAAGCATCAGGTTCTGGCGCAGCGTACCGAAGAAGAGGCGCGAATCCTGCGACAGATAACCCACCTGACGGCGCACGTCGGTCGGATCGATATGCGCCATATCGACGCCATCAATAATCACTTTCCCTTTGCTGGCCTGCGCCTGGCCGGAGAGCAGTTTTAACAGCGTTGATTTCCCGGCACCGGTCTTGCCGAGGATCGCCACCCGCTCACCCGGTTTGATCTCCAGTTCGTTAATATTGATCGCCACATCGCCCTTCTCTTCGTCATAGCTGTACTGCATCTGCTGCAACTGAAAGTGGCCTGCCAGCACCGGGCAGTGCGCCATCTTCTTATCTGCCTCTTTATCGAGCGGCTTTTTCAGCAGATCGTTGAGGCCGCTCATCGCCGATTTGGCATGCTGCCAGCGGGAGAAGACCATGGTGAGCTGCATCAGCGGCGCAATGGTGCGTGACGAGAGCAAACTACAGGCCACCAGCGTCCCGGTAGTAATGTCACCATCGATCACCAGAAAGCAGCCAAACACCAGCATCCCGGCATAGGTGATCTGCTGCACCGTCGAGGCCCAGCCGCTCAGTCGTGCGCCCCACACGCGCTGCTTCATGCCAACATTGGCCCCCACGGCGTGAGTGTTCTCCCACTGCCGCTGGAAGTAGGGCTCCGCCTGTAACGCTTTAATGTCCTCCACCCCTTCGATGGACTCCACCAGCACCGCGTTGCGGATCGCACTCTCACGCATCCCGGCTTTCGCCAGCTTGGCCATCGGCCACTGCACCAGCAGCCCGGGGATGATAATCAGCGGAATGGCAACCAGCGGGATGATCACCAGCGGGCCACCGACCAGCGCCATAATGCCGAGAAACAGCAGTACAAACGGGATATCCATCGCCGCGCCGACGGTGGTGGAGGTAAGCAGTTCGCGCACCTGATCAAGCTCGCGCAGCTGGGAGATAAACGATCCGGTCGATTTGGGCCGCGCATCGTTTTTGATCGCCATCGCGCGGGCAAAAAAGAGCGACGAGACATTAAGGTCGATATGTTTGCCCATAATGTCAGAGACATGGGTACGCGCGAGGCGGATAAAGAACTCCAGCGCCGCCGCCAGCAGGACGCCGAAAAACAGCACCCACAGCGTCGGCAGTGACTGCGCCGGGATCACCCGGTCGTAAACCTGCATCGAGAAGAGAATACCGGCCAGCGCCAGCACGTTGCCGACCACCGAGGCGAGGGCGATCTCCGTAAGCTTGCGCCCGCTGTGGCGGAAGTGCTTCCAGAACCAGTGCGCCTCCCACGGGCGGGTAAAATCATCGATACGCGAATCGCGCCCGCGCGCGGCGATGCCCAGCATCACCACCTCAGGCTTCACACGGGTGAGCAGCGTTTCCAGCGGCTCTTCGCGCACCAGATCGCCGCCGTTATCGAGCCAGTAGGTCGCCAGCCCGTCGGCATCCAGCGACTCAAGCAGCAGCAGCTCACCGCTCTCCAGTTGCACAATCACCGGCAGGTTTTGCCCATTCCAGCGCATGCGGGCGAGCGGCACACTGCGCACCTGCAACCCCATTAATCCGCTCAGGCGTTCCAGCTTTGCGCTGAGCGGCAGCGCTTCAAACCAGCGCATCTGTTGGCGCACCGCGGGCGCATCGGCGGGCAGGCCAAAACGTCCTGCCGCGCGCACCATCACATTAATCCAGCTTTCGGTATCCGGCTCTTGCATTACCACTCCTGTGTTGTGCGCTTACAGCGCGGGCAGGTCATCGCCCACGGTACGACTACGTTCAACCCCCAGCATATCGAGCAGGTTGTCTGCCGCGGCGGCATAGCGCACGGCGGCATCCCAGGCGTCATAGCGCGCGGTGATCGACGCGGTATCTGCCTGGAAGACATCCTGTTCAATGCTGAGCAGGTCGTTCAGGCTGCGCTTGCTCAGCCGGTACTCATCGCGGTAGACGCCGCGCGCGCGCCCGGCGCTGTTAGCCTGCGCCTCGCCCGCCTGCTGGCGCAGCTGCGCGCCGGTCAAATCGGCCCACGCTGTGGCCGCCCGCTGGTTAACATCCAGCTTGCTGGCCTCTACCGCCGCCTGCGCATTGGCGCGATCGCCCTGCGCGGCATCGACGCGGGCGCTCACCGCCCCGCCCTGATAGAGCGGCGCATCGACCACCAGCTGTACCTGGTCATCCCAGTAACTGCTTTGATCGTTCTGGTAACGCGTGCGCCCCGCCTGCACCGAGAGCGTCGGCCAGTGCTGCGCCTGCGCCTGGCGAATACGCTGCTCTGCCGCCTGCTGTTTCGCCTGCGCGCTGCGCACGCTGTTGTTGCGCTCATAGGGCAGCGCATCGAGGGTGATATTTTGTTTGAGGAGATCTTCAGGCAGGTCGGGCAGGTTATCGGCAACCACGCCGGTCAGCACGCTGAGCGCCGCCTGGGCGGAGCGCATCTGCGCCTCATATTGCGCCAACGTAGCGTTCATCCCGGCGATGCGCGACTGCGCCTGCAGGCCATCGGAAGCCGAGCTTAATCCTGCTTCGGAGCGCAGCGTCGCCATCTCCAGCACGCTCTCCAGTGAGTGGATATTGTTGCGTGCCGCGTCAGCCAGCGCCTGGTAGCGTTTGACCTGCAAATAGGCTTGCAGGGTCTGCATCCCTACCTCATTGAGCGTGCTGTAGAGATCGTAGCGCCAGGCATCAGAGAGATTGTGCTGCTCATCGATGCTGCCGCCAGTTTTGCCAAAATCGTAGAGCAACTGGCGTAAGGTGACGCCGCCGGAACCGTTGTTATTTAATGACCCCGACGAGTCGGTGCGGTGCGAGCGCCCCAGGTTGCCCTGCAAAGAGAGCTGCGGGAACCAGGCGCTCTCCGCTTCGGTTAAATTGGCTTTGCCCACGCGGATCTGTGCGGCCGCCTGGGCAATTTTTGGATTACGGGCAAAGGCGCGCAAAATCGCGTCTTTGATCGTAAGCTGCGCCGCGCGCTGTTCGCTCGGCGCCCTCTGCCAGCGAAAATCCTGCTCTTCGCCGGGTGCTGCTAATAAACTCGTAACGGGCATAACCAACAACAACAACCCTACCGCTCTTTTCATTCATCCACCCCTGGTGCGCCCGTAATGACCTCTTCCTTAATGCGCCTCATCCCTGAGGCGGCAGACCGTCAGACCATATTGACGTGCAGGCCATGCTGGATCAGCACATCGCTGAGGGTATTGGCCTGCGAACTGTTGTGATAAACGTCGAACTGAATGCCATCCACGTCGCGCTGCCCGCTGATAGCCCAGGTATCGCTGACGCCATGCTTGAGGTTGATCTCATCCCCGATGCTGCCTTTGATCAGCAGATCATCTTCCGGTTTATCGGTAATGCTCAGCGCCTCGTTGACATCCAGCGTGACGCTGTTGCTGCCCGATTTACCGAGATCAATTATCTCGATATTGCTGACTTTGCTCCCCAGTTCGATCAGGTTCAGCAGCAGGTTGGCACCATCAAGCACCAGCGTATCCGTCCCCGCGCCGCCATCGATCTGCACAAAGCCGAGTGAAGAGAGGTGAATGGTGTCGTTGCCGCTGCTCCCCTCCACACTTTCGCCGCTTTCACTGGTGCCATCGGCAAGATCGATACTCAGCCCGCCAATGGTATAACTCTCGTCGCTTGCCGTGGCGGCAGCCGCCGTCTCCTTCTCTGGCTGACGCGCCGTTTCCACCGTGGCCGTATGCTGCGCATTCAGGCTGTCACTGCTGGTGGTTGAGTCCGACTCTTCACTCGCGCTCGCTGCCAGCAGTGAGAAGGTGTTGGCCTCGGCCATCAGCGACGCGCTGGTGCCCGCCGGTGGAGTGGTGGTCGGGTTGCTGCCGTTAAGGCCGACGTTGAGATAGGCCAGGTTACCCGCCACATCCGCGGTGTAGAGGTTCACCACCGTATTGAGCGAGAGGATTTTCGCCAGGTCGAGACCGACATCAAGCTGCGTCGACCACTTGCCGTCCGCGCCAACAATCGCCGTCGCCATGGCGAGGTTGAGTAAATTAACGTGAACAATCGCCCCTTGATTGAGATTAGTTGACGCACCGCTGATCGTCAGTTTTGCTGAGCCAACCAATCCTAGCAGGACGTTGCCGAGGACACTGGTCAGGTTGGTAATCGGGTTAGTGCTGAGCGTCGGCTGGGTCAGTTTCACCTGCACATCAGCTTCCGTCGCGGTGGTGTTGCCCACCCGGTCGGTCACCGAAATACCCACTTTCGCCGCGCCGCTGCTCAGCCCCTGCAGCAAGGTTTTATTCACCGTCGCCGTCCAGTTGCCGTTCGCATCGACGGTGGCGTTGATTGCCGTGCCGCCAACGGTCACTACCACTTTCGAGCCGCTGACCACTCCGCCAATTTTGCCGCCAATGACCTGACCGTTCGCCGCTTCACTGATGTTCAGATAGCCATCGTTACCGAAGAGCGAAGAGAGGGTGATAGTCGGCAGATTATGGGTAATCACATCCAGCGGGCTGGTGATGTTCGCCACTTTCCCGGCGGCGTTGGTCACCGCGACGCTCACCGCCTGGGTACCGTCAGCCAGTGCGCTGAGATCGACTTTCGGTACCGTCACGCTCCAGCTGCCGTTCGATGCCACGGTGGTGAGGTAATTTTTACCGCCAACCGTGACCGTCAGCTGCGAACCGACGGCGTTCTGGCTGGTGCCGGAAATTACCTGCGCGGTGGTGATATCCGCGAGGCTCAGGGCGCCATCACCAAACAGCGAGGTGATCGCCACCGTCGGCAGGGCCTGGATCGCCACGCTGGCGCTCTGTACCACATTGGCGATATTGCCCGCAGCATCCGTCGCGCTGGCAGAGACTTGCAGCGCATTGTTGCCATCCTGCAGGTTTTGCAGCGACACCGCCGGGATCGCCAACTGCCACTGGCCGTTAGCACCGACGGTGGTGGTGTAGGAGAGCAGACCGACCTTCACGGTGATCTGGGTGCCCGCTGCCAGGTTGCTGCTGGTGCCGGAGAGGATCGGGTTGGAGAGCAGATCGTTAAGGTCCAGCGTCCCGTTGCCAAACAGCGTGTTGATACCGATCGAAGGCACCGCCTGCACAATGGCGTTCACCAGCTGGCTGCCGGTCGCGGTGTTACCCACCGCATCGGTTACCGTTGCCGTCACGCTCAGGGTGCCATCGGCGATTGAAGCCAGCGCACCGGCAGAGAGTGCCAGCGACCAGCGCCCGTCGGTGACCGGTACCTGATACGCCGTGCCGCCGACATTCACCGTCACCTGCCCGGAGGTCAGCCCGGTAACAGTACCGGAGATAGTCTGCGCCGCCAGTGCTTCGCTCTGGTTAAGGAAACCATCGTTGCCAAACAGGGAGGTGATTGCCACCGTCGGCACATTTTTCACGCCGATAATCACCTGGCTACCGGCCGTGGTTGAACTGTTACCGTCCGGCGTGAGCAGCGTAATGGACGGCGTAAAGGTGCCATCCGCCAGCCCGGCAAGATCCGTCGGCGTCAGGGCAATAGCGAAGGTGCCGTCAGCATTCACGACGCCATTAAAGACTTTCGCGCCAATCGCCACCTGCACGGTACTGCCGATCGGCGCACCGCTGGCTGCCCCGCTAATGGTCTGATTGACCAGCGAATCGGCCACGTTCAGCAAACCATCGCCAAACAGCGTCACGTTGTTGAGTACCGGCGCCACCAGGTTGACCTTCAGCCCCGCACTCTGCGACGCCTGGTTACCATACTGATCGGTGGCGGTAATGGTCACGGTTTGCGTACCGCTGCCCAGCCCTTGCAGCGCGGCTTTCACCGCATCCGGCAGGTTCACCGACCAGCGCCCGCTATTATCGACATTGGTGGTGAAGGCGGTGGCATCGCCAATCTTGATGGTCAGTGCGCGCCCGGCAAGGTTGGTCGCCGTACCGCTCAGCAGGCCGCTGGCGAGTTCAGGAATGCTCAGCACGCCATCGCCAAACAGCGGATCGAGAGAGATAGCCGGCAGGTTATGGCTGACGACGTTAAAGCTGGCATCGCTCTTGATGACGTTGCCAAACTTATCGGTCACCGTCACGTTGGCAGTCGCCGTGCCGTCCGGCAGTGTGCTCAGCAGTTCAGCGGGAAGCGCGGCGCTCCAGTTACCCAGCGCATCCACGGTAGCGTTAATCGCCCGGCCGCCGAAGTTCACTACCACGCTTGTGACATTGGCGACATTGCTCACCGTGCCGGAAAGGGTCTGCGCCACTGTGCTTTCGACGAGGTTAATCACGTTATCGCCCGCGATCACCACATCGTTAACCACCGGCAGGTCGGTCAGCGCCAGCCCGACATCCACCGTTTCATACCGGGTATTGCCATTGGCATCAACGACACTAACTTGCAGTTGCAAGGTATCGGTAATCAATCCCTGCCAGAGAGAAGGCGGCAGTGAGAAGCTGTAGGAGCCATCCGGCGCTACCGCCAGATCGTTAATGGTGAAGTCCGTGCCGATTACCGTGAGCGACACTTTCGCGCCGCGATAATCGCCACTCACCTTACCGGTAAGCAACTGTGTGACCAGCGATTCCGCGACGTTAAGGATCCCGTCGTTAAACACCTGGTCGATGGCCACGCCGAGGCCTTTGTTCAGCGCAACATTGAGCGACAGATTATTGCTGGAGGTGTTGCCCGCCGCATCCGTTGAGGAGATGGTGACTACCTGCGGCCCGTCGGTCAGGGTAGTGAGATCGAGCTGCGGGAAGGTGTGGCTCCAGTTACCCTGCTGATCGACCGTGCCGGTCCAGCTCAATGGCCCAAGCTGAATCGTCACGCTGTTGCCCGGCTCGCCCTGCCCCTGTAACACCACGCCAGAAGCAGCGTTAACGCTATTGAGCACCGCCGGGACACCGAGGGCATCCACCGCCAGCAACGGCGAGGAGGCATCAACGGTGAAAGCCTGTGTGGCGTTCGTCGCGTTGCCCGCCGCATCGCTCAGGGTGGCAGTAATGGTGTAGCTGCCGTCGCCGAGCGCCGCCATATCTGACTGCGGCACGTCGACCGACCATGTGCCGTTAGCCACCAGCGCAGTGTAGGTTTTGCCATTCAGCGTGACGGTGACCTGGCTGCCGTTGGCATCCGAGGTGCCGCTGATGGTCTGCGCCACCGCTTTTTCACTGCTGTTGATCACGTCATCGCTGGTAAATTGCGTCATCGCCAGCGTCGGCGCGACGGTATCAACGATCACCGTCTGCGAGGCCTTGGCGCTGGCCTGCGCATCGCTCTGCACCGTTATGGTGTAGTTACCGTCCGGCAGCGCGGCGCGCGGCACATCCAGCGTCCAGCTGCCGTCGGGGTTGACCGTCGCCGTGCCGAGCGTCGTTTGCCCATTCAGGATGGTCAACGTGGTGCCGTTGAGGTTAAAAGCCTGACCGGAGAGTCGCAGCGTTCCGCTGCTGAACTCGGTGGCGTTGACATAGTTGTCGCCAGCGACCAGATCCATATTCACCGAATATTGTGGCGGCGTGAGATCGATAGTCAGTGTGCCGCCGTTATTCGCCGTGCCGACGTTGCCCGCCTTATCAATCCCTTCAACCGTAATGGCCCCAGCCTGCAGCTGTGTAAGATCGCCTGGCGTTAATACCAGCTCCCAACTGCCATCGGCCAGAACGGTGGTCTCGAAGACTTTTCCTCCCGCAAAGGTGACACGCACCGTATCGCCGGTGGCTAAGCCGGTTGAGGTGCCGCCGATCGCCTGGCTGGTCTGGCTTTCAGCAAAATCGAGCAGGTTATCGCCCGCAAACGGCGCGGTTACGCTGACCGTCGGTGGATCAAGCAGCAGCGTAGTGGTGATGCTGGCAGTACCGACGTTTTGCGCGCCATCAGTCACGCTGACAGTGATGCTTTGCTGACCGCGCGCGGTAATGCTGCTCCAGTCATCAGCATCCATTGCCAGTGTCCACTGGTTGCCGTTCACCGTGGCGTTAAAGGTTTGATCGCCGATGGTCACTTTGACCTGCGCGTTAGCAGGGTAAGAGGTTGAGAAGGTTCCGCTCAGCGTTGTCCCGGCCGCCGCTTCAGCTGCGCTGACATAGCCATCCGCGAAGACCGGCGCGGTGATGGTGACCGACGGCGGCGTCAGCGCGACCTGGTACTCAACGGTGCTGGTGTTGCTGTTGCCATACTGATCTTCGGCATAGATCGAAATCTCATGCTCGCCCGGGGCGAGAGATTGCAGCGTGCCGGCCGGGAGCACCACCGACCAGTTGCCGTTGGCATCGACGTTAGCGGTATAGGTAACGCCATCGACGTCAATCTTCACCGTCACATACTGGTTCGGCCCGGTGGCACCGGTGAGACCCGCCAGCGTGACCTCACCTGCCGCTTCGCTAATATTGACAATGCTATCGCCAAACGGATTGGTGACTGTCGGTGCAGGCAGCGCAGTGTGTACCGTGACGTCCGGAGTTTGCTGCGCATCGGTGGTGGCCGTGTTGCCCGCGCGATCGGATACCGTGACGCTAAACGGCAGCGAGTCGTTATCGCTCAGCGCCGCTAAATCCGCCTGCGGAACCGTCACCGTCCAGTCGCCATTCTCATTGACCGTGCCCGTGTAGGTTTTCGTCCCCAGCACTACCGACACAGTTTGCCCGGTGCCAATCACCCCGGTGTTACCGGTGATCAGCTGATCGCTCTTGGTTTCAGCGCTGTTAATGGTGAAATCGCCAAACGGCGTCACATAGTTGGCCTGCGGTAGCGCATTGATAATCGCTTCAAAACTGCCCTGCCCGGTCGACTGGTTATCCGCCGTATCAGTCACCGTGACGGTGACAGGCAGCACGCCATCCGGCAGTGCCTGCAACGTGGCGCTGTCGACATTCAGTGACCAGGTGCCATCCGCATTGATGGTCGCCGCCAGCGGCGCGCCGTTATTAATGCTGACGGTAACCGAGGCAACGCGCGACGGATCAAGGTTAAGCTGCCCGCTAAGGGTTTGTGTGCCCGCGGCCTCGGTGGCGCTGAGAATGCCGTCGGTAAAGAGCGGCGCTAATTGCGGCTCAGGCAGCGGATCGGTGCGGATTTCAACGCTTACCGGGTCAGAAACCGCCGTGTTACCCGCGCGATCGGTGACCGAGATCTGCACATCGTGCGTCCCGTCGGTGATGGCAATCAGCTGCGCCGGTGTCAGGGAGACGATCCAGTTGCCGTTGTTATCAACGGCGCCGGTAAACTGCTGACCGTTATCAAGGATGATGCTTACTGACTGCCCAGGGCCGGACTGGCCGGTGGAGCCAGTCAGTTGCACACCGGCGTTGGCTTCCGCCTGGCCGAGAATATTGTCATCGCCAAACAGCGGTTCGGTGACCGTGGCCGTTGGCCGTGTCAGCACCACATCGAGGTTGCCATTAACCGTGGCCGGGTTACCAAACGCATCCACCCCGGTGACCGTCACGGTGTATTGACCGCTGGTGTCCAGCGAACCGCTCGGGATCACCGCCGACCAGGTGCCATCGTTGACCTCACCGATATAATCTTTGCCATTGATGGTCACCACAACCCGCGTGCCGTTGGCAAGGCCGCTGGCACTGCCGCTGAGCGTGCTGTCGCTGGCGGCTTCACTAATGCTGACAATGTTATTGCCGAACATAGGATCGAGTGCCAACGTCGGGCCATCGACGGTTTTGACATTGATGTCGACCGGCTGCGGGTTGCTATTGCCTGCGGCATCGGTGGTGACGAAGGTGATTTGCGACGTGCCCTGCGGCAACGCCTGCAAACTCCCCGCCGGGATCACCATGCTCCACGCGCCCTGCTCATTGACCAGCGCCGAGAGCGTAGTGCCGTTGAGAGTAAGCGTCACCGTCTCGCCAGGGGTACCTGTGCCACTCACCGTCTGATCGACGGCCGCTTCAGCGATGCTGATATTGCCATCACTGAGGAACGAATTCGCAACATCCACCGCCAGCGTCGGCGCACTGAGATCGACCGTTACACTGCTGCTGGCGCTCGCCGGGTTCAGCGCGGCATCGACCGCCGACGCCGAGACGACATATGGCGTGCCGTTGGCCGTCTCTTGCAGCGCCTGCATATCGGCCTGCGGCACGGTAATGGTCCAGTTACCGCTGCTGTTGACGCTGCCGGTGTAGGTTTTATCGTTAAACAGAACGGTGATTACCGTTCCTGCAGCCAGCGACGTTGATGACCCGCTGATGTTCAGCGGCTGACCACGCTCGAGGGCGTTAATCACATCATCCTGCGCGACCGGGTTAATGGTGATGGTCGGCTGCGCCGCGGGCTGCGCGGCGAAGGTGACGTTATGGCTGGAGATGGTGCTGTTGCCCGCCACATCGTTCACCGTAACCGAGATGGCCTGACGACCATCCGGCACCTGCGCCAGATCGGCCGGCGGTACCGTTACCGACCAGCGCCCCTCGGCGTTAACCGTCGCCGTATAATTTTTGCCGTTTAAGGTTACCGTCAGCGTCTGGCCTGCTTCGACATTCTGTGAAGAGCCGGAAATCGTTACCCCACTCTGCCCGTTCGCTTCCGCGCGGTTAATGAAATCATCCCCGGCGACTTTATCGATCTGCACCTGTGGCGCATTGGCGGGAGAGGCGTCGAGCGTAAAGGTGTCGGTTTGCGTACTGCTGTTACCCGCAGCATCGGTAACGGTAACGCGCACCGCGACCGGACCATCCGGCACGCCTGCCAGCGCACCGGCAGGGAGCACTACGCTCCAGGTGCCGTCCGGCTGGATAATGGCGTCGTAGTTCTGCCCGTTGACCAGCACGATAACGGTTTGCGCCGACTGCGCATCGTAGACGCCGGTACCGGTGATGGTGACCGCGCCAGCGGCTTCAGCGCTGTTAATGATGTTATCGGTGGTGACGTCGTCGATAGTGAAAGTTGGCAATACCGTATCGACGGTCATCGGTGCCGAACTGCTGACGGTGTTACCCGCCGCATCGGTGGCGGTTACCGTCACAGTATGGGGCCCTTGGGAGAGAGCACCGAGTTGTGCAGGCGTTAGCGGCAGCGTCCAGTTGCCGTTCGCATCCACCTGGGCGGTGAGCGGCGTGCCGTTATCAAGGGTGATGGTTACACTTTGACCGGCGCCAACGATACCGGTATTGCCCGCCAGGTTACCGCCTGCGGCCGCTTCCTGAGCGTTAACCACGCCATCACCGAACGGCGCATTGACGGCAGGCTGCGGCAGCACGTGGGTGATGATAGTAAATGGCAGTTCGTTGGAGATAATCGCATTGTTGGCATCCACACCGGTGACCGTCAGCGTCGCGGTACCATCGGCAATGGCGGCGGCATCCGCATTCGGCACCGTCACCTGCCAGCCACCGCCCGCCGTCACGGTGGCGGTGTACTGCACACCGTTCAGGGTCACGGTAATGGTGTTCCCTTCCGGGATACGCACCGACGTGCCGCTGATGGTCAGGCCATCGGCAATGTCTGCGGCGCTGATACGGTTATCGCCGTCAACCGGGTTAATGGCAATTGCGCTGGCAGTGGTATCGACTTTGAAGGTGCTGGAGACCGGCGGCGAGGTGTTGCCCGCGCTGTCCTTTACCGTCACTGAAATGGTGTAGCTACCGTTGGTCAGGCTGCTGAGCACTGACGGAGCGACAGGAATGGACCAGAGGCCATCGCCGCCCACCACGCCGGTGAGTGTTTGCCCGTTGAGTATGACGGAGACCGTCGCGCCCGGCTCGGCCGGAACCGTGCGTCCGGTCAGGCTAAAGCCAGTGTTCTGCTCCGCCAGATCGATAATGTTGTCGCGGGCCACCGGATCCATCACCACGTTAGGCGCGGAGGTATCGACAGTCACCGTGCGGATGGTTGTCGTTACGTTACCTGCGCTGTCGGTGGCCGTGACGGTCCATGAACTGGCACCGTCAGGCAGAGCGCCAAGCGCGCCGCTGCCGAGGTTAACGCTCCAGCTGCCATTGGTGATGGTTGCCGGATAGCTTTTGCCGTTAAGGGTGATGACCACCGAAGCCGCATCGCCAGAGGTGGTGCCAGAAAGCGTGATACCGGCGGCGATATTGCTGCCGTTCAGCACATCGGTACCGTTAATCGGCGTAACGCTTAATGCTGGCGGGGTTTTATCCACCGTAAAGTTGACGGTGCTGTTAGCACTGTTACCTGCCACATCGGTCGCCACTACGGTCAGACTACCAGGCCCTTCGGCTAACAGCTCCATTGCACCCTGCGGCAAGGTCAGTGACCAGCTGCCGTCAGCATTCACCACGCCGCTGTATTGCTGGCCGTTCAGGATGGCGACCACTTTTTGCCCGGCGCCGACAACATTGGTGTTGCCGGTCAGCGTCTGGCTCTGGCCCGATTCCGCCAGGCTCACAATGTTATCCACAAAGGCCGGATCGACCGATACGCTCGGCAAAGTATTGATCGCTACCGTGAAGTTGTGGCTATCAAGCACCGTACCACCGCTGGTGGTGACCGTGGCAGTTACCGTCTGGGTGCCATCTGCAAGCGCCTTCAATGCGGCCGGATCGACCACCGTTTGCCAGGAGCCATCCGCCTGAATCGTCGCCGCATAGTTCACACCGTTCAGCGTGACGGTAACGACCGTGCCCGCAGGCAGGCCTGCGCTGTTACCCCGGATGGTTAAACCATTAGCCGCTTCACTGGCGTTGAGGTAGTCATCGCTGGCGATAATATTGATCGCCACCGCATCGCTGGTGGTGTCGACATTAAAGCCCGACTCAATAGTGGTGCTCTGCCCAAAGCCATCCGTCACGCTTACGGTGAGCGTTTGCCCGCCATCGGCCAGCTTTTGCAGCTCAGCGGCAGGAAGGGTCACCTGCCAGTTGCCCTGAATGTCCGTGACCCCTTCGTAACGCACGCCATTTAAAATCACGGTGACGATACTGCCCGCCTCCGCGTTGGATGTGCCATGCAGGATCTGATCAACTTTGATTTCCGCCGCATCAAGCGTGTTGCCGTCGGTAAGCGCCTGTAGGCCAATTTCCACACCGCTGGTTTTCACCGCGATCGGCTGCGTAACGGTGGTGCGGTTACCGGCCGCATCGGTCAGCGTAACCGTCAGCGGGTAACTGCCGCTTTGAAGCGCGCCCAGATCTGCCGACGGCAACGCGAGTTGCCAGTTACCGTCGCTGCCCACAACCGTGGTGTAGGTTTTGCCATTCAGGGTGACGACGACGGTTTGTCCCTGCTCACTGACCCCGCTTACGCCCCTTAAAACCTGATCCTGGTCCAGTTCTGCGCCGTTTAGTTTGCCGTCGTTGGTGAGCGGCAGCACGCTCAGCGCCGGGAATTGCGTATCCACAATTGCCGTCTGAGTGAGCGGGGCAGTGTTACCCGCCGCATCGCTGGCGTTCACCGTCACGGTGACGAGGCCATCCGGGATATTTTGCAGATCGCCGGCGGGAATGGTCACTTTCCAGGTACCGTCGTTATCGACCGTCGCCTGGTAGGTTTTACCCGCCACCTGGACGGTAACGCGCTGTCCGATGCTGGTCACACCGGTGTTGCCGCTCAATACCTGATCAACCCCTTTCTCGGCGGCATTGAGATAACCGTCGCCAAACGGCGCATCCATGACCGGATCAGGCAAGCGGTGAACTTGCACATTGAGCGTGCGCGAGTCTTGCGCGCTCTGATCGTCAAGTACCACCGTGGCGGTGATGACATTTGCCCCATCTTCAAGGCGCAGTAAGTCTTCCGACGGAATGGTCACGCTCCAGCGCCCGGAGGCATCAATGCTGGTCACCGGGTAGTTGATGCCGTTGACGGTGACATAAATCGTCACCCCTTCGCCAAAGACGGTAGTTACGCCGCGCACTTCAAGCGGGTTTTCCGCTTCGCTGGCGTTGAGATAGTCATCGGTGGAGAGGATGGCGATGGCGACACCGGTCAGCGTGGTATCGACGTTAACCGGAACTGTCCTGACGATCGCATTGCCATCCGCATCGTTAACACTGACGGTCAGTGCACTGTCGCCCTGCGGCAATAAGCCGAGATCGCCCGCAGGGATTGAGGTTTTCCAGCTGCCATCACCCATCACTTCGGCATAGTAGGTTTTGCCATTAAGGGTAATGGTCACCACCTGCCCTGGCGGGATGTTGTAGGTCTGACCAGAGAGCACCTGCGTGATGAGGATTTCGGCGCTGTTAATGATGTTGTCGGTGGCAACCGGATTGATGGTGATATCCGGGGTGTTGAAGTTGGTACTGAAGTCGCGCGTCTCTTCGGAGACGTTACCGGCAATATCGACCGCGCGATAAAGCAGGGTGTAACTCTGCCTGTCTACCAGCAGCGCCATGTCTGCTGCGGGAATAACCAGCTGCCACTGACCGTCAGCATCGGCAATTGCGCTGTAGGTGCGGCCATTAAGCGTGACGTAAATCGTGCTGCCGGCATCCTCTGCACCGACATAGCCGCGGACGATTTTATCCGCCACATGCTGATCCTGATCGAGGACGTCGCCCGGCGTGAACTGAGTAAGCTCAAGCACCGGCGGCGTGGTACTGATCATGATTTGCGTATCCGCAGCCGCGGTCGCGCCCGCAGGGGTCACCAGCGCAAAGCGTAAGAGATGGAAGCCCTGTGAGAAGGTGTTCAGATCGGCTGGCGAGAGCCAGACGCCCCAACTGCCATCATCTGCAACGGTGGTGGTCCACTTTTTGCCGTTGGCGCTGATGGTGACAGTACTCCCGGCATGAATCGCTTCTGTCATGCCGCTCAGGAGCTGCGGCTCGGTTGATTCGGCAAGGTTGATGATGTTATCGGAGGCAATCGTGTTAATTCTGAGCGTCGGAACCACCGGTGTCTCGCCGCCGCCGTTATCTCCTCCCCCGTTGTCGCCACCGCCGTTATTACCGCCGCCGTTGTTGCCACCGCCATTATCACCGCCGCCGTTGTCACCGCCGCCGTTATTGTTATTGCCGCCTCCACCTCCGCTATTATTTGCTGCAGCGGCTACGCCCACAATACCGCCAACGGCCGCCAGGCCGCCGAGTACCGCCAGGGCCGACAGGCCGCTGGTACCGACCAGCGATCCCAGCGCTACGTCGCTAAACGCCGGAACGATGGTCTCTGCAGTGGCCGGCCCCGCAGCTGCCGCATAGGGGAAGGCGGCCTGATGTGTGCCCAGCTCATCTTCAAAAATCATCTCGCTGTGTAGACCCTCGCCATCCACGGCAAAGAAGCTGGTGTAGCGCACCGTGGAGCCATCTTTCATATGGACGATCAGGTCGTTTCCTTCACGCTCGAAGAAATTCACTGACTCCTGCGAAGCATTAACGCGGACGATACTGGTTTCAGTCAGATTTACTACTCTGTCGCTGCCTTTTGCATATTGCGCAACTACATCGCCAGTTTTTTGGTTTATTACATCGACGGAACCAGGAAGACTATTTTGCGGGGCCATATTTTCACCTCGGAAGCGAAAGCAATATTAGAGCGCCTGCGAGCATCTGTTTTTGCGCAGGATTACGGTTTACCAATTCACCAGGATTGACAGGAAGCGGATGTGGGACATACGAGATGAAAAATAGCTAAGTCGTTGTTTTTCATTTATTATGTTAATCCATCATCATTTAATAAATTTTTACATTAAGAAAGATATAAACAAGCTTCTCTATTTAGGCAACGTTTTAAATCACAAATTGATAACAATTACCTTCGATACAGAATATATTTTAAGGGATATATCTCAAATTAAGTGCCGCTTAATTTTGCGCATAAATTGATTAATAGAAATTGAATTAATGACGCGAGAAATGTAAAGAAATTTACAATGTATAATATATTAGAGAACGCTAATTAATATTACCCTTAGTCTCTCTTCATATTTATTTACGCCTGAAATAATTGCTTTTCTATATAACTATCCTGCTTAAGCAGTTGGTTAGAAAACAGGCAGATGGTTGAAAGTAAAAACGTTGCGGATATGGACTGGCATGTCACGGTGAAAGTTTGCTATACTCCTTTTCACACTTTTGGGGCTGATTCTGGATTCGACGGGATTCGCGAAACCCAAGGTGCATGCCGAGGGGCGGTTGGCCTCGTAAAAAGCCGCAAAAAAATAGTCGCAAACGACGAAAACTACGCTTTAGCAGCTTAATAACCTGCTTAGAGCCCTCTCTCCCTAGCCTCCGCTCTTAGGACGGGGATCAAGAGAGGTCAAACCCAAAAGAGATCGCGCGGATGCCCTGCCTGGGGTTGAAGTGCTAAAACTAATCAGGCTAGTCTGTCAGTGGCGTGTCCTTCCGCAGCTGGCCGGCGAATGTAAAGACGGACTAAGCATGTAGTACCGAGGATGTAGGAATTTCGGACGCGGGTTCAACTCCCGCCAGCTCCACCAAAATTCTTGGTTGATGGTCACCAGAGCCAGTCAACGAAGTCCTGAAAGCCCGCACGGCGAAAGCCCTGCGGGCTTTTTTGTGCCCTCAGTTTGTCCCGCAAAGTCCGAAGAGAACTAATTAAATCCGAACCTTTTAGGCCCATTGATAGGCCCAACGAAAAGCTCTATTGTTTTCGTTGGGCCTAAACGCATGGAGACTCCACCATGGAAGAAAAACCAAGCCGTTAACCGCTAGCAAATAAAACAAGGGGTTACGTGAAAGCGTAGCCCTTTATTTTATACAATGTCCACTTTAGGTCCACCCAGACAGGAAAAGGGGGGTCACGTCTAAACGTAACCCCTTTGGTCTGCGTGTCGTCTCTGTTTCTTAATGCTTTTACGCTTCGCCTTTCAGTACGTCCATTAACCACGCGATCAGATAGGCCAGGATAAAGAACCCTACAAATCCCGTCAGCTTAAACCAGCCATCCAAAACAAACAGGCTACCGAAAGCAGCCCAGGAACAAACGCCGGTCGATATCCCCTCGACCAGACCGGCAAACTGAAACCCAATAAATTTGCAAAACTTAACGAGGGAGAATTTTGCAGATTTCGTTTTTAGTTCCTTGCAATAGAGGGGCATAAATGAGGTAGGTCTCCAGTTTCTTTTGGCAAACAACCATATCCAGATTCTATGGTCGATTACATAAAAGCATTATGCATCATTTCCCTTTAGTTTATCTGAAACATAGATAATCAGGCATATCAATGCGAAGCAGCTCAAAAAAACGCCTAACTTATATAACCACCTATCAAAAATAAATAGGCAAGTAAACGCCGCGATAGACAGGATACCTCTTCCACAGGCATCGAACATATCAACTGCATGTATCCATATCTTCTTCGAAAGATCATTTTCCGAGGATTTTGTAGATTTCATCCTGTATCCCTTTGCACTGTATTGGGTGACTGTGATTATACATAAGATAGGGTTCTAACGGCTTTTCAACGAGAAAGTAAAGCATATCCAGATTCATGGGAGGCGCCCATACAGGCATTCTTAGCAATATTTCGTGGATTTGGCACTTCGATCTGCATATCAACTTCCTCCAGCAGATTGCTGGTGCCATGAAAGAAAAGCGTTGCTCCAGCCACTACCTCCAGGATATCCCCGGTAGCAGCGGCCCCCGCGCCATAGCGAAACCGCTTGCCATCTGTAATACGCCAACGAGGATTCCAACAACTGCCACGTTCCACAAAGAATTTGCTTGTCATGTAAATGAGATCTAAAGGGGCCTTGAATCAAGAAGCTCCCTGCCGGTAGCATTCATCTCAATGAGATTCGTTCTGGGGCATGCAAAAAGGTGTTGCGCGTACAGAATTTCAATTAAAAATAAGCGAAAATGGTAAATGGGTGTACCCAGTATAAAGGCAACTCATCGCCATATGTAGCAGCATCCGTGCAGAGCTTAAGGGTGAGCCAGGAAAATTAAGAAGAACCATAATTGAACTATTTACATATAACGGTTAGCTTAAAATATCACCCATCAACCTGAAGCGACTATGACACTGGCAGGAAAAGACAATGTTTAGTTATAAAAAGAGTGCAGTAATTATAGTTGTTCTGATAGCTGCATACTTTATATGGAATGCTGTCAAACCAACAAAAATAGTCAGAGTAAATCATGGCGCTATTTTTGCAGAAAATTTACCAATCACCACAGAAGGAAAATTGAAATGGTGGTTGCAAAACAAGGAGTGGCTGCAGCAGAAATATCACATTATTATTCACCCCTACAACTTTACAGTTGTTATCATGAAATTCAACGGGTATGAACCATTACCTAAAGGAACCAGAGATGGTTCTGTTGATGACTACACCTGTTTTAATGATAATAATGGAAACCATGATAAATGTGCATATAACAACATAGCAATAATTGTCAGGGGTAACCTGAATGGCAAGCAATTTATAAACATAGGCGAAAAAACTTATATCCAGACAAGTGATGGAAAAGTCGCATTACAATAATCAGCCGCTGCACAGTAGCCATTGAAGAGTAAAGCAGATATGTGCTGTAGCGTGTTTGACAGGAAAATTCGCCATTACTTTTTAGTTGAGGAGCGGCAAAACCGCTCCAGTTAAATCAAGAACCGCAGAGGGATGCTACGGATTAGCATAATCTAAAATTTCTTCGCCCATGAGAGTACAGTCATTGAGGAAGATGAATCGCATGCGGTACTTACCTTTGTAGATATAACCCCACGTCTGTAGTACATCGTAATACTGAGATTTATTTTCCTGGTTTTGCATTTTCGCCAATGCAGTTACATCCTTATCAACTTCTGCCCTGTCATCGTTGTCTCTGTAAAAAGCTAAAAGTTTCTTAGATTCGGTTATTGCTTGACTTTTACACGTTAAGTCAGATTTTTTAGCAGCAGCAAAAGACGAAAAACTCATCGAAAAAATTAATGTTGCTATAATGCTGAATGATATTTTCATAAAATTCCAAGCTCTTTTTTGGCTCTTATTAATGCCTTTTTTCTTTCTTCAAGGCAGTTATAACCACCATTAACAAGAAGTATGACTTTATTTACATCATCCCTGTCTGCTGCCGTATTAACATGCCTGAGGTTCCAGTAATAGGAAGCAGCCTTAACAGCAACATACGGGTTCGTGGCAACCATAGTGGGATCGGTTACGTAATCTTTATCAAATTGGCTTCCGAAATTCGTATAGTTATCCCTACCTGTAAGATCAATAACCCGCGTCCCATGAATTTAGGACTATCGCCGACTTCTGTGTTACCTAAATCACGTCCAATCCGCGTTCCTGCGTCATATTCCCTGCCACCATCTCTTGGAACTTCAGTAAAGCTTGAGAAGTTTGCAGTTTCAACACAAGCTTGGGCGAGAAAATGTGCTGCTCTTAATTCGCTATTAATTTCATAGACGGTAAAACGTTGATTTAATGTGGTACTATGGCATAGACATTATAATGCTGTGAATTTAACAAGGTTTCTTGATGTTTATAATGCCTGGCTATATTCCGCAGCATGTCTACAGTAATATCAACCACTTGCCTTTTCCTTTTTTTATCACCCATAATCATTTTACCTAACGTGACTGGACATTTGGCAGGTATTTTTTACTTACTTTTACGATCCAGGAAGATTCTCATCCTTCTGTTTACCGGTAACGAGGGCTACTGAAATGTTGTTATCAGAAAAAGCGCAATCAAACCGTGCCACTGTCTGGCTGGCGTTATCAGAACTTTTCACAGCGCGCGAGCTTCAGGATTACGATTACAAATGGATGGTTCTGCTGCTGAAAGAGTCAGGGATGAGCAGAGATGAGATCTTCCGGATCCTTGACGAGGAAGTTGCTCCTGCTCTGTCAGTTAATCTACTCTATAACCCTACGCCAGTGATGGACGGCTGGTGTGCAGAAGAGATAAAAACTATTGTCATGAAGTATCTCGCCAAAAAACCCACTTTCGCTGAGCATTTCGTGCCTGCTCGTATCCTTTCAAATTGGCGTCGAAAATTTGTTTGTAAGGAAATAAACATGCTCTCTAAAGAACTGGATAACTACTCCCGGAAAGAGCTATGAAAATCTAGTATGCTCAGATATAAAAAATTATTCTTTTTAATTAATAATAGCTAAAATTGCGTGTGAATTAATTCGAAAACGTAATGCAGAGAGGAGTACATGTCACTACATTCAGGATGGATAGCATGGTTCTTTTTTTATGGCATCATGGGATTTATGGTTTTCTATATATTACAGGGCTACTTTTTGTATAGAATCATAAAAAAAGATCCAGTATATACTAAAGCAAAAATTGCCAGCTATGTGCCTAAAGCACCAAATGAACTGGGCAAAGTAGATATTGTTATGACCTACAGCTTTATTGCTAATGATGAAACCTACAGTAAAGATCAGCAGACTTTGAATATAAACACCCTCGATCTGGAAAAATACTACGTGGGCAAAGAAATCCCAATTGTCTATTACCGTAAGAATCCTAACTACAGTAAAATTGACGTGTATGATGAGAGCCTGCGTAAATAGTTATTCGCGGATAACTACACAACACATTTTCACATATGATTAGGCGGAGGCATCAGAAGAATCGCCTGATCATATGAGCGTCGCTCCGGAACGCTTGCCGCTCCATGTAACTTCATTGATACTGGCCCATTCAATATTCATTTTCCATCATCCTCTCCTGTCATTTCAAATATATTTGTAGAATATATTTTTTATCTCATTTAAAATTACGCAATTAGTTTCGCCGAGAGAAGTTTTGGACGATGTCAAAGTATTCATGGATAATAGCAGCAATTGGCCCTGCACTGCTAATCGGTAGCGTAATTTTTTACTTCCTGAAAGGATACTGTCTCTATCTGAAGATAAAAAAAGATCCGGTCTACGTTAAGGCTAAAATTGTCAACTACATCCCCGGAAGCCCTAATAATATGGGAAAGGTAGATATTGCAATAACTTATACCTTTACGGCTGACAATAAAGTCTACACAAATGGGAAAGAAAACTTAACTATCAACACGCGAGATCTGAATAAAGACCATATCGGTAAAGAAGTGCCGATCGTCTATTACCGAAAAGATCCTAATTACAGCAAAATCGATGTATATGATGAGAGCTTACGTAATTAATTTCATATCTGCTTTCAGCCTATAAATCAGAATTAGTACGATGTTCTTACAAGGAGTCTTTAATGTCCAGTTTCTCAGGAATAATCGCAATGATAGGGCCTTGCGTTATACTCGGCTTTATTATTTTATTTATTATAAAAGGTTATATATTGCACAGTACGATCAAAAAAGATCCGGTCTACACCAAAGCTAAAATAGTTACCTATGTCCCCAAAGCACCAAACGAAAAAGGTCGCGTCGACATTGTTATGATCTATAGCTTCGTGGCTGATAATAAAATCTACACTAAAGAGCAGCAGACACTAAATATTAATACGCTCGATCTTAATAAATACCACATAGGCAAAGAGGTTCCTATTGTTTATTATCGTAAAGATCCTACTTACAGCAAAATTAATGTTTATGACGAAAGCCTGTGCATTAAAGAGAAGTCTAAACTGCGAATGGATTAATTTAGAAATTACTTAGCGTTGAGGAGGATTTATGTCGCAATATTCAGGATGGATAGCTTGGTCATTTTTTTCTGGAATGATAGGCTTTGTTTTTTTCTTATGTTAAAAGGTTATTTTTTGTATAAAATCATAAAAAAAGACCCAGTCTACAAAAAAGAAAAAATCGTTAGCTATGTGCCAAAAACTCCTGATGAAATGGGTGAGGTAGATATTGTTATGACCTACAGTTTTATTGCTGATGAAAAGACGTATATCAAGGAGCAGCAGGCATTAAATATTAAAACACTCGATTTAGACAAATACTATGTAGGCAAAGAAGTCCCCATAGTCTATTACCGTAAGAATCCTAACTATAGTAAGATTGATGTATATGATAAGAGCCTGCGCAATTAATTACTGGCGAATAATTAGATAACAGTATTTCGCAGATAGTGATCTTGCGGCTACAGAAGGAAACTCTGATTATACGGTCATCACGCGGGAGCGATTGTCGCTCCTCACTAATTAATTTGATACCAGCACTTTGACAATTGATTAGTGCCGCATACTTTTCAGTTATTTATAACTTATTATGTAGCAGATGTTCATCCGCTCATATATAATTGCGCGAACAATTCTAACAAAAGCAGATTAGGATAATGTCGAAGTACTCATGGATAATCGCAATAATCGGGCCTACACTTCTCATCGGGTATTTTATTATCTATTTACTTGAAGGTTACTATCTCTATCTGAAGATTAAAAAAGATCCTGTTTATATCAAAGCCAAAATTGATAGCTACGTTCCCGGAAGGCCTGATGACATGGGAAAAGTAGATATTACAATAACTTACAGTTTTACAGTCGATAGTAAAGTCTACATAAAAGAGAAACAGTCCTTAAATATCAACATGCTGGATCTCATTAAAGATCAAGTCGCTAAAGAAGTGCCGATCGTCTATTACCGCAAAGATCCTAATTACAGCAAAATTAACGTATATGATGAAAGCCTGCGTAATTAATCTCATACCATTTGTTAGGGCATAAATCAGAATCTACTCAGGGGCGTTTACCGCCCCTTTTGAATGGTTCGAGTCACCAGGCTACCGTCAATTAAACCTTCAAAACCATTAAACAAAATAACCCCCAGCTCTAAACCCCCCTCACCCCTTCCCTTACGTTATCAATCACCGCCCTGGCCTGTTCCAGTTGCACACGCAGTTCATGCACGGTGTCATTATCGGGAATCAGCACAATGCAGCCTTTCGATATCTGCACCGTGACATGCACGCCGGTTTCAAAGCCTGCTTCGCGCAGCCATTTGCCTTTCAGTTGCAGGGCGGGTGTGCTGGTGTCGCCGCGGTTCGGGCGGTAGCCGACAATACAGTGGCGCTGGGTTTTGGTAAGGGTTTTCGTCATAAGACATTCTCCAATGGCAGTCATTATTTCCGCCAGCAGAGAGGCTAATCTCATGGGTGGCGGAGCCAGACAGGGTTAGCCTTACCGGCCCATCGGAAACCGGCGCGTCTCGCGACGCCCCTGCCCGGCCCACCATTGAGATGTAACCGAGCGCACAACAGAACTGCTCTGTTGCCGATGAGGGTTTCCAGGAGGCTAATCCCGACGCCTGCTGTGGCAGGCGCTGCCAAACAATAAAAAGAAAACCCTACAATCAGCAAGGAAAAACCGCTCTATAGTAACGCGTCGTTTCGAAACTGGAACCCTTCCCGCAAAACTTCAGAGCAATGGCTCCACACTTACTCTTTACGCTACATCAAAATGCACTCAGGAGAGACTCACCGTTGATAAGAACAGAAACCGCCTGAAGACCTCTTAGCCCCAAAACTAACCAGGCTCATTTTCCGCATGGCCTAAATCGCCTTCAGCAAATTCATCGTAAAGAAGTGTTCATTTTGTGATCTGCATCCAGGTTTCCTTGCATTGCTTACCTGTCGGAGTGCCTTCTCTGTACTCCTGTTCCAATAAAAACAGGTATGCTTATCACAATTACGTTATTTTGACCGTCTATCAGGTGACACAATGAGCAACGCTGTTATTTTCCTAAAAGAAGTTCATGTCCTGGCACAAAAACTCAGCTGGATTAATAGTGATGCTGTCGTTGATGAATTAAAAGAGTTAATTATCAAAAATAGTAGCCTGCTAAATGATGATGAGATAACAGCGTCGTTTATTAACACGCTTATTTATTGTGCGGAAAAAAACGTTACCCCTGAAGACGTTGATAATCTGATATCGAGCTTAGACAACTTCTTTGTCAATTTCCTCTTAATGCAATCCTGTCATGTATATTTTGTAGGAAAAAGCTGGGACACCTATCGGCTTAATGTACTGTTCCTTCCACCCAATATGGGAAAAATTACGCTTTTTGAAATTGATGCAGATACTGATCCGGCAAGCATAAAAATAAACCCGGAGGACGACTCACTCATTCCAGTGGTTATCACGGATCATATAGGCTTCAACTTTATTAAAAATAACAATATCAAGCTCCCCGAGGCGCTTACCACGTTACTGCTGCCCGAAAAGAAAAGCACGCATCTGGATATGGATGTTGGATTTATCCCTCTTCTCAACGCGCGTTATCAGAAACTTAACGGCGAGGCTGAAGTAAAGAGCGTAATAATAGGATCATCCTACGCATACCAGGGGTTCCCGGATGCTTTATTAGATAAAGCAGTCAATCTTTCTATGTTCTCTGGGGATTTTACGTGGACATACAGCCTGATAAAACACATAACCGGCACCACCAGCATTAGAAACTTCATCCTCTGCGTGGGGCTGTATGACGCTTTTTATGAGCTATCGATGGGGGCGTCGCCGATGTTCCCTGTGGCGCGCTATTTCTGCAAAAGCCAGGATATCGAATACACTTACAGAAACAAAAACGAAGCGTTAAATCAGACACCCGTCACGCAGCACATATTAGGCCCTCTTGATCTGCTTGTTCAGCAAACCTATAAAAACCATATTTATCCGCAATTCTCCAATGATGAGGAGTTAGCCACGCTGGACAGATTGCTGCAGGATGAGTCGGCAGTAAAAAAATCCCTGGATTTCATCAATGGCAGAAGTTCCCGCACGGATTTCACATACTCCTCCTCAGAAATTCTCAATCGGGTATCGGAGCTATCAAGAAATTATCAACGAAAGCACAGCTTTGAGAACAATAAGCGTGTCATGTCATCGCTGACTACGTTAATAAAAGAAAAAAACGCAACGCTTAATATTATCGTAATGCCGTTCACTGAATTCTATATCGAAAATTACGACAAAAATCTGAAAGATGAAACGCTGGCATATTTGAAAAGCGTTACCGATGACAACAATATCTTTATAACGGATCTTAATAAGCTTAAGACATTCGCGCCTGAAGATTTTTACGATGCCGACCATTTAAACTTCAACGGTGCAAAAAAAGTCTGTGAGATGGTCAAAGCGTTAGGGTTCGACATTTAACTGGCCCTGCCAACCGCGTCACACTTGAAGCCGTGTCGCGCACCGCCATTTGCCTCTCAGTTGCCATCATCTGAGAAGCTAACCTGGCACGCGAGGGTCAGCCTTACCGGCGCGTCTAACGACGCCCGGCAAGGAAAACCGCTTTACGGCTGCGAATACGTTCGAAACTGGAACCCTTCTCGCAAAACTTCAGGGAACCCGTCCGGCGTTACACTTCGTTCTCTTCGCTCCCCAGCAGCCGCTTAATGTGCTCCAGCTTCGCCGTCATCCTGCGGATCTCCAGCAGATGCAGCGCCTCATAGGCCTCAATCCCCACCAGCTGGCTCTCCCCCAGCTTATCGAGGTCCGCTTTCAGTAACGTGATTTCGTCATCGGTCATCGGTGGTCTCATCGTTCCTCCTGATTTTCACTAACGTTGCACGGTCTGTTCAGGTACAACCTCATTATTAATAGTGTAGAGGTGGCATCCCGCCTTGCCAGCTTCCTGCTGCTTTGCGCAGTAGCCGAGCGAGCTTTCCGCCGCCTCGTCGCGCGTTCTCGCCCAGTAAGCAACACCCCAGTCTCCCTGCGCGTCGATGGCGAACGCCTTTTCATAACGTTGTGATGCAGCATATTCCTGGAACGCCTTGCGCCCTTCGTCATTCAGTACCGACGGCACAGGAAGATGCGTCTGCGGAAGCGCGACGACGGGCTGATAGGGGAGCGCCTGCTGCTGTAAGAAGTTTGCAACCGGCTTCCACCAGAACGCCTCGGGGGCCGAGTCCATAAAGGTATGGCCATTCTCGCCAAATGCCGGCATCGCGACGAACGTCGCGGGCGCTCCTGCCTGTTTATAAGCGCTGAACATCGCTTTCGCCGTCGCCGGGGGAAAGGCGCGGTCGTTGGCGGCGTAGAGCCACAGCGACGGAATCGTGGTTCTCTTACCGTAATCACTAAGCGCCTTCAGCAAGCCGGGCTGATCGCAGAAGGATTTGCCATCCAGCGCGCCGCGCCCGCCGTCAAAGTTAATTATCGCCTGCACGCCGGGCGGGTTGGCCGCGCCGGTCGCCAGCATGGCGAAACCGCCGGAGGACATCCCCACCAGCACCGCCTGCTTCGGCGACGCCCACGGCTGCTGACGGATCGCCTTCAGCGCCGCCAGCAAGGTATCGCGATCGCGCTCACCTGCCAGTTGATGGTGCGGCTGCGCGCACGAGCCGCCCGCATACTCCGCCGCCCCGCTGGACTGCCCATACCCCTGGCGCAGCACCACCACCGCCGCATAGCCGTGGCGGGCAAACGCTATCGCCGTCGAAGCATAGCGGTTGGGGTTCATCACAAAGCGGTCAAAGTCGGCAGTGTCCGCCGTGCCGTTGGTAATAAGTGCAACTGGCGCAGGGTCGTTGTTCGCCGGGCGGGTAACAAACGCCTCCAGCAGCGCAGGCTGGCCGTTCGCAAGCGTCACCGGCAGCATCAGCGGCGTGCGGATCAGGCCCGCAATCTGTTGGTTTTCCAGCGCAGGGGAATTATCCGCCCAGGCGGGCAAAGCGCCTGACAACATCATGGCTAACGCTATCACTGCACGCATCGCTGAAGCTCCTGGTTAACACAGGTGAAATTACCATTAACGCCGGGTGAGGGAGTATCCTCGCTTTACCGGGAAAAACGTTGTTCGCCACAGTAAAAACCACAACAAAGGTGTTTATTTAATGCGTTACCACCATACTTTTTCGCTCTTCGTGAATGACGGTGCCGTTACATAATATATTTTCTGTGTATCAGATAATTCAATAAGATAACAACTTTCTGGAAAAGAGAATCTTTTTCATTTCAACGGCTTCGATTATGTAATTAAAGTAAACGCACAGGCAATGTTAATGCAACATATTGAAAATAAAGGCATCAACCAGAAACAATAAAAGCGGAACTGCAATGATCCGCTTTTTTCCGCATTTAGGCGATTGTTTGAATTAAGTCAAATGTGTAATCTTATTTCCGTCTTAGGGAACAACGTAAAGACAAACAGATGCAGGAATAAAAAACATCGCCTGCACAATAAGAGTGTCAAGTTTCATTTATTAGTTAGTTTATTCTTATCGAAATAAAGTGGTTGCTCGCATATTTATTGTTAAATAATAGTAATTCCGCATCCGGTGTGGTGTTACGGGAGCAACTTATGAACGAACACAATTTTGAAGAACAAATGCAGTCTATTCAGGATCTGAACCTCTCCTATTTATTACTGGCTCAGCGTTTGATCCGTGAAGATAAGATTGCCGCCGGTTTCCGCCTTGGCCTGAACGATGCCACGCTGGAGACGCTAAGCCACTTATCGCTGCCGCAACTGATTAAACTCGCCTCTACCGGGCAGCTGATCAGCCGCCTGCGTATCGATGATGATGTGGTGATTAACTGCCTGACTAAAGAGTCCCGTATCGATGCACTGCAACGTCTGCACACCGGGATTATTCTGTCGAGCAACCTGCTCAACACGGTTGATAATAACGGCGACGAGGCAGCGTAATGAGCGAGATAATGCTGCACGAAAAAAGCATCATGTCTGAAATTAAAGACGCGCAAATCGCGATGGAGTTAATTAATTTCGGTGCGAGGATGCAGGTTCTGGAGAGTGAAACTAATTTAAGCCGCCGTCGTCTGTTAAAACTCTATAAAGAGTTGAAAGGCGATTCGCCGCCGAAAGGTATGCTGCCGTTCTCCGCTGACTGGTATATGTCGTGGGAGCAGAATATTCACTCGTCAATTTTCTACAATATTTACCGCTATTTGCAGAGAGCGGAAAAGGGTCGCTCTGTAGAGCTGATGATTAAAGCCTACCGTATCTATCTGGAACACGGTCTGGCGCAGGCGGACGAGGAGCCGGTACTGGGGCTGACTCGCGCATGGACGCTACTGCGTTTTATGGAGGGCGGCATGCTGAAGCAGACCCAGTGCGACTGCTGCGGCGGCAATTTTGTCAGCACGCCAGAGCATATGTTTAACGGTTTTACCTGTAGTCTCTGTGTACCGCCTTCACGGGCGATGAAAAGAAGCCCGCAGCTCGATTTCGCTGCCGGCACCATGACAACCCTGCAATAACAGGCGTTACAGCGGGTTATCAATGAAAGCCCCGACGGGTCAGCCATAGTGCGGCCCGCCGGGGCTTTCCTGTTTCTGAACCGACGAGATTACGCCAGGCGGCCGGTAAAGACGCCGCGGTAGTAGCTCGGGCCGATGTTAAGACGCGTGAGAATATCGCGCCGGTGAACGTAGGCGGTTTTCAGGCTGATGCCGAGCGTAGAGGAGACCTCCTGCGCGCTGGAGCCGGACGCCAGCAGGCATAACACTTCGCGCTGGCGGTGAGTCAGCAGCGGCAGCACCGAAAGTTCCTGCGGTTTCGCGCGCTTTTTCGACATCAGGCCGGTAATCGACTCAAATACCGTGCGGATCGGCGCGTTGAGGCTGAGCCGCAGCATATCCGGCAGCAGCGCGGGCAGCACGGGATCGAAATCCTCGCACAGCAGCAGGCAGGGCAACCCCTCTTTTAGCTCACGCAAATAGTGGGTGGTCTGCATCAACGACATCAGATTAGTGGCCTGAGTGGCCACCGCCACCAGAATACGCAGCTTACTCCCCGTCGCCCGGCTCGCCTCCTCAAGGCTGCTGATATAGCTGACGCGTAAATTGGGGCGATAGAGCTTTATCAGCGTGATCAGCCCCATCGCCGAAAAGTGATCTTCGCTGTAAATCAAAACATTAGCGTTACTGACGGAGGATTTCAGGCTCATAACCCCTTCCCTGGCAAACGTCACCTCCGGTGACGAAAAGTGAATAACAGCACGGTAAATAGCAGCATCCCTTCATGGCTATCTGAACCCCGTAAGGATCACGAACAGGCGGTCAAAAATGCCGCCCATCATATTTTCGAAGAAGGGAGCCAGCGTGAACATCACCAGCGACATGGCGACCATGCCGACGGTTAACGAAATCGGAAAACCAATGACGAAGATGGAGAGCTGCGGCGAGAGGCGGTTGAGCAGCCCCATGGTCAGGTTGAGGCACAGCAGCAGAGTGATAACCGGCAGGCCGAGCATCATGCCGTAACGGAAGATCATCTCCCCGGCGCTGACCATCGCCATAAAGCCGTTTGCACCCAGCGGTGCGGCGTTGATCGGAAACGCGGTGAAACTGCTGGCCAGCACTTCCAGCATATAGAGATGGCCGTCAAAGGTGAGAAACAGCAGCGTGACAAAGAGGTTTAACAGGCGCGCGACCACCGGCATACTCGGGCCGCCGGCAGGATCGTAAACCATGGCAAAGGAGAGCCCCATCTGCATGCCGATAATCTCGCCCGCGTGGCGCACGGCGACAAAAATCAGCTGCACGGAAAGGCCAATGGCGATGCCGATAATCAGCTGCTGGCAGCAGGCCCAGAAGCCATCCAGCGAGGCGATGGCAATGTTGCTGGCGGGCAGTTGCGGCGCAATAAGAAAAGCGGTTAACAGCGCCAGCGCTACTTTAAAACGGGCACTGAGCGGCTTCTCGCTGAAAATCGGCGCGGCGCCAAACAGCGCCAGCATGCGCAGGCAGGGCCAGAAGTACTGGTTTACGTTGTCATAGAGGTGAACCAGCGAGAGCGTAAACATAGTTAGCGAATAAGGTACGGCAAGCTGGTAAAGAGCCCGCGCATGTAGTCAACCAGCGTGGTTAACATCCACGGGCCGCAGGCGATAAGCACCACCACCAGCGTCAGGATCTTGGGAATAAACGACAGGGTCATTTCGTTGATCTGCGTCGAAGCCTGCAGAATGCTGACCAGCAGGCCAGCGGCCAGGGCGGCTAACAGCAGCGGGGTGGCGATCATCAGCCCCACTTTGGTGGCCTGGAACCCCAGCGACATTACACTTTCAGGTGTCATTTTTTACTCTCTTGCTAAAAGAAGCTCTGCGCGAGGGAACCAATAATCAGCTGCCAACCATCGACCAGCACAAACAGCATCAGCTTAAAGGGCAGCGAAATCGTCGCCGGCGGCACCATCATCATCCCCAGCGCCATCAGAATGCTGGCGACCACCAGGTCAATGATGAGAAACGGGATAAACAGCGTGAAGCCAATCTGGAAGCCGGTTTTTAGCTCGCTGGTGACAAACGCAGGCACCAGGATGCTCATCGGCACCGCGTCGGCGTTAGCAAAGTCTCCAGCGTTGGCGATGCGGGAGAAGAGCGCCAGATCCCCTTCACGGGTCTGCTTCAGCATGAAGGCGCGCAGCGGCTGCGCCCCCTTCTCTATGGCGACTTCCATAGAGATCTTGTCCTGCGACAGCGGCACCCAGGCGTCGTCATAGACCCGGTTCAGCACCGGCGACATCACGAAGAAGGTCAAAAAGAGCGCCAGCCCGAGCAGCACCTGGTTGGGCGGCGTGCTTGCCGTACCGAGCGCGCTGCGCAGCAGCCCCAGCACAATCACAATGCGGGTAAAGCCGGTCATCATCAGCAGGATGGCGGGCAAAAAGGTGAGCGATGTCAGCAGCACCAGGGTCTGCACCGGCAGCGACCAGCTTTCGCCGTTTGCGGAGTGCGAGAGCAGAATGTCATTGTTGGCCGCCAGCGCCATCTGGGCCGGGAGCAGCCATCCGGCCAGCGCCAGGCCTGGGCCGCAGAGGGGCATCAGCAGGCGTGCGTTACGTTTCATCTTATTTGCTCTCACCTTTGCGCCGGGCAATGCAGTTCACTAACGCGCTCTGGAAAGTCGGCAGGAACGACGCTGCTTTAACGTCTTCAACGTCTGCCCGTTTCTCCATGGTCATCAGGTTAGTGATATTGTCCTGCGTCACGCCCAGCAGCAGCCATTTGTCGTCCACTTCGACCACCACCAGGCGCTCGCGCGCACCGATTGACTGGGTGTGTTTCACACAAAGAATGTTATGTCCCTTTACCATTCGCGTAGCGACGCCACTGCGGCGGGCGATCCAGGCGATAGCCGCCATTAACAGGATCACCAGCGCCAGTGCGCCGATAATATTGCCGGTGCCAACAGGCGCCATTGCTGGCGCTGCGGAGACGGGCTGAACAGCATTAAGCGACGGCGTATTCATTATCTGCTCAAACGATGCATGCGCTCAGACGGGGTAATAATGTCGGTAATACGGATGCCGAATTTATCGGAAACCACCACGACCTCGCCCTGAGCGATTAAATAACCATTGATCAAAATATCAAGCGGCTCGCCCGCGAGGCCATCCAGAGAAACAATGGAGCCTGGGCTTAATCGCAATAACTCTTTGATCGTCATTTTGGTGCGGCCTAATTCCACGGTCATTTTCACCGGGATATCGAGCACCAGATTTAAATCTTCAGATAAATTCACCATTACATCTTCCGCCTGGGAAAGCACCTCGGCACTATTTTCACTGGACAACTGTTCACTCATTGCGTCGCCCCAGATGTCGCCGAGCGAAGACTTATTTGAGCCTGAATCATGTTCCATATCGCTCATACGACAATTACTCCTTCTTGAAACCTAACAATGTTGAATTCTGTAACGCATCAACCTGGATGGCGTATTGATTATTTGCGCTGCCGTATTTACCGGTCATTACCGGCACATCATTAACAAACCCGCCAAGCTGCTCGGGCTTATCCAGTGGAATAATGTCATCCGGTTTCAGCTTCATAATTCTTGAGAGACGGGTGGAGATCTCAGCAAATTTCACCACTAACTCCAGTTCGGTATCGCGCATTTGCGATGCTAATGAATTGCGCCACTGATTATTTTCATGCTGCGAGTTTTCCAGCGGCGGATTGGTCAACAATTCGCGAATCGGCTCAATAATGCTAAACGGAATACAGATCTGTAACTCACCGCTGTGCGAGCCGATATCCACCTGAAAAGGCGTCGTCACCACAATATCGTTCGGTGATGAGGTGATATTGGTAAATTTCACCTGTAATTCAGAACGCACAAACTCGGTTTTAATTTTGAAAATTGAGGTCCAGGCATAGTCATAGGCCTCGCGCGCCATCGCTAACATGCGCTGAATAATGCGCTGTTCCGTTGGGGTAAATTCGCGTCCGTCCGCCTTCGTCGGGAAGCGACCGTCACCGCCAAACAGGTTATCCACCGCCGTAAAGACCAGATTCGGCGAGAATACGAAGAGCGCCGTGCCGCGTAGCGGGTTCATGTTCATCAGGTTCAGGCTGGTCATCACCGGCAGATTACGCGCAAACTCATGGTACGGCTGAATCTTAATGTTTCCTGCGGTGACATCCGGGCTACGACGCAAAATATTAAATAAGCCGATGCGAAACTGGCGCGCAAAACGTTCGTTGATAATCTCTAACGAATATAAACGTTCACGGACAACACGACGCTGCGTATTCGGATCGTAAGGCTTAATATTATCTTCTGGCGAAGCGGGGGTGGCCGGCGCACTATTTTGACTGCTGCTGGGACCGCCATTCAGAAGATTGTCGATCTCATCCTGGGATAAAATACTGTCCGACATTATGATTACCGTAAGATAAATGCATTAAACAGGACGTTTGTTACCATCGGTTTATGCTGGCCTGGGAGTGAGGCATTAACCGCATCTTTGGTTTTCGCCGCGAGTAAAGCTTTTGCCTGATCGCCGGTTAATTCAGCCGCAGTTTGTTGAGAAAAGAGCACCAGTAAATGGCTACGAATTTCCGGCAGATGTTTTTCCAGCGCGACTTTCGCTTCAGCACTCACAACCTTGAAGGTCAGGCCGATATAAAGAATACGATCGCTGTCATGGGCATCGGGTTTCAGGCTGACGGTAAAGGTGTCGAGATCCATATAAACCGGCGTCGCTTCCACTACCGGTGCAGCGGGCGGCTTGCCACTATTAATATGGGTGACCTGATTTTTTAATTTACTGATTTCCACATAGGCATACGCGCCAATTGCGCAGACACCCAGGATAACTAACAGGATGAGTAAAATTAATAGCGGACTTTTTTTCCCGCCTTGCGCTGCATGTTTTTTCTTCGGCATTTGATGGATAACTCTGTAGTAAAAATTAAATCAGCAATCACGCGACTGGCGAATGACCTGATGGAATGCCGTTATTTTAATACAGCACCCATCCAGGACAATTCATTGAAAAACTGAAATTAGTGACGGCACCTTGCCAGTTCACGCCTGGCAATTACGCAAAGGTGTTGATTCCGCGCGAATAATGCATAACGCGCGTGACGACCGGGCTCTCTTCCTCGGAGGAAACACTCAGATCGCCCTGCCCGCTCTCAGACTTTCCTTGTCCGGATGTATGACCAGAGTGGGCATCCCCTGCCGAAGAGGAGGTGTCTGCGCCCACGCTGCTCTGCCCGAGGGAAATACCGGACTCCTCAAGCATGGTGCGCAGGTTCGGCATTGCCGACTCCAGCGCCGCGCGAACGTGGTGGCTCTCGGAGACAAAATGCACCTGCGCCTGATCGTTATTCACCCGCAGGCTCACCTGCAACGCGCCCAGCTCTTCCGGATGGAGGCGCAGCTCGGCGTGGTGCACGCCGTTACGGCTAAAGACGGCAATCTGCTGACCTAAAGATTGCTGCCAGGCCGGGGTGCCGACTTCCGCCTGTAACGTAGCGGTTGCAACGGTTGAGGTGGCGATCGCGGTTGCGGGAGCGGTCGCCGTCACTGGTGCGGCCTGAGCGACGATATGCGGCGTGGCAACCGGCTCGGCACTTTTTAAGTTATGCAGCGCCTGCGTCAGGCTCTCGCTGACGGGGGCCGCCACAGGCGTAGTCGGCTGGGTGCTGCTGTCAGCAGGGGTTAACGATTGCGCTTTACCCTCAACGGCACTCTCCGTCACTGGCATGGCGGGTTGTGCCTCGGGCCGTGTCGGCTGCGGCTTAACGCCAGCAGGCAGATCCTGGGTCGGCTTTTCCTTATCCAGCACGGCGGTGAAATTGACCTGAGTCAGCGGATCGCCAGCCTGCGGCTCAACCGGCAGCGCCGCGGCAAGAAGCGGGCTTGCCGGTACGGCGGCAGCCAGCGTCGGATCGGCACTCACCTGCGGCAGTGCCGCCAGATCGGCCTGCGCCGTCTGCACGCCCTGCGCCAGCAGCGCGTCCGCCGTGGTGGCAGAGGCATCAAGCGGCATCGCCAGGGTAGTCGCCGCCTGGGTAAGCAGGTCGGCAGGTAAAGCCTGAGTCGCAGGCATGGCGTCAGCGAGCTGCGCTTTTTTATCAGCAGGTTTTTTCACCTTATCCTGCGGCGCACCGTGCTGCCGGGTTTCCTGAGCCTCTCCGGATGAGAGCTGCTTTTTCAGTTCGCCAGCGAAGTGCCCCTCTTCCTGCGCGGAGGACGCGGAAGCGGTCTGACGTCCCGCGTCAACGGGCGAGGCCGGGAGTGAATGTCGGATAATCATCTTATTTATTCCTTTGACTGGCGCGACGGGCGAACTCATCCATCATCTTCTGTTCCAGTCGGTTCTCTTTTAATAATCGCTGTGCGTCGGCACGGTTTTTCAGTGCTTCGAAAGCATTCAGCCGCTGCTTATCTTTTCTCCATGCTTCCTGCACGTTATCCACCGTGTACTGACTGGCAGATACTCTCCTGACTTGTTGCGCCACGACGCCATCCAGCGAGGTCAAAAAGTGCTGGTGCGCCTGTAGGGCCATAATCGATACGCCCTGATCGACAATCGTCGACTGCATCTGCTCGCGATACTCTTGCGCATAGGTCTTGAGCTGATCGAGCCGTGCGGTTTCGTTAAGGTGGGTCTGGCGCGCCGAACCGAGGCGGGTCGTGGTGTCGTTCAGTTTCTTCTCTGCCAACTCGCGCAGGACATCCATCGGGTTTTGGCTCGCCATCATTTCACCTTCACATTACGCGTTATTGCCCTGTGGAAAGAGCGCCGACAGCCCGCGATAGGAGTCGTCATATTCGCAGGACTCATGAATGCCCTGGTGCAGATAGGCCTCCATTTTTGGATAGAGGGTAATCGCCTGATCCAGCAGCGGATCGCTGCCGGCGGCATAGGCCCCTACGCTCACCAGATCGCGGTTGCGCTGATACGAGGAGAGCATCTGCTTAAAACGCTGCACCTTTTTGTAGTGCGCCGGGTCAATCAGTTCGGTCATCGCACGGCTGATCGAAGCTTCGATATCGATCGCCGGATAGTGGCCCGACTCGGCCAGACGACGGGAGAGCACCACGTGACCATCAAGGATCGCGCGCGCCGAGTCGGCGATCGGATCCTGCTGATCGTCCCCTTCCGTCAACACGGTATAGAAGGCGGTGATCGAACCGCCGCCTTTAATGCCGTTCCCGGCGCGCTCCACCAGCGCGGGCAGTTTGGCAAACACTGAGGGCGGATAGCCTTTAGTGGCGGGCGGCTCGCCAATCGCCAGCGCGATCTCACGCTGTGCCATCGCGTAACGGGTCAGGGAATCCATAATCAGCAGAACGTTGAGGCCGCGATCGCGGAAATCCTCCGCCAGGCGCGTGGCGTAAACCGCGCCCTGCATACGCAAAATCGGCGAAACATCGGCCGGGGCAGCAATCACCACCGATCGTTTAAGCCCATCTTTGCCAAGAATGTTTTCGATAAAATCTTTCACTTCGCGGCCACGTTCGCCAATCAGACCGACGACAATGACGTCCGCTTTGGTAAAGCGCGCCATCATGCCCAGCAGTACGCTTTTGCCGACGCCGGAACCGGCAAACAGGCCCATGCGCTGCCCGCGCCCGACGGTAAGCAGGCCGTTAATGGCACGCACGCCGACATCAAGCACGTTTTTAATCGGATCGCGCTGTAACGGGTTAAACGGCGGCGTAAAGAGCGGCCCGCGATCGCTAGTGTTCGGCGGCGGCAGGCCGTCGAGCGGGCGGGCGCTGGCATCGAGCACACGCCCGAGCAGTTCCGGCCCCAACGGTAACTGTTTGCCTTTGGTGTTGCTGCCCAGCGCGTAAACGCGCGCACCCGGCAACACGCCCTCGACGTTCTCAAGGGGCATCAGATAGAGGATCTCACCATTAAAGCCGACCACTTCGCTCTCGACGCGCTGGATCCCCTCTTCACTTTCACGCTCGACAATGCAGAGCGTGCCGATGGGCAGCTTCAGGCCGACGGCTTCCATCACCAGACCGGTGGCGCGGGTCAGGCGGCCGTAGCGGCGAAACAGCGGCAGCGCCGCGATGCGCTTCTCGCGCAGATCCACGCCATCAAGCCATGTCTTCAGCCGCGCGGTCATAAGGAGAAGTCCTCCCTGCTCAGGATGCAGAGTTCGTTCCAGCGGGTTTCGGTGGTGGCATCAAGCTCACCGCCGTCGGTAGTCAGGCGGCAGCCGCCCGGCAGCATCTGCGCATCGGTGCACAACTCCCAGCCACGGGCATGCAGCACTTCGCCCAGTTGCTCCTGAACCGACGCCGACGCCTCCGGGCTGATCCACAGCTTCACCTGCCCCAGCTGTTTAGTATCTTCCTGCAACAGCTGTTGAATGCGGGTCAGCAGCCAGGCGTTAGTGGTGGTGGAGACCACGCTTTCGCCGAGCAGGCTGCGCGCCGCCATCAGCGCCACCTGCACCAGCCGCGCGGGCATCACGCTGTCGAGGCTATCAAGGGTAATTTTGACGTTATCAACCAGTTGCGCGAACTCCTGTGCCTGCGCTTGCTGTAACTGACGGTACTCGGCCTTCCCTTTCTCGATGCCCTCTTCGCGCCCCTCTTCAAAGCCTTTGGCGTAGCCGAGCTTTGTCCCCTCTTCCACGCCGCGCGTCTGGCCCTGGGCAAACCCTTTCTGCTCGGCCTGCTTACGCAGACGTGAGAGTTCCATTTGCAGCGCCGCTTCACTCGCCGGATCGCTGGCCGGCACGGCGGTGCGCAGCTCGGGCTCGCTGCTTAACGCGTCGTCGAGCAGGTTTTCAGGCCGCCAGGCGTGCCACTGGGTCTTAGACGTAGGCATCGTCGCCTCCACCAATCACAATCTCGCCGGTCTCCGCCAGACGACGTACCACCAGCAGGATCGCTTTCTGTTCGTTTTCGACCTGCGACATACGCACAGGGCCACGGGAGTTCAGATCGTCACGCATAATGTCGGCCTGACGTTTGGACATATTGCGGAAGAACTTGTCGCGCAGCGCGTCGTCCACGCCTTTCAGCGCGACGATCAGCGATTCGTTGTCGATATCCTGCAGGATGCGCTGGATGCTGCGATCTTCCATCTCGACCAGGTTCTCGAAGAGGAACATCTCGTCGATAATTTTCTGCGCCAGCTCCTGGTCGTATTCGCGTACCGCTTCGATAGCCGCATCTTCCTGGTGAGATTTCATCAGGTTGAGGATCTCCGCCGCCGGACGCACGCCGCCCATCTTGTTGCGCTTGATGTTCTGACCATGCAGCAGGTTGTTGAGCACTTCCGTCAACTCCTGCAGCGCCACCGGCTGCACGCCGCCGAAGGTGGCGATACGCAGCAGAATGTCGTTGCGTTCGCGCTCGTCGAATTTCGCCAGCAGATCGGCTGCCTGGCTGCGTTTCAGGTGGACAAGGATGGTGGCGATAATCTGCGGATGCTCATCACGGATGAGATCGAAGACCATCTGCGGCTCCATAAAGTTGAGCGTTTCGATGCCGTTACGATCATCATTGGCCTCAAGCAGATCTTCGAGCAGGCTGTTAGCGCGCTCTTCGCCCAGCGCTTTCACCAACACGCTGCGTAGGTATTCATTGGTGTTGACATCCAGCACCGCAAATTCACCGGAATCGCGGCGGAACTCCTTCATCACTACCGCCAGCTGGTCGTGGGTGTAGGTGCCCATCGAGACCATGGCGCTACTGATCATGGTCACTTCGTGGGTATTCAGGTGCTTAAAGACTTCGGCTGCACGCTCGTCACCGAGCGTCAGCATGACTATGGCGCATTTCTCGGCGGCGTTCATGACGACTTCTGCTCCTTATTTAACCATTGGCGAATCACCAGGGCGATGACCTGCGGCTCCTGGTCAGCCATTTCACGCAGGTGCTGCGCCTGTTGTTCGGTTTCGACGCGCTGCTGCGCTTTGGCGGTTTCCGCGCTCTGGCGTTTACGCACCTGCTCATCCAGCTCCGCCTGGCGCACCTCTTTCTCCATCTCCAGACGCTGGATCAGCATCTCCTGATGGCGGATCCAGAAGGGTTGCACCGCCTTGCGCCACAGGATCCAGGCGATCAGTGCCACAAACAGATAGCGTGCGCCGGAGAGCATCAGCTTGATAAATTCCGGCTGTTTCCACAGCGGAACAGGCGCTTCCTCTTCCTGGTCGGTGAAGATGGTGTTGACGACGTTCAGCGTATCGCCACGTTTGTCGGAGAAGCCCATCACCTCTTTAACCAGCGCATTGATCTGATCCAGCTGCGCTTTGTTGAGCGCCACCGGCTTGCCATCTTTGCCCTGCTTATAGTTCACCACCACCGCAACAGAGAGGCGCTCAAGCACGCCGGTGTTGCGCTTAATGTGGGTCAGCGTTTTATCCACCTCGTAGTTGGTGGTCTCATCGCTCTGCTTGTTGTACGGCGTCAGCGTCGGTGCCGGTGCCGCAGCGGGTGCTGCGTTATTACCGTTCGCGCCGCCCTGCCTGTTGGCCTGCTGCGCTGCGGGATCTTCAATCGGTGTGGAGACCGGGGCCGGTGGCTGGTTGCTTAACGCGCCCGGCACGCCGCCGACCGCGTTCTTGCCGCCCTGCTCGTTGTTGCTGCTCTGACGGCTGCGAATCGCCATATTTTCCGGGCGGCTGTTCGGCTGATACTGCTCCGCCGTCTGCTCATGCTGGGTGAAGTCAACCTGCGCGGTCACCTGGGTTCTGACGTTCTGCGTGCCAACAATCGGCGCGAGGATCGCCTGAATACGGCGCTGATAATCGGACTCCATCTTGCGCACATATTGCAGCTGCGTGGTCTGGGTGGCCTGTGCGCCGTTCTGCGACATCATGTGGCCGCTCTGATCGACAATCGTTACCCGATCGGCGCTCAGTCCCGGCACAGCGCTGGAGATCATGAAAGTAATGGCGCTCACCTGCCCCGAATCGAGCGTTCTGCCGTTAATCAGGTTCAGCGTCACCGAAGCGGAAGGCTCTTTGCGATCCTGCAAAAAGAGCGACGGCTTCGGCATCGCCAGGTGGACGCGCGCCGAGCGCACCGGCCCCAGGGTTTCGATAGTGCGAGACAGTTCGCCCTCCAGCGCGCGCTGGAAATTGACCTGCTCGTTAAACTGGCTGATACCAAACTTCTCCTGGTCCAGCAGTTCAAAACCTACCGAGCCGCCCTTCGGCAACCCTTGCTGCGCCAGCTTGAGACGCACTTCGTAGATCTGCTCTGAGGGGATCTCGATGGAGCCGTCATGCTCGGCAAAACGGTACGGCACCTGCATCTGTTTCAGTTGAGTGACAACCGCGCCGCCATCCTCCTCGCTGATATTGCTATAGAGCACGCGGTAGTCTGGTTCTTTCGCCCAGAACATCAGCGCAATAACAATAGAAATAGCGGCCGCAGCCGCGACAAAAAAGAGGATGCGGGGGTTAGCCCGAATATTTTCGAGCACTGCCTTTACATCGACAATGCCTTTCTTTTTACTACCGGTGATTGTGGCAGTCATGCCAATGTCCTGTAAAAGTGAATGCCGGAATTAAAAGTAAAAATAATTACGGCTCGGCTCATCTGGTATGCAATTAATAAAAGCAAATGTATTTCTCAGGAAAATTCCCGGATGCGTATTATCTACAGAAAGCCCGTTTTTCTAAGTGGTAATAAGGTGAAATTTGTGTCAGCTATTCACGTTATGTCGTTTTTCAGACCACATGGTAAGCTTGCGGCCAATAACTAATAAGGTCATTTTCATGTCGATGAATACATTAGGCGGCGTATTGAATCAGATTCAGTCGCAGGCCAGACAAGTCTCAGATATCAGTGCGTTAAACCCCTTTAACGCGACGCGTAAAACAGAAAGCAGTTCACAATTTTCTAATATTTTGCTTAACAGCATTAACAATATTAGCGGAATGCAGACATTTGCTAAGCAACAGTCACAGGCTTATCTCACCGGTGCCGAGGGGATCGGCCTGAATGATGTGATGGTCTCCATTCAAAAATCGTCGGTGGCGTTAAACCTGGGCGTGCAGGTGCGAAATAAACTCGTCAGCGCCTACCAGGAAATAATGAGCATGCCGGTATAACGCCTAAGCAATATCTTATTCTCGATTAACGCGAAAATAGTGCTGCTATTTTTCACGGCTGAATAAGTCCGGCTGTTTTATAACTGTTAATAAAATAGCCGGCATATCGCCGGTGATTCATTTTAGCGTCACCAGCAATGTGCGTTTAAAAAACCCATGGGTTTAAGCCAACACTTATGACAAAGAGCCAGAAAAATAGATTTTCATCTGCCGATAGCGCAGCGCCCACTCCGGGCACGTTGACCGGCCATGAATTAGAAAAGATCAGCGCGCTGATTTACCAGCGCGCGGGCATTGTGTTGACGCCGCAAAAAAAAGACATGGTGTTCAACCGCCTCTCCCGCCGCCTGCGCGAGCTGAATCTGCGCAGATTCGACGACTACATTGCGCTGCTGGTGAACAACCCGACCAGCCGCGAGTGGCAGGAGTTTATTAACGCCCTGACCACCAATTTGACCTCCTTTTTTCGCGAGGCGTACCACTTTCCGACGCTGGCGAAACATGCCCAGTCTCGACCGGGGATGTACAGCGTCTGGTGCGCGGCGGCCTCAACCGGCGAAGAGCCGTGGTCGATCGCCATGACGCTGGAGGCGGCGCTGGGCCGCAGTATTACCGGCCCGCGCGTGCTGGCGACCGATATCGACACCGACGTGCTGGAACGAGCGGTACAGGGCGTTTATCGCCTGGCGGATATCGACAACCTGAGCGAGCAGCAGAAAAAAAGCTGGTTTTTACGCGGCACCGGCGAGCAGGCAAATATGGTGAAAATCAAAAGCGAACTGCGCAACAGCGTGCAGTTTCGCCAGCTCAACCTGATCGAAAGCCAGTGGGATATTCCCGCCCCGTTCGATGCGATTTTTTGCCGCAACGTGATGATCTATTTCGATCACAACACCCAGGGGAAGCTGCTTCAGCGCTTCGCGAAAATGCTCAAGCCTGGCGGGCTGCTGTTCGTGGGTCACTCTGAACATTTTCAAAACATGAACAGTCCATTTCGTTTGCTCGGACAGTCCGTCTATCGCCTCGCGGAGTGAGAAGGATGAAAAAGATTAAGGTGCTCTGCATTGATGACTCGTCGCTGATTCGCAAAATCATGACGCGCATCGTCAATGAACAACCGGATATGGAAATGGTAGCGACTGCCCTCGATCCCATCATCGCCCGCGATCTGATTAAGCAGCACAACCCGGATGTGCTGACGCTGGATGTTGAAATGCCGCGCATGGATGGCCTCGATTTTCTTGAGCGCCTGATGCGTCTGCGCCCGATGCCGGTGGTGATGCTCTCATCGCTGACCAACAAAGGCTCGGACATTACCCTCAGCGCGCTGGAGCTGGGGGCAGTTGATTTTATTACCAAACCGGAAACCGGTTTGCAGGACGGCATGGCGCACTACAGCGAGATGATTGTCGACAAAATCCGTATGGCGGCGAAAGCGCGCGTCGCCCGCCGCGACGGCAAACCGCTGCCGCGACGGATTGTGCATGGCCCGCTGATTGGCAGCGAAAAGATTATTGCCATTGGTTCATCGACCGGTGGCACCGAGGCGCTGCGCCAGCTGCTGGTGCCGATGCCGGCCACCAGCCCCGGCATCGTGATTGCACAGCATATGCCGGGCGGTTTTACCCGCTCGTTCGCCAACCGACTCGACCATCTCTGTCAGATGTCGGTACAGGAGGCTGAAGAGGGCGACCGCGTACTGCCCGGTCATGTTTACATCGCGCCGGGCGGCTTCCATATGGAGCTGACGCGCAGCGGGGCGAACTATCACATCAAATTGAGTGATGACTCGCCGATCAACCGCCATCGCCCGTCGGTGGATGCGCTCTTTCACTCCGTCGCACGCTGCGCGGGGAAAAACGCCGTGGGGGCCATTTTAACCGGCATGGGCAGCGACGGTGCCGCCGGCCTGCTGGCGATGCGTGAAGCCGGCGCATGGACCATCGCCCAGAGCGAACGCAGCTGCGTGGTCTTTGGTATGCCGCGCGAAGCGATTGCCCTTGGCGCCGCCTGTGAAACGGTCGATCTGGACCATATTGGCCAGCACATTTTGAACCACTCGGCCGATCAGGCTCGCAGAATTTAACCACCACCCCACTACCCGTTCCACTTACTGAGTTTAGGAAATAGAGATGGCCGACAAGAACTTACGTTTTTTAGTTGTCGATGACTTCGCCACCATGCGACGCATTGTGCGCAACCTTTTGAAAGATTTGGGCTTTAACCGCGTTGAAGAGGCGGAAGATGGCCTGGATGCACTGAACAAGCTGCGCGAAGACGCCTTCGACTTTGTGATCAGCGACTGGAACATGCCCAACATGGACGGCTTACAGCTGCTGACGGAAATTCGCAACGATGCGAACTTGAAAACCATGCCGGTGCTGATGGTCACTGCCGAAGCGAAGAAAGAGAACATCATCGCCGCCGCGCAGGCCGGTGCCAGCGGCTACGTGGTGAAACCGTTCACCGCGGCGACGCTTGAAGAGAAGCTGAACAAAATTTTTGAAAAGATCGGCTGGTAACCCATGACGGCGGAACATACGCAACCTGAAGAGGATTTCAAAGGCATCTTCTCCCGCGTCGGGCAACTGGCGCGACTGCTGCGCGACAGCCTGGTCGACCTCGGGCTGGATCGCACCATTATCGAAGCGGCCGACGCCATCCCGGATACCCGTGAGCGATTGAACTATGTGGTAGGCAAAACCGCGCAGGCCGCCGAGCGCGTGCTGACCTGCGTCGAAGAGGCGCGCCCGCTGCAGGAGAGGATCGTTAATGACGGCGAGCAGCTGGCGACACGCTGGGATGCCTGGTTTGCCGCGCCCGTGGAACTCGCTGATGCCCGGGAATTAGTCACCGCAACCCGTGACTACCTGACGCAGGCACCGCAGGCGGCACGCAAAAGCGATGAGCACCTGATGGAGATCATGATGGCGCAGGACTTCCAGGATCTTACCGGCCAGGTGATTCGCCGCATGATGTCGCTGATCGAAACGGTCGAGACCGAGCTTATCCAGGTGCTGCTGGAGTACGTGCCAGAAGCGCCGCAGGAGAAGAGAGTGAAAGAGGATGAAGTGACGCTGGTCAACGGTCCGCAAGTCGACAGCAACAAAGCCGGAGTGATGGCGACGCAAGATCAGGTCGATGACCTGCTTGATTCGCTGGGCTTCTAAAGCAGCGGGCGCGGCCCGTGCACTGAGCAGATCATGTCAGAAGAGAGCGACGTAGAAAAAACCGAAGAGCCCACGCCCCACCGAAAACAGAAGGCGCGTGAAGAGGGGCAGATCCCACGCTCGAAAGAGCTGAGTTCGTTACTGATGCTGCTGGCCGGCTGGGCGCTGATGCTCTCCGGCGGCAATGAGTTTGCCCACAGCATGATGCAACTGCTGCGCAGCGGGCTGGTGCTCAACCGGTTACCGGTGATGGATCCGCAGTCGATGTTCCATCAGGCGCGCTTTTTACTGGAGATGATGGGCAGTGCGCTGCTGCCCATCTTATTCGGTCTCTTCGTCACCGGGATTGCCGCGCCGATGCTGCTGGGCGGGGTCAATTTAAGCGGCAAATCGCTGAAGGTCGATCTCAAGCGGTTGTCGCTGTTGCAGGGGTTGAAACGGCTCTTCTCCGCGCAGGTGATGTCGGAAATGCTCAAAGGCAGCCTGAGGGTGGCGCTGGTGGCGTGCGCCTTCGCGCTCTACCTCTACAACAACAAAGCGCATTTCATCCAGCTGGTTAACGAAGCGTTACCGATGGCCGTCGCCCACGCCATGAGCATGGTACTTAACTGCCTGCTGATGGTGATCTTCTTCCTGCTGCCGGTGGTGGGCTACGACGTCTTTTACCAAATCACGAGTCACCTGAAGAAGCTGCGCATGAGCCGCCAGGAGATCCGCGATGAGTTTAAACAACAAGAGGGCGATCCGCATATCAAGAGCCGCATCAAGCAGATGCAGCGCGCAGCGGCTCGCAGCCGGATGATGGCCGACATCCCACAAGCGGATGTCATCGTCAATAACCCGACGCACTACTCGGTGGCGCTCTCCTACAAAGAGGGCGGCATGAGTGCGCCGACGGTGGTGGCGAAAGGTGCCGGCGATATCGCCTTAAAAATACGTGAGCTGGGCGCGCAACACCGCGTGCCGATGCTCGAAGCGCCCCCGCTTGCCCGCGCGCTCTACCGCCACTGTGACATTGGCGAGCAGATCCCGGGTGAGCTTTATAGCGCCGTCGCGGAAGTTCTGGCCTGGGTTTACGGCCTGCGACGCTGGCGCAGTAGCGGCGGCATTCCGCCGAAAAAACCCGGGAACCTTGCGGTTCCTGCGTCGATGGATTTCGCAACTGAGAGTAAAGACTGATGGCTAATCTCGCCAGCAAACTACGCTTACCGGCGTTTAAAGAAACCGAATGGCAAATTATGGCCGGCCCGGTGCTGATCATGCTGATTCTGGCAATGATGGTGCTGCCGCTGCCCGCCTTTTTGCTCGATACGCTCTTCACCTTCAATATCGTCCTGTCGTTGATGATCTTGCTGGTGGCGATGTTTACGCAGAAAACCCTCGAGTTTTCCGCCTTCCCGACCGTGCTGCTCTTCTCAACCCTGTTGCGACTGGCACTTAACATCGCCTCAACGCGTATTATTTTGATGGAGGGCCACACCGGTGCTGCCGCCGCGGGCCGGGTGGTTGAGGCCTTCGGCCACTTCCTGGTGGGCGGCAACTTCGCGATTGGTATCGTGGTGTTCGCCATCCTCATCATCATCAACTTTATGGTCATCACCAAAGGTGCCGGGCGTATCGCCGAAGTGGGCGCGCGCTTTGTGCTCGACGGCATGCCCGGCAAACAGATGGCGATCGACGCCGACCTCAACGCCGGGCTTATCGGCGAAGCCGAGGCCAAACGTCGCCGCAGCGAAGTGACCCAGGAGTCCGACTTTTACGGCTCGATGGATGGTGCGAGTAAGTTCGTGCGCGGGGATGCGATCGCCGGGCTGCTGATCATGGCGATTAACGTCATCGGCGGTCTGACCATCGGCGTGCTTCAGCACGGCCTGAGCGTCGCCGAAGCGGGCGAGACTTACACCCTGCTGACCATCGGTGACGGCCTGGTGGCGCAGATCCCGGCGCTGATTATCTCGACCGCCGCCGGTGTGATTGTCACCCGCGTCTCCAACGATGAAGATATCGGCGAGCAGATGGTCAGCCAGCTGTTCAATAACCCGCGGGTGATGGTGCTTTCTGCTGGCGTTATCGGCCTGCTGGGGCTGATCCCCGGCATGCCAAATTTTGTCTTCCTGATGTTTACCGCCATTCTGCTGGGGCTTGCCTGGTGGATGCGTGGACGCCAAATGAAACAGCCCGCCGCCGCCAGGCGCGGTGTTGCTGATGATAAAGATAGCGCCAGCGCGCAGGCCGCCAACGATCACGCGTCTGCCGAAGCCTCGTGGGAAGATGTCGAGATGGAAGATGTGCTCGGCCTCGAAGTGGGTTACCGCCTGATCCCGCTGGTTGACAGCACCCAGGATGGCCAGTTGCTGGTGCGCGTACGCGGTATCCGTAAGAAGTTCGCCCAGGAGATGGGCTTTCTGCCGCCGCCGATCCATATTCGCGATAACCTCGATCTGGCACCCGGCCATTACCGCATTCTGCTGAAGGGCGTGGAGATTGGCAGCGGCGATATTGAGTCCGATCGCTGGATGGCGATCAACCCCGGCTATGCCGAAGGGACGCTGCCCGGTACGCCGTGCGTCGATCCGGCGTTCGGTCTGCCCGCCTGCTGGATCGATGAGGTGTTGCGTGAACAGGCGCAGATCCAGGGCTTTACAGTGGTCGATCCCAGCTCGGTGATCGCCACCCACCTGAACCATCTCATCACGCTGCACACCGAAGAGCTGTTCAGCCGCCAGGAGACGCAGCAGCTGCTCGATCGCATCACCAAAGAGATGCCGAAGCTGGTGGAAGATCTGATCCCGGGCGTTATCTCCGTAACGCTGTTCCACAAAGTGTTGCAGAACCTGCTGGCCGAGCGCGTGTCGATCCGCGATATGCGCACCATTATCGATACGCTGGCGGAGTATGCGCCGGTGCAGAGCGATCCGGATGAACTCACCTCGCAGGTGCGCGTACGTCTGGGCCGCGCGATCACCGCCCAGTGGTTCCGCAATGATGACGATATAAAAGTGATTGGCCTCGACAGCGCGCTGGAGAGATTGCTGATTCAGTCATTGCAAAGCGGCAGCGCCATTGAGCCGGGTATCGCGGAAAACCTGATGCGTCAGGCCGATCGCGCCATTACCGAACAGCAGTCCCTCGGCGTCTCGCCGGTGGTGCTGGTCAATCCGGCGCTGCGCACCATGGTGTCGCGCTTCCTGCGCCGCGCCTTCCCGCAGCTTGGCGTGCTGTCGACCATGGAGATCAGCAACAATAAAACGGTGCAGATGACCGCCGTGATTGGCACCAGTGCATGAAACGCGCTCTGCTGATAAGCCTGCTGCTGGCATTGCCGGCAGCGGCTCAACCGCCACAAGGCGCCTGGAGCGTCACAAGCATGGGCGGCAGCGTCAGCCTCGGTAAAGCGATCCTGCGCGGCCGCCCGCTGCATGCCCCTGACCATCTCTCCCCTTCTGCGCGCGTGACGCACTTCTCCTGGCGCATTACTCTGCTCACCCCTCCCCCACTGGGATTAGAGATTAAGCTCTGCCGCATCGAGCGCTGCGTCATATTACCCGCGCTTGCGGGAACGCAACGCGTGGCGATACCTTTTCCAGCCAGCGGAGAGTTTCGTTTTATCTATTCTGTGAACCGTGCCGGTCAACTGCAGCCGCCGCTTACTGTGCTGCGCAATCAATTAACCGTGAATTATCGTTAAGGTAATTAAAAAGGCTCCAGGTTTAGAATCAACCTACAGCCTTTTTTATAAACTCAATGTAACGAAGGGGCTTGATGAAGGGTATAAAGTTGGCTGCACCGGGCACCACGATGTATAGAGGATAAGTTCTGCTTTAACGTATCAAGACGCGCCCGTAAATTGCGGGTGATTTCAGCTTCATTATCGAGCAACTGTTGTAGCAGACCTTTCAGCGCCTCTTTTTCACTGGCCGAAAGGGCATCCGTACTGTTATTTAAAATATCCTGCTTCTTGATGACATAACGCGAAGCAACCTCAATAAAATCATCCCAGCGCGCTTCTCTCGCCATTGCGAGGATCGCCAGGTTCATCTCATACAGCTCGCGATAGTAATGAGGGATTATTTCAGCCATAGCGCACCCTTTTCTGTGCCGGTTCAATCTCTTTCCAGGTCGCTGCCAGCTTCATTAATAAACCATCAATATGTTTTAACGGCTCGGGATTATTATGCAGATTGGCCTCAAGCAGCGTGCGCGACATATATTCATACATCTGTTCGAGGTCAGCGGCGATACCTTTTCCGGTTTCATGATCGAGCGCGGCGCGCAGGCCGTTATCAATAATATTGATCGCTTTCGAAATCATTTTGCCGCGCTGGGCGACATTACCGTTCTCAAAATGGATGGCGGCCTGCAGGATGGCGCTGTGCGCGCCGTCAAACAGCATGGTGATCAGTTGGTGCGGCGTCGCGCCAGCGAGTTTGCTTTGCAGCGAAATCCGGGCGTAGGCGTTGGCGCCTTGTGATGCATACATAAAAAGCTCCTCAAAGCAGGCCGATAATGGCCTGCTATAAATAAAAATTAGAGTGTGGAGAGCAGCGAGGTGAGCTGCGAACTCATGCTGTTGAGGTTCGACATCAGGGAGTCGAGGTTCTGGAACTGCACGCGGTAAACCTCCACCTGCGCATCAATCAGCTTCTGGGTTTTATCGATCTGCGCCTGTACGATTTCAGTCTGATCTTCCAGGCTGTCAGTCGCCCCTTCGATGATTCCGTCGGTATCCGTTTTCGAATCACCCAGGTAATCGGTCATGATTTTGCCGAGCGACGTGGCCATACCTTCGCTATCGCTGCGTCCGGTGAACATGGTGGCGATCTCTTCCGGGTTATCGGCAATCGCTTCGTCCAGCGTATCTTCATCCAGTGTCATCTGGCCGGTAGCGGCATCGATAGTAATGCCCAAATCCGCCAGTGAACCGTAAGTTGCGCCCGCATCGCCATACACACCGTTGACGGTCGAACGCAGCTCGCTCACCAGCCCACGCAGCGTGGAGTCGCCCATCAGCGAACCGTTGTCGGAGTTTTCGGTCGCCACTTCTTCATCGCCCAGATCGGAGGTATCTGCCGCGACATACTTGCTGGAAGAGGTGGTTTGCTTGAGCAACGCGTTGTATTTACTGACGAAGTCTTGCAGGCTGGTTTTGATCGCCGAGGTATCGTTGGTCAGCGTTAACTGCTCAGCGTCACCATTTTCCGACACGGTTTTCAGGTTCAGCGTGACGCCATCAATGATGTCGGTGATGTTATTGCTGGAGCGGGTGTAGTCCGACCCGTCGACGCGCAGTTTGGCATCTTTCGCATCAGAGACCGAAATCATATTGTCACTCTGGCCCGGGTCATTAATCACCTGGCCCTGATCGTCAATATGCTGACCACCGTTAGCGGTATCAAGCACGCCCGCCAGCGCGCTGTCGCCATCCACTTTTACCGACATTTCGCCATCGGAACCGGTAGTTTTCGAGCTCAGCACTAACTGGTAACCATCATCGGTACGCTGTACCGAGGCGGTGACGTTGCCCTTCTCTTTATTGATCGCTTTCGCGATCTGGTTCAGGGAGGTTTCATCATCTTCCAGTTCAACTTCCATGGTTTTGCCATCGTTCTGGGTGATGGTGATGGTGCGCGTACCGCCGGTGTTACTGGTGCCAAGCGCGGTATCGGCACTGGCTTGCGCCTGAGTTTTAAGCTTGTGCGCGGCAGCTAACTGAGAGATGGTCACCGAATGGCTGTCGGCTTGTGCGCTGCTGGTTGCCGTGGCGGTGAACGCTTCGTTGCTGCTGACGTTTAATTTATTAAAGGCATCACCGCTCATGGTGGTGATGCTTTTTTGCAGCGTCGACATCAGGCTGGAGATTTTGCCCCAGTCGGAAATCTGCGACTCATATTTGCTCTTAAGGTTAGTGTAAGGCGTCAGTCGCGTTTGCTCGGCCGCCTGAATTTGATCAAGCATCGAGGCTGTATCAATCCCGCCGGTACCGACGCCTAGTGATGAAATACCCATTTTTTCTCCTGTCGGAAATCTCGTTTTGCGGTGGTTCTCTATTAAGCTATCGGCGCAGGAAAATAAAAGATGAATTTTTTACCGTTATCTAAAAAACAACAAATATATAGCCAGCAGCCTTCCCTTGCGTATTAACAGGCCATCAAGCGGGTTTTGAAAAAGCATTAATTTATTGCCTTTAAATGGCAGCAAAAATGACTTTAATTTGGCCCATCGCGCTCTCCTCATCTTTTCTTCTTTATATAGGAAGAGTCACCAAAGAAATCACCAACTACTAACCCACAACTAAATACTCGATATAATGCCACTCCTGGCGCCAATTCTTAAAATAAAAACAAAAAACGTATAAATAAGAGACAGAATTACATCAAAACGGCGTGTTTAATCAAAAAACGGCCGACTCAAGAAAAAGTTTTTGCCCTGAAAAACTTTAGTCATTTTTTAAAAGGCCGATTTATTTAGTATGCGAACGAAATGACGCATAACCATACTCTGTATAGTAAATTGTGTATAAGGAACTATCATGTCCCAGGTTATTAATACTAACGCCCTTAGCCTCGTCGCTCAGAACAACCTGAACAAATCTCAGGACTCTCTGGGCACTGCAATTGAACGTCTCTCTTCTGGTCTGCGTATTAATAGCGCGAAAGACGATGCAGCAGGTCAGGCGATCTCTAACCGTTTCACCGCCAACATCAACGGTCTGACTCAGGCTTCCCGTAACGCCAACGATGGTATCTCCATTGCACAGACCACTGAAGGCGCGCTGAACGAAATCAACGACAACCTGCAGAACATCCGTCGTCTGTCCGTACAGGCTCAGAACGGCACCAACTCAGATTCTGACCGTCAGTCCATCCAGGACGAAATCGATGCGCGTCTGGACGAGATCAACCGTATCTCTGAACAGACCGAGTTCAACGGCGTGAAAGTACTGAGCAAAGACCAGAAGCTCTCTATCCAGGTTGGTTCTAACGATGGCCAGACTATCGATATCGAACTGAACCAGATGGACTCTTCTACTCTGGGTATGGACGGCTTCAGCGTAGCTAACGGCATTGACACTACTACTCTGACTGCAAGCACCGGTACAGTGAAAGTTGACAGTGGTTTCGACTACGATGCAGCTAAATTCACCGACAGTGGCGCGACCGCAGCAACCAGCATCGACGATATCGTGGTTGATGATAACGGCGACGTGTTTGCAGTGAAAGGCGCTGAAATGTACGCCGTAACCGAAGATCCGACTACTGGTGAAATCTCCTTCAACTCCGATAACGACGTTGCCAGCTCTGTTGTGGGCACACCGACCAGCGTTGTTGGTGAAGATATGATGAAAGACCAGGCTATTAACATGACCGGTATCACCGGTACGTTAATGGAAGATGGTAAAGGTAACTACTACGTTGACGACGGTGCCGGCAACCTGACTGAAGCGACTATTGATACCACTACCTGGACTGCAACGGATACCGGTAAAGCTGTTTCTACTACTCCGGCAACTTCCGATCCGCTGACCAAAATCGACGAAGCACTGGCGCAGGTTGATGAAATGCGTTCCGGTCTGGGTGCGGTACAGAACCGTTTCGCGTCTGTTATCAGCAACCTGAACAACACCGTTAACAACCTGTCTGAATCCCGCTCTCGTATTCTGGATGCTGACTTCGCGTCTGAAGTATCTGAAATGAGCCGCGCGAACATTCTGCAGTCTGCAGGCACCACCGTGCTGGCACAGGCTAACCAGGTTCCGCAGAACGTGCTGTCTCTGCTGGGCTAATCTCTGCCGCTTAAGGCAGGTGTTCCTGCCTTATCCTTCAACCGCCCCTCACCGGGCGGTTTTTTTATGCCTGCGTTTTGTTAGATCGCATTGTTGCGGGCATTGATTGCCGGATGGCGGCTGCGCCTTATCCGGCCTACAAAACCACTCCGGCCCCGTAGGCCGGATAAGCGGTACGCGCCATCCGGCAATGGGGTTTGCATGTGGCTTTGGTGGAAGGGTTCCGTTCACCAGCATTATCCCCGAGGCACCTTTGCCGGATGGCGGCTGCGCCTTATCCGGCCAACAAAACCGCTCCGACCCCGTAGGCCGGATAAGCGGTACGCGCCATCCGGCAATATATCAGCGACACCGGCTTTGTTTTTTATCTGCAATATGACAGCGAGGGGGCTGTGTCCCCGCTGAAATCGGCGAACCGAAGCGGGAATGATAAGGTCTGGACGCCATGGATGGCGGACAGAGGCGAACCGAGACATGACAAAATTGCCGGGAGCAATTTTGAACAGCGCTTGCGCTGGCCCCGAAGGGGCGAGTCCCATGGATGGGACGAGTAAACCGAGTTCCAGAATGGAACGAGTAAGTCGAGTCGAGCCGGCCGCCGTCAGGCACGCGGGAGGTGAGCGCAGTGCGCAGCACCGATTTCCTCGCGGGGCCGCGGGGATTGACAAGGGGGGAGCGGTGTATGAACC
>NZ_JAXCXB010000011.1:0-122109 GCF_034044935.1 Kosakonia sp. CFBP8986 | reverse complement strand
CCGCTCCCCCCTTGTCAATCCCCGCGGCCCCGCGAGGAAATCGGTGCTGCGCACTGCGCTCACCTCCCGCGTGCCTGACTGCGGCCGGCTCGACTCGACTTACTCGTTCCATTCTGGAACGAGTCCCTGTCTCGGTTCGCCTCTGTCCGCCATCCATGGCGTCCAGACCTTGTCATTCACGCTTCGGTTCGCCGATTTCAGCGGGGACACAACCCCCTCGCTGTGAGATTTGATGTAAAGGGAAAATCTGTGTTGCTGAAGGAATGCCTGATGGCGGCTGCGCCTTATCAGGCCTACAAAACCTGTTTCTGAAACGGCGTAGGCCGGATAAGCGTAAGCGCCATCCGGCATGGTGTGCAGCGAGGGATGGTGAACGGAACCCTTCCACCGAGGCAACATGCCACCCCCATTGCCGGATGGCGCTACGCTTATCCGGCCTACGCAAACCCTTCCACGTGTGCCACATGCAAGCCCCATTGCCTGATGGCGGCTGCGCCTTATCAGGCCTACAACTTATCAGGCCTACAGCCCCTCTTTATCAATCCCCAGCCGTTTCATGCGGGAGAGCAGCGTCGTGCGCTTCAGCCCCAACCGCTGCGCGGCACCTTTTGGCCCGGCGACCACACCGTTGGTCTCTTTTAACACGCGCACAATCAGCTGATACTCATCCTCCCCGTCGCGCGGTGACTCGGCGGGCGGCGTCGCGGGCATGGGCGGCATGGCAATCTCCGCCATCGAAAGCTGCAACACATTGCCGCGCGTCAGCAGCACCGCGCGCTCAATCATATTCTCCAGCTCGCGCACATTCCCCGGCCACTCCATCGCGCTTAGCACCCGCAGGGTTTCCGCCGGAATACTGTCGATATTGCGCCCCATCTTGCGGGCGATTTTGAAAGTGAAGGCTTTCACCAGCAGCGGAATATCTTCCGGGCGCTCGCGCAGCGACGGAAGCTGGATAGGGAACACATTCAGGCGGTAGTAAAGATCGCTGCGAAACTCGCGATCGGCGACCATCTTCTTCAGATCGCGATTGGTGGCGGCGATCAACCGCACATCGGTGCGGATCAATTTGTTACTGCCGAGCCGCTCAAACTCCTGCTCCTGCAACACGCGCAGCAGCTTCGGTTGCAGCTCGAGCGGCATATCGCCCACCTCATCAAGAAACAGCGAGCTCTTATCCGCCAGCTCAAAGCGGCCGATGCGCTGGGCGCTGGCGCCGGTAAACGCGCCGCGCTCATGACCAAAAAGATCGCTCTCCATCAATCCGGCCGGCATCGCCGCGCAGTTCATCTTCACCATCCGGCGGCTGTTGCGCTCGCTCAGGTTGTGGATAGCGCGGGCAATCAGCTCCTTACCGGTGCCGGTTTCGCCGAGGATCAGCACCGTGCTGTTACTGCGCGCCACCATCTCCACCTGTTTCAGCACCCGCGACATCGCCTCGCTGCGGCCTATGATCTCGCCGAATTCGCTGTCGACCTTATTAAGCTGCTCGGTCAGCGCGAGGTTCTCATCCACCAGCCGCTCCTTCAGGCGATGGATCTCCTGATAGGCCAACGCGTTATCTACCGCAATGGCGATACGCTCGGCGATCTGGCGCAGCAGCTTGAGGTTCGCCTGGGTAAAGACCTCTTTCTGGCACTGCGCCAGCTTCAGCACGCCGAGCAGGTTTTTGCCCGACATCAGCGGCAGCAGGCAGAGCGTCTGGATCTGGTTGCCCCAGGTCTCAAACAGCATCCGCTCATAGGGGGCAAGTTTGTCGCGCTCGTGCAGGTTGAGCAGCAGCATCTCTTTACTCAGGAACACGCGCTCCGTCAGCGTGCCCGCCTCGTCCGCCTCCTGGGTTTCGTGCGTCGGATTGGCCTCATCAAGGTAGTGCGTGGAGTAGATGGTCAGCTTGCCTTTGCGGCTGCCGCGCAGCACCAGGCTGATGGCGTCAATGCCGAAGTAGTAGTGGATCTCTTTGGCGACTTCGCTCACCAGTTCATCCATATGCAGCCGTGAGAGCACGGCGTTGGTGATAGCGACCAGAATGCGGTAATCGTTGCGCTCCTGGCTGAGCAGGGCATAGTCCGGCGTGCGCCGGTCGCGGGTCTGCAACTGTTCGGCCACTACCGCGACTAGCTGCGTCAGCGTATTAAGGCGCTCCAGCTCGCGCTCGCTCCAGGGCTGGTCGTCATAGCGGAAGAATTCGCAGCCGCCGAAAATCTGCCCCTCCGCCGCCAGCGGCAGCAGCGCGTAGTGGGCGAAGGGTGGGTAAAGCCCGCTTGCGGCAAGGACGGGCCAGGTCTCATTAAACAGCTCCGCCGTGCAGTGCAGCGCCTGCGGGTGCGAGAGAATATGCCGCACCGGGCCGCTCGCCAGCAGCGCCTGATCGCCATACTCCGCACCCTTTTCCGTTGTCTGCACACTGTAGCGGCTCGCGCGGTGGCTATCTGCATGCCACAGCACAATCGCCGCGCCCTGCGCCAGCCCCGCCTGACGCGCCAGCTGCGCCAGCGTTTCGCTGAGCGCCGCCACGTTCGGCTGCTGTAATAAAATCCGCGTGATATCGAAAAGCCCTTGCTGTCCGAGATCGCTCATCGGTGTATACGACATTTTGCTCATCCAGAAACACACCAACAGGTGTGAAAAATAACAACTAGCAGATCCGCGGTAACGGCTCCGCATGGGGGAGATCTAACAGGCGTTTCACGCCGTAAAGCCCGGCTAACCGCACGCCCTGTTGTTCGACGACTTCGCCAATCATCGCGGCATCTTTACCTAAAGGGTGGGCGCGTAAGCGGCTGAGCGCCAGTTCGGCGCTGTCGCGCGTGACGGCTATCACCAGTTTGCCTTCATTGGCGAAGTTAAGCGCATCCAGCCCCAGCAGTTCACACACGCCGCGCACCGCCGGGTTAATTGGCAATTTGTTCTCTTGTAATTCAATGCCATACCCGCAGGCGGCGGCAAACTCATGCACCACTGCGTTGACGCCGCCGCGCGTTGCGTCACGCAGGGCTTTGATGCCGGGCAGATCGCGCAGCGTCTCAATTAATGGCGTCAGCACCGCGCAGTCGCTGGTTAACTCTCCGTCCAGCCCCAGCCCTTCACGCAGGTTGAGGATCGTCGCGCCGTGGTCGCCCAGCGTGCCGCTTGCCAGCAGCACATCGCCCGGCTGTAACGAGGCCGCCGCCCAGTGAAGGGTGGCGGGGATTGCGCCAATACCGGCGGTATTAATAAACAGTTTATCCGCCGCGCCGCGCTGCACTACTTTGGTGTCGCCGGTGACAATGGCGATCCCGGCGCTGCGGGCCGTTGCCGCCATGCTCTCCACTACCTGTTTTAGGGTTGCCATCGACAGCCCCTCTTCGAGGATAAAGCCGCAGGAGAGGTAGCGCGGGATCGCGCCGCTGACCGCCACATCATTGGCGGTGCCGCAGACGGCGAGTTTGCCGATATCACCGCCGGGGAAAATCAGCGGGTCAATCACATAGCTGTCGGTAGAGAAGGCAAGCCTGTCGCCGCCCGCCGCCAGCGCCGTGAGATCGAGGCGCGCCTGATCCTCCTGCTCCGCCAGCCAGGGGTTGGCAAAAGCCTGCATAAAGAGTTCGCCTATCAGCTGCTGCATCGCCTGGCCGCCGCTGCCGTGCGCCATCTGAACCTCATTCATACTTCACACTCCTGAGCACGATAGTGATACCAGGCAGCGCAGGCTCCTTCAGAGGAGACCATCAGCGCGCCAAAGGCGCTTTGTGGATTACAGGTGTTGCCAAACAGCGGGCAGTGGTGCGGTTTGCAGCGCCCGGTCAGCACGTCGCCGCAGCGGGCACGCGGGTCGTCATAGACCTGCTGCATGGCTGGCTGGAAATGGGCTTCGGCGTCAAAACGCTGATAGGGAGCAGTCAGATGCACGCCCGACTCGCCAATCATCCCCAGCCCGCGCCACTCGCTGTCGCCGCGCACGGTGAACACCTCGGCAATCGCCTCTTGCGCCCGCCGATTGCCCTCATCCGGCACCACGCGGCGATACTGATTCTCCACCCGGCTTTGGGCAGCAATCTTCTGCTCGACCAGCATCAACACGCCCTGTAACAGGTCGAGCGGCTCAAAACCGGCGACCACCAGCGGGCGCTGAAACTCATCGGCAATAAAGGTATAGGCATCGGTGCCAATCACCATGCTGACGTGGCCGGGCGCGAGAAAGGCGTCAATGCCGTTATCGGGCTGCTCAAGCAGGCTGCGCAGGGTCGGGATCAGCGTGATGTGCTGGCAGAAAAACCAGAAGTTGTTGATATCCCGCGCCTTCGCCTGTTGTAGCGTAATCGCGGTCGCGGGCATGGTGGTTTCGAAGCCGAGGCCAAAAAAGACCACCTTACGCTGCGGGTTTTTCTCCGCCAACGCCAGCGCATCAAGCGGCGAGTAGACGATGCGCACATCAGCGCCGCGCGCCTTCGCCTGTAACAGTGAGCCGTTTTTGCCCGGTACGCGAATGGCGTCGCCGAAGGTGCAGAAGATCACCTCCGGGTGGCTGGCGATCTCCACGCAGGTATCGATGCGCCCCATCGGCAAGACGCAGACCGGGCAGCCGGGGCCGTGGATAAACTCAATATTCTCCGGCAGCAGCTGGTCGAGGCCAAATTTGAAAATGGCATGCGTGTGGCCGCCGCACACCTCCATAATGCGCAGCGGTCGCGCGGCGGTGTAAGCAAGTGCGTTAGCGCGTTCACGCAGGCGGGCGATAAGCTGCATCACCTGCTCCGGCGCGCGGTATTCATCGACAAAGCGCATTATCCCTCCTCGCCGTAGAGCAGCGCGCCGACATCCGGCTCAACATCGAACATGTTTTGCAGCGCCGCCAGCGTTTCGCGCGCTTCCGCTTCGTTGATGATGCTCATGGCAAAGCCGACGTGCACCAGCACCCACTGGCCGATACGCGAGCGACCCTGCTCATCTTCACTGCCAACCAGCGTTAAATCGACATTGCGCTGGATGCCGCTGACATCGACTTTCGCCTGCAGGCCGTCAATGGCGCAGATTTGCCCCGGTACGCCTATGCACATCGTTGCGCCTCCAGCCACTCAAGCCACGCGTCCATGCCGTCGCCTTTGGTGGCGGAAACCAGCAGGATCTCAATCTCCGGGTTTACCTCCCGCGCGTAGGCGATGCACTGCTCAACATCGAAGTTGAGGTAGGGGAGCAGATCGACTTTGTTGAGCAGCATCAGCGAGGCGGCGGCAAACATATGCGGATATTTGAGCGGCTTATCTTCCCCTTCGGTTACGGAGAGCACCGCCACTTTATGCCGTTCGCCGAGGTCAAAACTCGCCGGGCAGACCAGATTCCCGACGTTCTCAATAAACAGGATGCCCTGCTCGGCCAGCGGCAGACGCGGCGCGGCATCGGCAATCATCTGCGCGTCGAGGTGGCAGCCTTTACCGGTATTGACCTGAATCGCCGGGGTGCCGGTGGCGCGGATGCGCGCGGCGTCGTTAACGGTTTGCTGATCGCCCTCAATCACCGCGCAGGGGAGGCGGTTTTTCAGGCGCAGCAGGGTTTCCGTGAGCAGGGTGGTTTTGCCGGAGCCGGGGCTGGAGACGAGATTCAGCACCAGTTGCTGGCGGGCCGCGAAGCGCGCGCGGTTGCGGGCGGCGATGCGGTTGTTTTTATCCAGCACGTCGATCTCAACTTCCAGCATCCGCCGCTGGCTGATGCCCGGCGCGTGGGTTCCCGCTGCGCCGTGGCCATAATGCAGGTCGCCCTCGTCGAGCTGAGTCGGGCTGAACGCATCGGTTTTGACCCCGGTAATGGTCAGCGCCGGGCGCGTCGCCGGGGCGAAGGGGGCGCTGCGAAAGGCGGAGTGGGGGTTATGTTCATCGCCTTCTATATAGCGGTTTCCATCCTGACAACCACATGTCGTACACATTGCTTACTCCTCAATTTCCAGTCGCTGAATTTGCATACCGTCGTCGGCGACGATCTGCAACTGGTCGCTGTGGCATTGTGGACAGCGGCGTACACGCTGACTGAGTAACGTCACATACTGCTGGCAAGACTCACACCAGCACTCGGCCTGTTGTTGTTCGATATGCAGTCTACAACCTTCCGCCAGGCTGCCGCGGCAGACCAGATCAAAACAAAACGTTAAAGCGTCCGTTTCGACGCAAGAAAATGCGCCCACCTTTAGCCAGACGCCGGTGACTTTGCGTGCGCCATTTGCCGCCGCCTGTTGTTCAATCACCTCCAGCGCGCGCTGGCACAACGTGATTTCATGCATAACGCCTCCTTATCATTTCCCCTGCTAATGCAATAACAGTGCCACTCCCGATTTAGTCAGGGTGACGATGACGACAATGACGAGATGACACGTCGAAATTCGCCTTTATTTTTATAAAAGCAATTAAAATCAGTAGGTTAAAAACTGGCATGGATGATGCTTATCAGCAGTTGTTTCAATTAAGCGGGTAAGCTGAGATGACGATTTGGGAAATTAGCGAAAAGGCGGATTACATCGCCGGACGGCACCACCGTCTGCAAGAGGCGTGGCGCAGTTACTGCAATACGCTGGTTCAGGGCATTACGCTCGCCAAAGCGCGTTTGCACCACACCATTGGCTGTGCGCCGGAGCAGCAGCTCTGCTTCGTGCTGTTCGATCACTTCACGGTTTATATCACCCTGAGCGGCGGCTTTAACGGCCATACCATTGAGTACGCGATTGCCAATAAAGGCAGTGAAGAGAAGCGTTTAATCGCCGAAGCGCGGCTCACCAGCGACGGGAAAATTGATGGCCTGTTTGAGGTCCGCGATCGCGAAAAGGTGCTTGAGCACTACCTCGGCAAACTCGCCGCCGTCTACGACAACCTCTATGCCGCAATGGAAGCCGATACGCCGGTCAACCTCACCACCCTTGCCCGCGATGGGCACTCGCCGGTGCTGGCCTGAGCTGGAGTGTCGACAGGTGTCGACATGACACCCATCGACATGTTTCGTCAAAAATGACTGCCCGTAAGCGGGCGACTCACCTGAGGATCGACTGGTGAACCGTTTTGTAATTGCCGACCCGGCGCTCTGTATTGGCTGCCACACCTGCGAGGCGGCCTGCGCCGAGACGCACCGCGCGTATGGATTGCAGGCGATGCCGCGCCTGCGCGTCATGCGCAGCCAACATGAATCCGCGCCGCAGCAGTGCCACCACTGTGAAGATGCGCCCTGCGCCGGGGTCTGCCCGGTGAACGCCATCAACCGTGAGGATGGCGCGGTGCAGCTCAATGAGAGCCTCTGCGTTAGCTGCAAGCTCTGCGCGATTGCCTGTCCGTTTGGCGCGATTGAGTTTTCCGGCAGCCGTCCGCTGGATATTCCGGCCAACGTCAACACGCCGAAAGCGCCCGCCGCGCCGCCGATGCCTGCGAAAGTGAGTTCGCTGCTCGACTGGGTGCCGGGCGTGCGCGCTATCGCCGTGAAGTGCGACCTCTGCTACTTCGACGCCGAGGGCCCGGCCTGCGTACGCATGTGCCCGACCAAGGCGCTGCACCTGGTCAGCCCGCACGATATCAATCGCGCCAGTCGCCGCAAACGCGAGCAGACCCTTAATACCGATTACGGCGATCTGGCGCGGTTTGCGCAGAATAACGGGAGTGCAAAATGACGCTTTTCTCTTTGCTGAGCACCGCGGTCGTCACACTGAGCGCTGCTGCGCTGCTGGCGGGTCTGCTGAGCGCGTTCAAACCCCTGAGCGGCTTCTTCGCGGGGCTGGGTGGTGCGGTGGGCTGCCTGCTGGCGACGGCGGCTGGTCTTGGTGCGCTGCTCGACGGGCAAACCGTGAGCGGTATTGTGCCGCTCATCAACCTTCATCTGTTACTCACGCCGCTCGGCGCCGTCTGGCTGCTGACGCTTGGCGTCTGCGGCTTCTTTATCAGCCTCTATAACCTGGCGTGGCACCGCCATCAGGCGGTAAAAGCCAATGGCCTGCTGATTAACCTCCTGCTGGCGGCGGCGATCTGCGCGGTGAGCGCAGCTAACCTCGGCGCGCTGGTGGTGATGGCGGAGATCATGGCGCTCTGCGCGGTGTTCCTCACCGGGTGCAGCGCCTCCGGCAAACTCTGGTTCGCCCTCGGGCGTCTCGGCACGCTGCTGCTGGCGCTGCTCTGCTGGCTGCTGTGGCAGCGCTACCAGACCCTCGATTTCAGCGTGTTGAGCCTGCACCCCCTGAGCGGCGGCCTCTGGCTGCTCGGCGTGATCGGTTTTGGCCTGCTGGCGGGGATTATCCCGCTGCACGCCTGGGTGCCGCAGGCCCATGCCAATGCCCCGGCTCCGGCGGCGGCGCTCTTCTCCGCCGTGGTGATGAAGGTCGGGCTGTTCGGCATCCTGACGCTCTCTTTACTTGGCGGGCAACCGCCGCTGTGGTGGGGCGTGCTGCTGCTGGCGTTTGGTCTGCTGACCGCGTTTGTCGGCGGGCTGTATGCGCTGATGGAACACAATATCCAGCGGCTGCTGGCTTACCACACGCTGGAGAATATCGGCATTATCCTGCTCGGCCTTGGCGCAGGCATCAGCGGGCTTGCGCTGCGCCAGCCTGCGCTGGTGGCGCTCGGGCTGGTCGGCGGTCTCTATCATCTTTTCAACCACAGCCTGTTTAAAAGCACGCTGTTTCTCGGCGCGGGCGCGCTCTGGTTTGCTATCGGTTATCGCGATATCGAAAAACTGGGCGGCCTCGGTAAACGCATGCCGCTTATCTCGCTGGCGATGCTGGTCGGCCTGATGGCGATGGCCGCGCTGCCGCCGCTCAACGGTTTCGCCGGCGAGTGGGTGATCTACCAGTCCTTCTTCCGCTTAAGCGCCAGCGGCAATTTTCTTCTGCAAGTGATGGGGCCGCTGCTGGCGGTTGGGCTGGCGATCACGGGCGCGCTGGCGGTGATGTGCATGGCGAAAGTCTATGGCGTCACCTTTCTTGGCGCACCGCGCAGCGCGCAGGCGGAAAACCCGCGCCCGCTGCCGTGGCTAATGAGTGTAAGCGTGGCGGCGCTGGCGATCTGCTGTGTGATTGGCGGGGTTGCCGCGCCGTGGCTGCTGCCGCGCCTGTTCAATGCCGTGCCGCTGCCGCTTGAAACGGCGAACACCGTGGTGTCGCAACCGATGATTGCCCTGCTGCTGATTGCCGCGACGCTACTGCCGCTGGTGCTGCTCCTGCTGCTGAAGGGCGACCGTCTGCCGTCGCGCAGCAGGGGGGCGGCGTGGGTGTGTGGTTACGACCATGAAGCGTCGATGGTCATCACCGCCCACGGTTTTGCGATGCCGGTTAAAGCGGCCTTCGCGCCGGTACTCGCGCTGCGCAAATGGCTGGAGCCAACGCTGTCGTTGCCCGTCTGGCGGGGCGACGCCGCGCCGCTGCTGTTTCGTCGCCTGGCGCTGATTGAGCTGGCGGTGCTGGTGGTTGTGGTGATTTCCCGAGGAGCCTGAAGATGAGTTTTCTGTTTGCTGTTGTACAGGCGCTGGTGCTGTTCGCCCTTGCGCCGCTGCTTTCCGGCATCAGCCGCGTGGCGCGTGCGCGTCTGCATAACCGGCGCGGGCCGGGCGTGCTGCAAGAGTATCGCGATCTGTTCAAACTGCTTGGGCGGCAGAGCATTGCCCCGGCGGCTTCCGGCTGGGTCTTTCGTCTGACGCCGCTGGTGATGGTTGGCGTGATGCTGACGATTGCCACTGCGCTGCCGGTGATAACGGTGACCTCACCGCTGCCGCTGCTCGGCGATCTGATCACGCTTATCTACCTCTTCGCCATTGCCCGCTTCTTCTTTGCCATCGCCGGGCTGGATACCGGTAGCCCCTTTACCGGGCTGGGTGCCAGCCGCGAAGCGATGCTCGGCGTGCTGGTGGAGCCGATCCTGCTGTTGGGATTGTGGGTGGCGGCGCTGGTCGCCGGGTCGACCCATATCACCCACATTACCGACACCGTTTATCACTGGCCGCTGCACGCCAGCCTGCCGCTGTTTCTTGCGCTCTGCGCCTGCGCCTTCGCCACCTTTATCGAGATGGGCAAACTGCCGTTCGATTTGGCGGAAGCGGAGCAGGAGTTGCAGGAGGGGCCGCTCTCCGAGTACAGCGGCAGCGGTTTCGCCATCCTCAAGTGGGGCATCAGCCTGAAACAGCTGGTGGTGCTGCAACTGTTTGTCGGCGTCTTTTTCCCCTGGGGGCAGATGACCGCCTTCAGCATTGGCGGTCTGCTGCTGGCGCTGGTTGTCGCGCTGCTGAAACTGCTGCTCGGCGTGCTGGTCATCGCGTTATTTGAAAACAGCATGGCGCGCCTGCGTTTTGTTGCCGCCTCGCGCGTTACCTGGGCCGGTTTCGGCGTCGCCTTCCTGGCCTTTGTCTCCTTGCTGGCGACCTATTAAGAGAGTTCATCTATGTCTGAAGAAAAGATCGGCCAACACTACCTTGCCGCGCTGCATGAAAAATTCCCCGGCGTGGTGCTGGAGAGCGCATGGCAGACAAAGGATCAGCTGACCCTGACCATCAAAATCAACTATCTGCCGGAAGTGGTCGAGTTCCTCTACTACCAGCAGGGCGGCTGGCTGTCGGTGCTGTTTGGTAACGATGAGCGCAAGCTCAACGGTCACTTCGCCGTTTACTACGTGCTGTCGATGGAGCAGGGCGTGAAGTGCTGGATCACCGTGCGCGTCGAAGTGGATGCCCTGAAACCGGAGTACCCCTCGGTCACGCCGCGCGTGCCGGCGGCAGTATGGGGCGAGCGCGAAGTGCGCGATATGTATGGCCTGATCCCGGTAGGCCTGCCCGATGAGCGCCGTCTGGTGTTGCCCGACGACTGGCCGGATGAACTCTATCCGCTGCGCAAAGACAGCATGGATTACCGCCAGCGCCCCGCGCCGACCACCGATGCGGAAACCTACGAGTTCATCAACGAACTGGGTGATAAGAAGAACAATGTGGTGCCAATTGGCCCGCTGCACGTCACCTCTGACGAACCGGGCCATTTCCGTCTATTCGTCGATGGCGAGAACATTATCGACGCCGATTACCGCATGTTCTATGTCCACCGCGGCATGGAAAAGCTGGCAGAAACCCGCATGGGTTACAACGAGGTGACCTTTCTGTCGGATCGCGTCTGCGGCATCTGCGGCTTTGCCCACAGCACCGCTTACACCACCTCGGTGGAGAACGCGATGGGCATTGTCGTGCCGGAGCGTGCGCAGATGATCCGCGCCATTTTGCTTGAGGTCGAGCGCCTGCACTCCAACCTGCTCAACCTCGGCCTGGCCTGCCACTTTGTCGGCTTTGACTCCGGCTTTATGCAGTTCTTCCGCGTGCGTGAAACCTCGATGAAGATGGCGGAAATTCTCACCGGGGCGCGTAAAACCTACGGCCTGAACCTGATTGGCGGTATCCGTCGCGACATGCTGAAGGATGAGATGATCCAGACCCGCCAGCTGGCGCAGCAGATGCGCCGCGATGTGCAGGAGCTGGTCGATATGCTGTTGAGCACGCCGAACATAGAGCAGCGCACGGTCGGCATTGGCCGCCTTGATCCGCAAATCGCCCGCGACTTCAGCAATGTCGGCCCGATGGTGCGCGCCAGCGGCCACGCTCGCGACACCCGCGCCGATCACCCGTTTGTCGGCTACGGCCTGCTGCCAATGACCGTCCACACCGAGCAGGGCTGTGATGTGATTTCGCGCCTGAAAGTGCGCATCAACGAAGTCTTTACCGCCCTGAACATGATTGATTTCGGGCTCGATAACCTGCCCGGCGGCCCGCTGATGGTCGAGGGCTTTACCTATATTCCGCACCGCTTTGCTCTCGGCTTTTCCGAAGCGCCGCGCGGGGATGATATCCACTGGAGCATGACCGGCGACAACCAGAAACTCTACCGCTGGCGCTGCCGTGCGGCGACCTACGCCAACTGGCCAACCCTGCGCTACATGCTGCGCGGCAATACCGTCTCTGACGCGCCGCTGATTATCGGCAGCCTCGATCCTTGTTACTCCTGCACCGACCGCATGACGGTGGTGGATGTGCGCAAGAAAAAGAGCAAGGTGGTGCCCTACAAAGAGCTGGAGCGCTACAGCATTGAGCGTAAGCACTCGCCGCTGAAATAGAAGGAGCGTTGCAAGCCATGTTTACCTTTATCAAAAAAGTGATCAAAACCGGAGCGCCGACAAGCGACTATCCGCTGTCGCCGATGCCAGTTGATAAAAATTTTCGCGGTAAGCCGCAGCACAACCCGCAGCAGTGCATCGGCTGCGCGGCGTGCGTCAATGCCTGCCCCTCTAATGCGCTGACGGTAGAGACCGATCTCGCCACCGGCGAGCAGGCCTGGCAGTTTAATCTTGGGCGCTGCATCTTCTGTGCCCGCTGCGAAGAGGTCTGCCCGACGGCGGCGATTACCCTGTCGCAGGAGTATGAGCTGGCGGTGTGGAACAAGGCCGACTTTCTGCAACAGTCGCGCTTTGAGCTGTGCCAGTGCCGCGAATGCGCGCGCCCCTTTGCCGTGCAGAAAGAGATCGATTACGCCATCGCGCTGCTGGCGCATAACGGCGACACCCGCGCCGAAGCGCACCGCGCCAGCTTTGAAACCTGCCCGGCCTGTAAACGCCAGCAGTGCCTGGTGCCAACCGACCGTATTGAATTGACCCGCCATATGAGAGAGGCCAGCTGATGAGCCAGCTTATTGGACCGCGCGACGCAGAGGGCATTCCGCTGCCCATGACGGTGGAGGAGTCCATCGCCAGCATGAAAGCCTCGCTGCTGAAGAAGATCAAACGCTCAGCCTACGTTTACCGCGTGGATTGCGGTGGCTGCAATGGCTGCGAAATTGAGATTTTCGCTACCCTTTCACCGCTGTTCGACGCCGAACGTTTCGGTATTAAAGTGGTGCCCTCGCCGCGTCATGCCGATATTTTGCTCTTTACCGGCGCGGTCACCCGCGCAATGCGCTCCCCGGCGTTACGCGCCTGGCAATCGGCGCCGGATCCGAAAATTTGTATCTCCTACGGTGCCTGCGGCAATAGCGGCGGGATCTTCCACGATCTCTACTGCGTCTGGGGTGGAACCGACAAGATCGTGCCGGTCGATGTCTATATTCCCGGCTGCCCGCCGACGCCCGCCGCCACGCTGTATGGCTTTGCGATGGCGCTCGGGCTGCTGGAGCAGAAAATTCACGCTCGTCTGCCCGGCGAACTGGACGATCAACCGGCGGAGATCCTCCATCCGCAGATGGTGCAGCCACTGCGGGTCAAAGTGGATCGCACCGCGCGCCGACTGGCGGGTTATCGCTATGGCCGCCAGATTGCCGATGACTACCTGCGCCTGCGCACCCTCGGTGAACATGAAGTGATGAACTGGCTGGCGCAGGAGAACGATCCGCGCCTGACGGAGATTGTCAGCCACCTTAACCAGGTGGTGCAGGAGGCGAAAATCTGATGGGCGAAACGGTGGTCTTTAGCCAGCTGCGGCGCAAATTTATCGACGAAAACGAGGCGACGCCGCCGCAGGCGCAACAGGTGGTCTACTACAGTCTGGCTATTGGCCACCATCTTGGGGTGATCGACTGTCTGGAGGCGGCGCTCACCTGCTCGTGGGACGACTATCTGGCGTGGATTGCCACCCTTGAAGCGGGCAGCGAAGCGCGGCGGAAAATGGAAGGGGTGCCGCGCTACGGTGAAATTGTTATCGACAGTACGCATGTGATGCTGCTGGCGAACGCTTTTGACCGCGCGCTGGCGCAGCAAAGTGAAACGCAGCAGGCGTGGAGCCGCGAGTTGCTGTCGATGCTGCATGACATTTACCAGGAGAGCGCCATCTATCTGATGGTCAGGAGGTTACGTGACTGACGTTTTACTCTGTGTCGGCAACAGCATGATGGGCGACGATGGCGCAGGCCCGCTGCTGGCGGAGATGTGCGCCGCTAAACCTGCGGGAGAGTGGCGGGTGATTGATGGCGGCAGCGCGCCGGAGAATGACGTTGCCGCGATCCGTGATTTGCGCCCGGCACGGCTGCTGCTGGTCGACGCTACCGATATGGGGCTTAACCCCGGCGAGATCCGCGTGGTTAACCCGGACGACATCGCCGAGATGTTTATGATGACCACCCACAATATGCCGCTCAACTACCTGATCGATCAGTTGAAAGAGGATGTCGGCGAGGTGATTTTCCTCGGCATTCAGCCCGATATCGTCGGCTTTTACTACCCGATGACGCCGCCGGTGAAGGCGGCGGTAGAGACAATCTATCAACGGCTTGAGGGCTGGCAAGGGCAGGGCGGTTTCGCCACCCTTTAACGGCGGCGTTTTTCCGCGTACATCACTTTGCCGCTCTCCTCCAGCATGTCGCGCAGGGTGGTGTACTTCTCATCCTGCTCAATCACGCCGTGAGAGTAGTTGATGTGGTAGTTTTTGCCGCCGCTCACCTCCAGCGCGTCCATTCGCGTTTGCAGGTCAAACAGGAAGGCATCGACATCATGCTCGGCGCTGTTGCTGAGCAGCACGGCAAACTCACCGCCGCCCATGCGCGCGGCGATATCCTGCTCCTGCAGGCATTTCATCAGCGTGCTGGCGAAGGTTTTCACCACCGCATCCCCCTCTTTACTGCCCAGTACTTCATTGATCGACTTCAGGTTGTCGATGCTGAAATAGAGCAGGCTGAACGGGGTGTTGTGCTCTTTCGACAAGGTGAAGCGCTTCTCGCCAGAACGATAAAAGCCGCGGCTGTTCGGCATGCCGGTCAGGGCATCGGTCATCGCCATACTGAGGATTAAAAACTCATCTTCGACGATGGCGGCAAAATCGAGCAGGGTGTTGATCTCCGCGCTGGAGAAGGGGCGCGGGTAGGTGTCGATAATGCAGATGGTACCGGCAATGGCGCCATCCGGCAGATGCACCGGGCAACCGGCGTAGAAACGCACCCACGGTTCGCCGGTGACAAAGGGGTTATCGGCAAAGCGCGTATCCATCTGGGTATCTTTCACAATAAAGACGCCCTCTTCGAGAATGGCGTGGGCGCAGAAAGAGAGGTTGCGCGGGGTTTCATGGGTATCGATGCCGCCGCGAGAGAGCAGCCACTGGCGATCGCGATCGAGCAGGCTAATCACCGCAATCGGCACATCGAAGGTGGTTTTCGCCATGCGGGTTAAGCGGTCGAAGCGTTCGTCATCTTTTTTATCAAGCAGATCCATCATGTATAAAGAGTGCAGACGCTCTTTTTCGTTGACTGGCATAGCTGGAAAAATCATATGACATCCTCGAGAAGGCCCGTTTTCTCAAGTGTAGACATTTCTTGTAACGATTGCGTTATATATCCATGGCTTGAGGGGCGCCTTTACCCTTCGCACAAAAGGTGCATTGCCGCCTTCAGACGCGCCGCCTACAATCGACTGACTTAACACACAGGAGCAATGCTATGTCTGAACTTTCGCTGACTTATCGTCTGGGCGACAACGAAGTGGGTCGTCTGGGTTATGGTGCAATGCAGCTCGCAGGCCCTGGCGTGTTTGGCCCGCCGGCCGACGAAGCGCGCGCGCTGCAGGTGCTGCGCGATGCGGTGGCCGCCGGGGTGAATCATATTGATACCAGTGATTTTTACGGCCCACACGTCACCAATAAATTGATCAAACAGGCGCTGCATCCCTATCCGGATAACCTGACGATTGTCACCAAAGTCGGCGCGCGCCGCGACGAGAAAGCCAACTGGCTGCCCGCTTTTAGCGACGAAGAGCTGACCCGCGCGGTGGAAGATAACCTGCGCAATCTCGGGCTTGATGTGCTGGATGTGGTGAACCTGCGCGCGATGTTTAGTGCCCACGGCCCGGCGGAGGGGTCGCTGGAGGCACCGCTGGAGACCTTAATTAAGCTTAAAGATCGCGGCCTGATTCGCCATATTGGCCTGAGCAACGTGACGGCGAAGCAGGTGGCGGACGCGCAGAAAATGACGCCCATCGTCTGCGTGCAGAATCTCTATAACGTGGCGAACCGCCAGGATGACGCGCTGATTGATAGTCTGAATGAGCAGGGCATCGCCTTTGTGCCGTTCTTCCCGCTTGGCGGTTTTTCACCGCTGCAATCGAGCGAGCTGAATGCGGTGGCGGCGGAGCTTGATGCCACGCCCATGCAGGTGGCGCTGGCGTGGTTGTTACAGCGTTCACCCAATATTTTGCTGATCCCGGGCACCTCCTCTCCGCAGCATCTGCAGGAGAACCTCGCCAGCGCGAAGCTGGTATTGCCGCGCGAGGCGCTGGATACGTTAAACAGCATCGGCGCGTAGCAAACGATTCGGTATTTGTCGGCGTGATAAGTATTTGTAGGCCTGATAAGCGCAGCGCCATCAGGCATTAATCTGCTGCATTGCCGGATGGTGGCTGGCGCCTTATCCGGCCTACAAAGCTATCAACCGATTCGGTTTGCGTAGGCCTGATAAGCGTAGCGCCATCAGGCATTTGTCGGTGGCATCGCCGGATGGCGGCTCCCGCCTTATCCGGCCTACAAAAGATATCGGGCCGACAAACGATATCCGGCTGACAACCGCTTCGGTTTGCGTAGGCCTGATAAGCACAGCGCCATCAGGCATTTGTCGGCGGCATCGCCGGATGGCGGCTCCCGCCTTATCCGGCCTACAAAGCTTTCAAACGATTCGGTCTGCGTAGGCCTGATAAGCGCAGCGCCATCAGGCATTTGTCAGCTGCATCGCCGGATGGCGGCTGGTGCCTTATCCGGCCTACAAAACTCTCAACCGCTTCGGTTTGCGTAGGCCTGATAAGCGTAGCGCCATCAGGCATTAATCTGCTGCATTGCCGGATGGCGGCTTTGCCTTATCCTGCCTACAAAAACCAGGCATTACCTAACCTTAACCACCGACTCGCGGCACACCAACTCGCCCTGATGGGCGCGCGGGGGCGTTTCATCCGGCAACAAGAGGATCGCTACCGCGTGGCGGATCATCTCATCCATCGGCACATGCAGGGTGGTGAGCGCCGGGTTGTAATATTTGCCAATCACCGAATCATCGAACCCGGCAAGGGAAACATCCTCCGGCAGGCGCAGCCCGGCCTCCTGACACGCTTTCGCCACGCCAATCGCCATATCGTCATTCCCCGCCAGCACACAGCTGAACGGCACATTGCGCGCCAGCAGCTCGCGCCCGGCCTCATAACCGCTATCGGTGCTCCAGCTGCCGCGCACCAGCAGCTGTGGGTCCGGCTCGATTCCGGCGTTGCGCAGCGCCTGGTGATACCCCGCCAGACGGCTGTCGCCGGTGGGCGAACCCTCGGAACCGGCGACAAAGGCAATACGCGTATGCCCCTGCGCCAGCAGATACGCCACCATCCTTTCACTGCTCTGCTGGTGGTCAACAAACACGCACTGGCTGCGGTTGCGGGTCAGCTCACGGTTAATCACCACAATCGGCGTCTCGCTGGTATCAATAATCTCGTCCAGCTCGTCGACCGTCAGGTATTTCGGGTAGATGAGGATCGCTTCACAGCGCAGCGACAGCAGCAGGTCGATAGCGTCCCGCTCCTCTTGCGCGCTGTGTTTTCCATCCGCCAGTACCAACTGACGACCGTGCATTTCGCTGTCGGTCGCCGCGTGGTAAATCATGCTGGAGAAGAACGGGCCGTTGTAGAGCCCGTTAGTGATCACCAGACCGACGGAGTTGGTTTTATTATTGGCAAGGTTGCGCGCCAGTTGGTTTGGCTTGTAACCCGTTTCGTCAATCGCCTGCATAATGCGGGCTTTAACCTCTTCGCGGACAAAGACTTTGCCGTTCAGCGCGCGCGATACCGTCGCTTTGGAGACGCCTGCCAGCCGTGCGACATCCAGTATCGTTACCATTCTTCATCCTCGCTCGTGTTATCTCTCTTGTCAGGCCAGCGACATCAGCGGCGCTCCCGCCGTGACGGCACCTTGTGACTGATGGTGAGTAAGCGTGAACTCATCGCTGTTCACCACCAGCACCGGCGTTGTTAAATCATACCCGGCCTGCTCAATTTTCGCCTTATCGAATGCCAGCAGAGGCGTGCCTGCTGTCACCCGGTCGCCCTCTTTCACCAGCGGCGTAAAGTATTGCCCCTGTAAATTAACGGTATTCAGGCCAACATGGATCAGTAATTCTGCGCCATTGTCACAGATCAGGCCGATAGCGTGATGGGAGTCAATTAATGTCGCGACCTGCGCATCGCACGGCGCGACCACTTTCCCTTCGGCTGGGACAATCGCGATGCCATCGCCCAGCACTTTGCCGGCAAACGCTTCATCTTTCACGCTCTCCAGCGCAATCACTTCGCCTTTAATCGGGCTGAGCATTTGCAGTGTGCCAACGGTAACCGTCGCTGGTTTCTGCTCTGCGGGCGTCTCTTCAACCGGATCGTCAAAGCCAACAAACTGCACCATCACTACGGTCAGCACAATCGCCGTCCCGGCACCGGCCAGTTCGCCAATAAAGGACATCGGCGCATCGGGGCTGATGGCGTTCACCAGCGTAAAGAGGCCCGGCAGCGCGGCATAGGCATAATAGAGGCTGCCAAACAGGCTGGCGACAACTGCGCCGATGGCACCGCCAATACAACCGCAGATAAAGGGCTTTTTAAAGCGCAGCGTAACGCCGTAAATCGCCGGTTCGGTAATACCAAAAATGGCGGTCACGCCCGCCGACAGCGAGGTGGCTTTCAGCTGTTTGTTACGGCTTTTGATAAACACGCCGAAGACTGCTGCCATCTGACCAATTACCGCGATGGTCTGATAAGCCTGGAAGGAGTCATACCCCTGGGTGTCGAAGTTGGCCATGATCACCGGCGTAATACCCCAGTGAACGCCAAAAATCACAATCACCTGCCAGACGCCGCCAATAATCGCTGCCGCCAGCGCCGGAGCGGCATGGAAAAGGGCGTTGTAGCCATTTGCCACGCCGATCGCCGCCCAGCTGGTCAGCGGCCCAATCACAATCAGCGTCAGCGGCACAATCACCACAAAGCAGATAAGCGGCGTAAAGAGCGGGCTTATCACCTCCGGCAGCCATTTTTCCACCCGGCGCTCAAACCACGACAGCGCCCAGACGAGGAACAGCGGCGGCAGTACCGACGAGGTATAAACCGTTTCCGCCAGCGGGAAGAAGAGGAACTTCACTTCGTTACCGGCGGCGATTTTGCCCGCCAGCGCCGTCCACTCGGGGTTGATCAGCGCGCAGCAGCAGAGCACGGCAATAAAGGGGTTGCACTTAAAGTGGCGCGCGGCGGTGATGGCAATAAACACCGGCAGGAAGGCAAACGGCGTCCAGGACATAAAGTTGAGCACCGCAAAGGTGCCGGTAGACTTGATATCCGCATCAGCAAGGCCGAGCAGGATCAACAAACCCTGTAAAATCCCGGCGGCGGCAAGAATATAGACGATCGGGGCAAACACCGCTGACATGGTGGCGATCACCGCATCGAGCCAGCGCGTTTTGGCTGGCGGCGCGTCATCGCCGCGCTCTTTCACCATGCCGCTCAGGGCGTTAAAGACATCGGCGACGTGAGTACCAATCACCACCTGGAACTGACCTCCGCTCTCAACGACCGCAATTACGCCGGGCAAACTCTGCACGTTGTTTTTTGCCGTGGCGGGCATTTCATTGAGGACAAGGCGCAGTCGTGTGGCGCAGCGGGAGAAGTTGCTGATGTTCTCTTCACCGCCGACCTCCCGCAGGATATCGCTCGCTAACTTATTGTAATCCCTGATAACGGCCATTTTTATTTACCTTTTATTATCGGAAACTGAGTAGGTGTAACTGGGTGAAACCGGTTTCATGCTAGCCTGGTGACGCTCTGCCGCAACCGGTTTCATGGAAAAGTGCGAGCTAAATCACTCCTAAAAAAGAGGGGTTACGGCGACATTTCGTTGCCGGGCGAAGCATCGCGTTGGGCGCTGCATAACACTGGCGAAACGGAACAGTGGAGGGAGTACTTATGATCGCAGTGTTATTTGAAGCGGATATTGCGCCTGGCGAGCAGCCGCGCTATATGCAACTTGCCGCAGAACTGAAGCCGCAGCTGGCGGAGATTGACGGCTTTATCACCATTGAGCGCTTTCAGAGCCTGAGCACGGAGGGGAAGATTTTGTCCCTCTCCTGGTGGCGCGATGAGGCAGCGGTGATCGCCTGGAAGCAAAACGTCCTGCACCAGGCCGCGCAGGCAGAAGGGCAGCGCACCATCTTTTCGTTCTACCGCATTCGCGTCGCGCAGGTATTTCGCGACTATACCTCGACCGACAGGAGAGCCTGATATGTACGATCTTCACGTGGTGCTGGATAATGCGCCCGGCGCGCTGGCGGCGCTTGGCGAAACGCTTGGTCGCAATGGCGTCGGTCTTGAGGGCGGCGGGGTGTTTACCGTCAACGCGCAGTGCCATGCTCACTTTCTGGTGGAAGAGGGGGAGCGCGCAGGACAGGTGTTGAAGGCGGCAGGCTTTACGCTGCAAAGCGTGAGAAAGCCACTTATCCGCAAATTGAAGCAGGAGAGGCCGGGCGAGCTGGGTGCAATTGCACGCGCGCTGGCAAACGCCGGGATCAACATTGAGGTGCAGTACAGCGATCACGATAATCGCTTGATCCTGCTCACCGATAATGATCCACTGGCGCACGAGGTGACACAACATTGGGACGTTTCGAAAGTATGAGTTTACCTGCCGACAATTCACCGCCTGCGCTGGAGAGCGCTCTTGCCGCCATCGCCAGCGCCATGGCGGAACCGTCGCGCGCGCGGATGCTCTGCGCGCTGATGGATGGGCGGGCGTGGACCGCAACGGAACTCTGCGCGGTGGTTGATATCGCCGCGTCAACGGCCAGCGCGCACTTAACCAAGCTGCTAAACAGCGGGCTGCTGGTCTGCGTCTCGCAGGGTCGGCATCGCTACTACCGGCTGGCGGGCAGCGATGTCGCCGGGCTGCTGGAAAATATGATGGGTGTGTCGATGCGCGGCGCAAAAGCCCCCGTCACCCGCACGCCGCAAGCGCTCCGCCGGGCACGTACCTGTTACGATCACCTTGCCGGTGAGATCGCCGTTGGCATTTACAGCGTGATGCAGCGAGATGGGTGGATAACCGAAGCGGGCGATGCGGTAACTGAAACCGGCAGGCGCGAGCTTGCAAAACTCGGCGTAGCGCTCGACCCGCACACCCGCCGTAAACCCTGCAGCGCCTGCCTCGACTGGAGTGAGCGCCGCTTTCATCTCGGCGGCGATGCCGGCGCCGCGCTGCTTATCGCCTTCGAACAGCGCGGCTGGCTGCAGCGCACGCCGGGCTACCGCGAAGTGACGATTACCGAAGAGGGAAGAAGCGCACTGTTTAGGGTGTTTGGTATAAAAAGCGCTGCGCAGTAAGGTTATGTCTCGTTTTAAAGCAAGGAGAGCTCAATGCGTATCAGTGGCGTGACAACATTCATCTTAATCCTTTTTCTCGGCGCACCCGCGATAGCGGAGCCCACACAGCAAGCCTCTGAGCTGGTGAAAAAGTACACGCTGTCAGAGGATGCGGATAAACTTGTCGTATTAGAGGATTTCGACAAGCTAGCGCGCAAAAATCCTGAAAATGTGAATGTTATTCGCAGTTATACCAGCCTGCTTGCTTCCAGAGGCGACTATCAGAAATCCCTCACTTATCTTGAATCTGTTAACAGAGCTAACGCTAACCCATCTTTTTTGCTGCAAGAGTGCATGCTTAAAGAGCGTTTGGGTAAAAAAGAGGATACGTGCTATCAACGTGTAATCAGCGAATCGGAAAGTAATCATATTGAAAATATGGATTATCTGATGGCGCTGTTTTTTACTAACGACGATAAATTTCCGGCGGTTAAGCAGCGTTTATTAACAAAAAATACGGCGCTAAGTGATGATTTCACTCTCTTCTCGCAGGATCAACGCAGTGTACTGATGGCGATTTACCCGTAAGAGAATAAATATGAGCCCAGCCACTGGGCTCAAAATCAGTTATCGCCAAATATTTCTGTATTACCGTTATTATCCCGAACGGCAAAGCCTACAGAGAATATGCGTGAAGAGGGGATTATCGCTTTCTCCCTTTTTTCGTCTGAGTCGAGGTAGACGGTGAAGTTATAGGAGTGCCCTTTTTCAAACTTATAGCCATAAGTTGGCATGCAACTATCAGGCGTCGCCGCTATATCGTTGATGCCATATTCCTCAAGCGCATTTTGCGGATTACCAACTTCTGAGATTTTGACAATCGCCACTTTTTCATCGCCTTCAGGTTGAACAAGAACACAAACGTTATTCGCGACGGTAACAGCCTTAGCCCGTAGCTGCGGAGGCTGTGGGTTCTGATGGCAGGCTGCAAGCGATAATACTAACAGGCTTACTAACACCATTTTTTTCATCGGCTATTACCTTTGGTTTAAAAAGTGTGAAAGAACATATTCGTATTCTGGCAGGACAGTCTTATTTGTTACACCCCTGAAATTGATAAGGCGTACGTTTTTAATCCATCTGGAATACCCTAATTTTCGAAGCAACCAATAATCAGCAATGATGGATGCTTGCTGTTCCATCGTGTAGTGATGGAGCAACCTCTTACCATCAAGGCGGTACGTATAATCAGCAACTCCGCTAAAAAGGCCGCTCAACCTTACCCACATACCTTTCTGGTGCTGTCAGACATGAGCCATTTCATGTATGAAAGTATGCTGAGATTCATCATTTCCTTGCGAGAAGTCGGATAAATAACTCTCTTTACGAAACCACAGCTCTCCATTGAGGGCCATAGCATATGCCGGATCTTGTAATCCGAATGGAAAGTAACTGTCACAATGTACTTTTACGTCGTTATAAAAAATTGAATTGCCATATATAGAGCGTGCCAGCACAGCTTCCCCACATGTTAACGCTCTTTCAAAGCCTTCTCTGGTTTCCATCTTTATACTATCGGTTGTTATAAATCGCCGAAATAATTACATTTTTTGTGTGGGTATAGACAGAGCCAAAATCTCAAAGTATTCGATGAAAAAGTCGCAAAATTAAAAAAGCTCCTGCCTTTACAGAATCGCGCACCGTCACCTTCTTCCCGAAAATACCAACATCTTTAACAGCCCCCGATCGCCGCCCGTCGTCTTCGTAGGCCGGATAAGGCGCAGCCGCCATCCGGCAAGAAACCGCGCCCGCTCAGGGTAAAAATGGTCGTCCGATTTTCGGTTGTGCGTCTATGGCTCTAAACGTCAGACTCGGCTCAACAACACCACCGGAGACGACCATGACGTTCAACGACCTTCATCAACAACCTTGCCCTTTACTGTTAGCTAACGTCTGGGATGCAAGCAGTGCCCAGGCGGCGGAGCAGGCGGGCTATGCGGCATTAGGCACTTCAAGTGCCGCTATCGCCGCACAGTTCGGCTATGCCGATGGCGAAGCAATGCCCTTCGCGCATCTGCTCTTTATGGTCGAGCGCATTCGCGCCGTAAGCGATTTACCATTAAGCGTCGATCTGGAGGCGGGTTATGGCCGTTCTGCCGAAGAGATTGCGCAAAATATCCAGCAGTTAATCGCACTGGGCGTGGTCGGTATCAATCTGGAAGATAGCCAGGTGGTCAACGGCATACGATCTCTGGTTGATCCCCTACTTTTCGCGCGTCAGTTGCAAACCCTCGTCAGCCTGCTGCCCGCGGGTTTCTTTTTCAATATCCGTACCGATACCTTTCTGCTTGGGGTCGATGATGCCCTGCAGGAAACGCTGCGGCGCGGCGAACTGTATGCGGACCACGGTGCCAATGGGTTGTTTGTGCCGGGTGTAAAAGAGGACACGGATATCATCACCATTGCGGGACAGGTTGCGCTGCCGCTCAATGTGATGGCCTTACCGGGGCTGGCTGATATTGCTGCACTCTCAAGCTGGGGTGTGCGGCGGATATCAACAGGAAATTTCCTGCATCAAGCGATACAGGCCCGGCTAAAAACGTTACTCTCAGGCATTCAGCGGAAGCAGGTTTTTGAGGAGATTTTCTGCGATGAAAATCAGTGATCCTGTTCAATGCGCGAACTGGTATCAGGCGCTGCTCGACCGCGCCTCGGAGTACACGGGTGTGTTCTTCGTCGGCGTGAAAACCACCGGTGTATTCTGCGTCTCTGTCTGCCGGGCGCGTAAGCCGAAGCGGGAAAATGTCGAGTTTTATAGCGATATGAAATCGGCGCTGGATGCGGGTTTCCGACCGTGCAAAGTGTGCCGACCAACAGAAAATGCCTGCTCTGCGCCAGACTTTATTGAGCAGGCGGTTACGCTGGTGCGTAATAACCTGAAATCCCGCATCAGTGATACGCAGCTGCGTGAGCGAAATATCAGCCCGGAGCGTGTCAGGCGCTGGTTTTTACAACACCATGGCATGACGTTTCAGGCTTTTCAGCGGATGATGCGCGTCAACGTTGCGTTGCAGGAGCTTAAAGGCGGTCGCAGCGCCACCGATGTGGCTTTCGACAGTGGGTATGAATCGCTGAGCGGGTTCGGTTACACCTATAAAAAACTCACCGGTGCCGCGCCGAGCGAAGGACGGCAAACCATCATGATCCACCGCTTCACGACGCCGCTGGGTCCAATGTTTGTCTGCGCTACCGCGCGCGGGGTTTGCCTGCTTGAGTTTGTCGACAGACGTATGCTTGAAACCGAGTTTAGCGATCTGCAACGGTTGCTTAACGCCCGTATTCTTGCCGGCGAGAATGAGCATACGCGGCAGGCCGAAAAGGAGATAAGCGACTATTTTGCAGGCCAGCGCCGCCATTTTGATCTGGCATTAGATCTGCCGGGCAGCGCCTTTCAACGCCTCGTCTGGCAAGGCTTGCAGGATGTGCCATATGGCCAAACAACGCACTATCAATGCCTTGCCGAGCGTATCGATAAACCGCTGGCGGTGAGGGCGGTCGCGGCGGCGAATGGTGCCAACCGGGTGGCAATAGTGATCCCATGCCACCGTATTATCGGTAAAAATGGCACCATGACCGGCTATGGCGGCGGCATTGCCCGCAAAAAGTGGTTAATTGAGCATGAGGCGCGCCACATGTTTAACCTGGCCGGATAGCGCAAGGCGCATCAACCTCTCACGAATGCTCGGTTATCGCCTGCGCGGCGCAGATCAGCGCCAGATGGCTCAACCCCTGCGGCAGGTTGCCGCTCCATTTTCCGGTGCGCACGTCGAACATCTCGTTGAAGGTTTCGACGTTGCCTTTATCGCAGATGCACTCAAGGATCTCCTCCATCGCGGTTTTCGCGCACTCGATCTCACCCATTGCCGCCCAGGCTTCCGCCAGCCAGAACGAACAGGCGACGAAGGTGTTCTCCTCCTCCTGCACGCCGCTGTAGCGGTAGGTCATGGCGCAGCCGTCGCCCAACTCTTCGCGGATGGCGCGGTAGGTGGATAACATGCGCTGCGGATTAACGCTGTTGCCATAGCGGTGCACCAGCGCCAGCGACGCGTCGAGGCGATCCTCGCTTTGCGGATAAAAGAGGTAGGCCTGTTTGCGCTCAGACCAGCAGTGCTCCTCCACCCAGTCGCGAATACGGTCGCGTTCGCGCTCCCAGCGGCCTACCCAGGTCGGCTCAATATGCTTCTCGCGTGCCATCTCGACCGCGCGGTCAAGGGCCAGCCAGCAGGCCATTTTGGAGTGGGTATAGTGCTGGTGCTCGGGCAGTTCCCAGATGCCGCAATCCTTTTGCCGCCAGTGATCGGCGCAGCAGTTCGCCAGCTCGCCCAGTAAACGTGACGTGCGCAGATCGAGCACGTGTCCGGCGTTAACAAACAGCTGCGCCGTCGCCAGCATGTCGCCATACATACTCAATTGCAGCTGATCGCGGGCGTTATTGCCGACGCGCACCGGGCGTGAATCTTTATAGCCACGCAGCGGCGGATAGGTCTCGGCGGGCACTGCTTCGCCCTCCAGCGTATAGCAGGCGTGCAACCGCACACCGTGGCGAATAATGGTTTTGGATAACCAGGAGAAGGCGGCTTTGCACTCCTCCAGCGCGCCGAGAAAGGCGAAGGCTTTAATAATCAGGCAGGCATCGCGCACCCAGGCATAGCGGTAGTCATAATTTTTCTCTTTGCCGACCCCTTCCGGGATCGACGTCGTTGCCGCTGCGGCAAGGGCACCGGTCGGTGAGTACCAGAGAAACTTCAGTGCCAGCGCCGAGCGCCCGACATGATTTTCATACGCCCCGCGGTAGCTGAGACTTTTTGACCAGTCGACCCACGCGGTGTGGCTGGTCTCGATCCGTTCATCAATCGCCGTGAGATCGGGCACCGCCAGCGGCTCTTTCTCCGTCACCAGTAATGCCACCAGCGTGCGGCTCTCAGGAGAGGTCGTAAAGATACCGCGGATCTGCTCATCATCAACATCGACGATCGCCACATCTTCGCTGGTACGCAGCATCGCCATCAGATCGGCAATATGGTAGACATTGCCGTGAGCGGTTTCGTTAAGCCACGGCGAGCAGGTTTCCGCCCGCGTGCCAAAGCGCAGGGAGAGCTTCATTTTCACCTCTCCCTCAAGCCCTTCAACGCGCCGCGCCAGTTCGCTCCACGGCAGGCGGCCCGCCAGCGTGCTGTTAATCGATTCGGTAATGAGCACTTTGCCGCTGTCGGTAGTGAAGGTGGTTTCCAGCACGTTACTGTCATCGCGATAGCGCCGCGTCACGCTGTAGGGCGCATCCGGCTCAAGCTGAAAAAAACCGCCGATATCGGGGTCGAGCAGGCGGTCAAACAGCGGGGCCGAATCAAGGTTGGGCGCGCACCACCAGTCAATTGAGCCATCCGGCGCAATCAGCGCCACGGAGCGGCCTTCGCCGATAGCCGCATAATCGCCCGCCTCGACAAAGCCATTTTCCCGCACGGGAGAGGTGTATTGCGCGTTCTTCACGGTCTGTTGTGTCCTGTTGAGAGGAGGGGAGAAGCGGACGTGGCCGCCGGGCGGCGACCACGAGATGCAGGATTGTGGCAATCCTTACAACGTACCGGTACCCCCGTCGGAGCACCATACCTGGCCGGAGCTGTAGCTGCTTTCCGGCGACGCCATCGTTACGTACAGCGGCGCAATCTCAACCGGCTGGCCTGGGCGTTTCAGCGGTGCGCTGGCACCAAACTGCTGCACTTTCTCCTGCGGCTGACCGCCACTTGATTGCAGCGGTGTCCAGTAAGGACCCGGTGCGACGGCATTGACGCGAATACCTTTCTCGCCCAACTGCTGCGCCAGGGATTTGGTAAAGGCGACAATCGAGGCTTTGGTCTGCGCGTAATCAAGCAGGATCGGGCTTGGCTGGTAGGCCTGCACCGAAGAGGTGTTGATAATGCTCGCACCTTCCGGCAGGTGTTTCACCGCCGCTTTAGTGATCCAGAACATCGCGTAGACGTTGGTCTTAAAGGTGGCGTCGAAATCTTCCGTCGACAGGGTGAGGATCGATTCGTTGAACTGCTGGCGACCGGCGTTGTTAACCAGAATATCCAGCCCGCCAAGGCCTTTGACGGCTTCCTCTACCAGCTGCTGGCAGAAGGCTTCGGAGCGAATATCGCCCGGAATCGCAATCGCTTTGCGGCCTTCTGCTTCAATCAGTTTGATCACTTCTGCCGCATCGGACTCCTCTTCCGGCAGATAGTTAATCGCCACGTCGGCCCCTTCACGGGCATAAGCGATAGCGACAGCGCGCCCGATACCAGAGTCACCCCCGGTGATCAGCGCTTTACGTCCGGTCAAACGGCCAGAACCGCGATAGCTGGTTTCGCCATGATCCGGCACCGGGATCATCTTGCTGGCAAGGCCAGGCGGCGTTTGCGGTTGCTCGGCAAAAGGAGGGGTCGGGTAGTGCGGCGCTAAAGGTCGTTTAGTGTTTTGCTCTGCCATGCTTGCTCCTTAAACGTTATGTAGACACGTGTTTAAGCCTGGCATAGATGTGAGCGTTGTCACGTTACGGGCAGGAAAACCAGGAATATGTGAAATAAAACGGCAGCGAAAAGCGGTGTTTTCGCTGCCGTCAGGATCAGTCGAGATCCGCGCCGTTGCTGGCGATCACCTTCTTATACCACCAGAAGGATTTCTTGCGGCTGCGCGCCAGCGTGCCGTTGCCCTGGTCGTCGCGGTCGACATAGACAAAGCCGTAGCGTTTGCTCATCTCACCGGTGGAGGCCGCCACCAGATCGATGCAGCCCCAGCTGGTGTAACCCATTACCGGAATACCATCTTCAATCGCATCGCCCATCGCGCGGATATGCTCGCGCAGGTAGCTGATGCGGTAATCGTCGTTGATCTCGCCGTTGGCATCGACCTCATCTTTCGCCCCCAGCCCGTTCTCCACCAAAAAGAGCGGCTTCTGATAGCGGTCATACATCATGTTCATAGTGATGCGAAGGCCAAGCGGATCGATACCCCAGCCCCATTCGCTCACCTCAACATGCGGGTTGCGCAGGGATTTGACGATATTCGCCGCGCTGGTGTTGGCGGCATTCATCTCTGCCGAGGCGCAGCGCGAGGCGTAGTAGCTAAAGGAGACAAAATCGACGGTGTTTTTCAGGATATCGTCATCGCCTGCTTCTTTAACAATCTGCACCCCTTTTTCGCGAAATACGCGGGCGGAGTAGGCCGGGTAGCTGCCGCGCGCCTGCACATCGATAAAGAAGAGGTTTTCGCGATCCTTCTCCAGCGCCGTCCAGACATCGGCCGGTTTGCAGGAGTAGGGGTAGAAGTTACCGCCCGCCAGCATGCAGCCCACCTGGTTTTGCGGGTTCACCTCATGGGCGATTTTGGTCGCCAGCGCGCTGGCAATCAGCTCGTGGTGCGCGGCCTGGTACTTCACCTGATCCTGGTTTTCGCCCTCTTCGAACACCAGCCCGGCACCGGAGAAGGGGCTGTGCAGCATGATGTTGATTTCGTTGAAGGTAAGCCAGTACTTCACCAGCCCGTCGAAGGCTTCAAAACAGGTGCGGGCATAGCGGGTGAAAAACTCCACCATTTTGCGGTTGCGCCAGGATCCATACTCCGTCACCAGGTGCATCGGCACATCGAAGTGGCACAGCGTCACCAGCGGTTCGATATTGTACTTTTTGCACTCGGCAAACACCGCGCGATAGAAGGCGATCCCCTCTTCATTCGGCGTTAATTCGTCGCCTTTCGGGTAGAGACGGCTCCAGGCAATCGAGGTGCGGAACACCGTAAAGCCCATCTCCGCCATCAGAGCGATATCCTCTTTGTAGCGATGGTAAAAATCGATCGCCTGATGGCTGGGATAGTACTCATCGTCGCGCAGGGCAAAGCGCTTCTCCTGCCCCAGTTTCACCGCCAGACGGTTCGCGCCGTGCGGGATCATATCGACGGTGGTCAGCCCCTTGCCGCCCTCCAGATATCCCCCTTCCGACTGGTTGGCGGCCAGTGCGCCGCCCCATAAAAATCCTTTCGGAAAAACAGCCATGCGTTACCTCGCTCTATTAATCAGGCTTGTGCTTCTTTTACCGTTACCGGCTGCGCCGTCGGTGCGTTTTTCTCCGCTTCGACCGGAATATCCTCAAAGCCGAGCAGCAGCGTCAGCACAAACGACAGCACCACCGCCAGCGCCATCACGCCAAACACCCAGACAATGGTCATCGGGTTTGCCGGATCGAAGAACTGCACGCTGGTAAATAACCCCGGTGCCGCCATTGAGTGGCTGGCAAGCCCGGCGATACCGGCGACCGCGCCGCAGATAAAGCCGCTGATGAGGCTGGCGATCAGCGGGCGTTTCAGGCGAACCGCCACGCCGTAGAGCGCCGGTTCGGAGATGCCGGCGAGGATCGCCGAGGCCGCCGCCGCCATCGCTGTCTGGCGCAGCTCCGGGTTTTTCGTTTTCCATGCCACCGCCAGCGACGAGCCGCCAAGGGAGAGGTTCGCGCCGATTTCCGACGGCATGACCATCCCCTCTTTACCCGTCTCGGCAATGGTCTGAATGATAGTTGGCGTAAAGACGCGGTGCATACCGGTCATCACCAGCAGCGGCCACAGCGCGCCCATAATGGCAACCGAGAGCCAGCCGAGATAGCCGTGAATGGTGTAAACCAGCGCGGAGATGGCGCTACCGATCCAGATGCCAAGCGGGCCAATCAGCACAATCGCCAGCGGTGCAGCAATCAGCACAATCAGCATCGGCTTGAGGAAGTTTTTCGTCACCGCCGGGGTGATGCGATCGACCCAGCGTTCAATGTAGGAGAGGCACCAGGTCATCACCAGCGCCGGGATAACCGTGTAGGTATATTTCACCGCGGTCACCGGGATCAGCGCAAACTCGACGTGCTCGCCCTGCGCCGCTTTCGCCATCAGCTCGATAAAGCTCGGGTGCACCAGCACACCGGCAATGGCGATCGCCAGCGACATGTTGGTTTTGAATTTCACTGCCGCCGAGGCAGCCACCATCAGCGGCAGGAAGAAGAAGGCTCCGTCGCCAATCACCGTCAGGATGGTCAGGGTGGAGGAGCCTTTGGGCAGCGCGCCGGACATCTCCAGCACCATTGCCAGCAGTTTGACCATCGACCCGCCGATAATCGCCGGGATCAGCGGTGACATGGTGCCGATCAGCGCATCGAGAATGCCCGCGCCGATGCGGCGCAAGGTGAGTTTTTGTTTGGTCTGCGTTTCGACGGGCTGCATATCCTGCGGCAGCAGGCTCACCACTTCACGAAACGCCTGCGAAACCGTGTTACCGATAATCACCTGGCACTGGTTGTCGTTGCGTACCACGCCCATCACGCCGCTGATGCTTTTCAGCGTGGCGCTGTTGATGCGCGTTTCATCTTTCACCACGAAGCGCAGGCGCGTCATGCAGTGCGTTACGGCGGCAATGTTATCGACACCGCCCAGCGCATCTACCACCGAGTGGGCAAGCGCCGCATAGTTCTTAGCCATTGTTTTTTATCCTGTTTAATCAATAGGGTAATGACTTATCGCACGCCCAGGCGGCGATGAAACATGAAATAGGTAACCGGTTCCACAAAATCATGATGAGTTTGTGCGAGTGAAACAAGACCTAAAAATAACCACTTTTCCAAAGCGTGATGGAGATCACCGGATAACCACAAGCGCGCGCTATTTGCCGAATGGTTATCTGTTCCAATACGCGCCGTGGCTGAAGTACACTTCGCCACAGGACATTTGCAGGAGCAGGACAGATGGCGACAATGCAGGAGGTGGCGAAGCGGGCAGGGGTGTCGAAAGCCACGGTTTCACGCGTATTGACGGGCAAAGGCTATGTCAGTGAGGAGACAAAAACCCGCGTCTTTCAGGCAATTAGCGAGAGCGGCTACCGGCCAAACTTGCTGGCGCGCAGCCTTGCCAGCAGCACCACCCAGACGCTGGGATTAGTGGTCACTAACACCCTTTACCACGGCGTCTACTTCAGCGAACTGCTCTCCCACGCGGCGCGCATGACCGAAGACAAAGGGCGTCAGTTGCTGCTGGCAGACGGCAAACACAGCGCCGAAGAGGAGCGTCAGGCGATCCAGTACCTGCTCGATCTGCGCTGCGACGCCGTCATCATCTACCCGCGTTTTCTCAGCGTCGACGAGCTGGATGCGATTATCGACAGCCACGCTCAGCCGATTGTGGTGCTCAACCGCCGCCTGCGCAAAAACCTCAGCCACTGCGTCTTTTGCGATCAGCACGCCGCCAGCCAGCAGGCGGCCTCCGCGCTGATTGCGCGCGGTCATCGCGATATTGCGCTGATCACCGGCTCGCTCGATTCGCCTACAGGTATTGAGCGTTTATCCGGTTACAAAGACGCGCTGCAACAGCAGGGCATTGCGGTACGTAACGAATTGATTGTCGAAGGGAAATGGACACCACAAAGCGGCGCGCTCGGCGTGCGTGAACTGCTGGAGCGCAAGGTCTCTTTCAGCGCGCTGGTGGCGAGCAATGATGACATGGCGGTGGGTGCTATCAAACAGTTGCATGACAGCGGCATCGCCATACCCGGTCAGGTTTCCGTGGTGGGCTTTGATGATATCGCTATGGCCCCCTTCACCGTGCCGGCGCTCTCCAGCGTCAAAATCCCGGTCACCGGCATGATCAAAGAGACCATCAACCGCCTGATCTTTATGCTCGATGGCGGCGACTTTACCCTGCAATCCACCTTTCCCGGCGAGTTGATCCTGCGCGACTCCATCACCAGCGGCCCCTGCGCCTGAGGTGTCAGCCGTCATCGACACTTCTGTCGATGACAGCGCTGCGCTTTTACTAACATCATTAAATTCAGCCACTTAAAAAGTGGCACGCTTTATGAATACTTCAGCGGGACAAGGCTCTTAGCTGGAGAAAATGATGAACCGATTTATTATGGCCGACGCCGCAAAATGCATCGGCTGCCGCACCTGCGAGGTGGCCTGCGTGGTCTCCCATCAGGCGGATCGCGACTGCGCGGCGCTCACCCCGGAAACTTTCCTGCCGCGTATTCATGTGGTGAAAGGCGTCAATGTGTCGACGGCGACCATGTGTCGTCAGTGCGAAGACGCGCCCTGCGCCAATGTCTGCCCGAACGGCGCCATCCGCCGCGACGAAGGTTTTGTGCATGTGATGCAGGAGCGCTGCATCGGCTGCAAAACCTGCGTGGTGGCCTGCCCCTATGGCGCGATGGAGGTGGTGGTGCGTCCGGTTATTCGCCACAGCGGCGCGGGCCTCAATGTGCGGGCGGAAAAAGCCGAAGCCAACAAGTGCGATCTCTGCCACCACAGCGAGAGCGGCCCGGCCTGCATTCAGGCCTGCCCGACCAAGGCGCTGGTCTGCATCGATCGTAATGTGCTGGAGCAGATGAGCGCGGATAAACGGCGTCGCGCCGCGCTCGACAGTTCGCTCTCCATTACCTTCTAACCCCTTTACTTTCACTTTTAACAGGTCTGTTACTGATGAAGAAGATCACAAGTGTTTGCCCATACTGCGGCGCGGGCTGCAAACTGAAACTGGTTGTTGATGACGGGAAAATCATCCGCGCGGAAGCCGCTGACGGCCATACCAACCAGAATGAACTCTGCCTGAAAGGCTACTACGGCTGGGATTTCCTCAACGACACCAAACTGCTCACCCCGCGCCTGACGCAACCGATGATCCGCTATCAAAAAGGGGGCAAGCTCACCCCGGTCAGTTGGGATGAAGCGATCCGCTACACCGCTAAGCGCCTTAGCGAAATCAAAGCCCAGTTCGGCCCGCGCGCCATTATGACCACCGGTTCATCACGCGGGACGGGGAACGAAACTAACTATGTGATGCAGAAGTTCGCCCGCGGCGTGCTCAACACCAATAATGTCGACTGCTGCGCCCGCGTCTGCCATGGCCCCTCTGTTGCCGGGTTGCAGGAGACCCTCGGTAACGGCGCGATGAGCAACTCCATCAGTGACATTGAAAACTCCCGCTGCCTGCTGATTTTTGGCTACAACTGCGCCGATTCGCACCCGATCGTGGCGCGAAGAGTGATTAAAGCCCGGCAAAATGGCGCGAAAATTATTGTCTGCGATCCGCGTCGGATCGAGACCGCGCGCATCGCCGACCAGCATCTGCAACTGAAAAATGGCTGCAATATGGCACTGGTCAACGCCTTCGGCTATGTGCTGCTCGAAGAGGAGCTGTATGACAAAGATTATGTCGCCAGCTTTACCACCGGGCTGGATGCCTACCGTGAAACGGTAAAAGAGTACGCGCCGGAAGCGGTGGAACACCTTACCGGCGTGCCGGCAAAACAGGTGCGCCAGGCGATGCGCACCTTTGCCGCCGCGCCGTCCGCCACCATTATGTGGGGCATGGGCGTGACGCAGTTTGGTCAGGCGGTCGATGTGGTGAAAGGGTTATCGAGCCTCGCGCTGCTCACCGGCAACCTCGGCCGCGAGCATGTCGGCGTCGGCCCGGTGCGCGGTCAAAACAATGTGCAGGGCGCATGCGATATGGGCGTCATCCCGAACCAGTTCCCCGGTTATCAGGATGTGGTTGATCCGCAGGTACGGGCGAAATTCGCCAATGCCTGGGGGATCGATCCGGCGGTGATGGATGATCAGGTGGGCGTGCGCATTACCGAAGTGCCGCACCTGGCGCTGGAGGGCAAAGTGAAAGCCTACTACATCATGGGCGAGGATCCGCTACAGACCGAAGCGGACCTGGGCCTGGTGCGCAAAGGCTTTGAGGCCCTCGACTTTATCGTGGTGCAGGATATCTTTATGACCAAAACCGCCGAACAGGCGGACGTGCTGCTGCCCGCCACCTCGTGGGGTGAACATGGCGGCGTCTTTACCTGTGCCGACCGTGGTTTCCAGCGCTTCGAAAAAGCGATTGAGCCGACCTATAACGTCAAACGTGACTGGGAAATTATCAGCCTGATCGCCACCGAGATGGGCTACCCGATGCACTACGACAACAATCAGCAGATTTGGGACGAACTGCGCGAACTCTGCCCGCTCTTTTATGGCGTCACCTACGAGAAGATGGGCGATATGGGCCATGTTCAGTGGCCGTGTCCGACGCTCGAACACCCCGGCACGCCTTACCTTTACCACGACAACAAGTTTGATACGCCGGATGGCAAAGGCCACCTCTTCGCCGCGCCGTGGCGTGCGCCCGCCGAGCGTCCGGACAGCGAATTCCCGCTGGTGCTCTGTACCGTGCGCGAAGTGGGGCACTACTCCTGCCGCTCAATGACCGGCAACTGCGCGGCGCTGCAAACCCTCGCCGATGAGCCGGGCTTTATGCAGATCAACCCGCAGGATGCCGATGCGCTGGGGATCCGTGACCGTCAGCTGGTGTGGGTAGAGTCGCGTCGCGGGAAGGTGATCACCCGCGCGGATGTCAGCGAGCGCATCAACCAGGGCAGCGTCTATATGACTTACCAGTGGTGGATCGGTGCCTGTAACGAGCTGACGCAGGATAATCTGGATCCGATATCGAAAACGCCGGAGACCAAATATTGCGCGGTACGGGTGAGTGCGATCAACGATCAATCCTGGGCCGAAGCGTACACTCAGCGCACCTATCAACAGATGAAGACGCGCCTGCGCGATGCGGCGCTGCAATGATGATATGAGCCAAAGCCCTGGAGTTTGCTTACGCGTTTACGGAAAAGTGCAGGGGGTGGGCTTCCGCCCCTTTGTCTGGCAACTGGCGCAGCAGCTGGCGCTGAACGGCGATGTCTGTAACGACGCGCAGGGCGTAGAGATACGCCTCGCTGGTGACGCGCAGGCCTTTCTCCGCCTTCTGCACCAGCGCTGTCCGCCGCTGGCGCGCATCGATCGCGTTGAGCAGCACCTCTTTTACTGGCCTGTTTTACCGCAGGCCTTCACCATCCGCGACAGCGCGGGCGGGGCAATGGATACGCAGATTGTTCCCGATGCCGCGACCTGTCCTGACTGCCTGGCGGAGATGTTCGACCCCGCCGGGCGCCGCTACCGTTACCCCTTTATCAACTGCACCCACTGCGGGCCGCGTTTTACCATCATTCACGCCATGCCCTATGACCGCCCGTTGACGGTGATGGCGGCGTTTCCTCTCTGCCTGGCCTGCGAGGCGGAGTATCGCAATCCGCTGGACAGGCGATTTCACGCCCAGCCGGTAGCCTGCGCGGAATGTGGGCCGCAGCTGAGCTGGCATGATGCGAGCTACCGGGCGACGGGCGAAGAGGCGTTGCAGATGGCGGTGGCGCTGATCAAAAGTGGCGGCGTGGTGGCGGTAAAAGGCATTGGCGGCTTCCATCTGGTCTGCGATGCGGGCAACGAGGCCGCCGTGCGCTATCTGCGCGCGCGAAAACAGCGCCCGACCAAGCCGTTGGCGGTAATGCTGGTGTCAAGCGATGGCCTCTCCCCTGAAGCGCAGCGCCTGCTGGCCACACCTGCGGCGCCGATTGTGCTGGTGGAAAGCGCAAGCATCAGCGGCCTGTGCGAGGCCATTGCGCCTGGGCTTGATGAGATTGGTGTGATGCTGCCTTCAAACCCGGTGCAGCATCTGCTGGCGCAGGCGTTGCAGCGCCCGCTGGTGATGACCTCCGGCAACCTCAGCGGCAAACCGCCCGCGCTCACCAACGCTGCCGCGCAGGCTGAGCTGGCGTCTATAGTCGACGGTTTCCTGCTGCATAATCGCGACATTGTGCAGCGTATGGATGACTCCGTGGTGCGGGCGAGCGGCGAGATGCTGCGGCGCGCGAGGGGCTATGTACCCGATGCGCTGCCGCTGCCGCCGGGCTTTCGTGATATTCCGCCGCTGCTCTGCCTCGGCGCGCAGATGAAAAACACCTTCTGCCTGCTGCGCGGCGAGAGCGCCGTGCCGGGGCAGCATTTCGGCGATTTAACCGATGAGGGCGTTGAGGCGCAGTGGCAAAACGCCCTGCGCCTGATGCAGCAGATCTACGATTTCACGCCGCAGCAGGTGGTGGTGGACGCGCATCCGGCTTACCGCACTCGGGCATGGGCGGATCGCACCGGTCTGCCGCTTCGCACCGTGCTGCATCACCATGCCCATGCTGCCGCCTGCCTGGGTGAGCATGGCTGGCCGCTCGACGGCGGGGATGTGATTGCCATCACCCTTGATGGTATCGGCATGGGTGAGGGCGGTGCGCTGTGGGGCGGGGAGTGTTTGCGGGTTAACTACCGCGACTGCGAGCATCTCGGCGGCCTGCCAGCTGTGGCGCTGCCGGGGGGCGATCTCGCCGCGCGTCAGCCGTGGCGCAACTTGCTGGCGCAGATGCTGGCCTTTGTTGAGAGGTGGCAGGCGTACCCGGAAACGGCGCTTATCCGGCAGCAGAACTGGCCGGTGCTGGAGCGAGCAATCGCGCGCGGCATCAACGCGCCGCTGGCCTCATCCTGCGGGCGGCTGTTTGACGCGGTGGCCTGCGCGCTCGGCTGCGCGCCAGAGCAGCTTAGCTATGAAGGGGAGGCCGCCTGCCAGCTGGAAGCGCTGGCGGCAAAGGCGGAAAACGTTGAGCACCCGGTAAAGATGCCGCTTTGCGGGAACCGGCTCGATCTGGCGACCTTCTGGCAGACGTGGCTGGGCTGGCAGGCGCTACCCTCCGCGCGGGCGTGGGCATTCCACGATGCGCTGGCGTGCGGCTTTGCTGAGCTTGCGCGCGAGCAGGCCTGCAAGCGCGGCATTACGACACTGGTGTTCAGCGGCGGCGTGCTGCATAACCGCCTGCTGAAAGCCCGCTTACAGCACTACCTGGCCGATTTCACGCTGCTTTTTCCCCACCAGCTTCCGGCCGGGGATGGCGGCATCGCCTTCGGCCAGGGGCTGGTGGCGGCCGCGCGGGCTATTGCCCCAGCGCCTTCAGCAGCGCAAAGGCCTCTTTCATGCGATCTTCACTGACCACAAACGCGCGCAGCTTATCATCAATGTCGACCCCTTTTGCCACCATGCCTGCGGCATCGGTAGCGATGTGCCAGCGCAGGTCGGCGCGCGAGGTTTCACCCGCCAGGTGCAGCGGCATCAGCGGCGTTTTCACCTTCACCAGCATCGTCGGCAGCGTCAGTTGTGCCGGGCTTCCGGTCAGGTTTTTCGCCAGCGTCATGGCGCTGAGCTGAATGGGTTGCAGGAAGGGCAGCACCTGACCGTGGATTTCGGCGCAGTCGCCCAGCGCGAAGATATGCGGATGGCTGGTTTGCAGCGTTGCGTCGACGACAATTCCGCGGCGGGTCTCCAGCCCGGCAGCTTGCGCCAGCGCGGTGTGCGGCACCAGGCCGGTGGCGGCGACCACCACATCGGCATCGATACTGCGTTCATCATCCAGCTGCGCCCGTACGCCGCTCTCCCGAGCCTCAAGCCGTGCAAGCTTAGCGGCGAGCAGCAGGCGCACGCCGTTTGCCGTCAGGCAGTGTTGCAGGCGAGCGCTCACCTCCGGCGGCATCAGCGCCGGAAGGATGCTGGCGGCGTTATCCAGCAGGGTGACGGTTTTCCCGGCGCGCTGAAAATCCATCGCTAACTCACAGCCAATCAGCCCGGCACCGACAATCAGCACCCGCTTTGCCGCCCGCAGTTGCTCTTCGCAGGCGTGGTACTCCTGCAAACTGTTGAGCGTCAGCATCATTTCACGCCCCGGCAGCGGCGGCACAAAGGCTTTCGCCCCGGTCGCCAGCACTAACTTATCGTACTGCCAGCTTCTGTCGGCGCTTTTCACCACCTGCGCATGGGGATCGATGGCGGTGACAAAGGTGTAGGGGAAAAGGCGCACGTTGAGCTGCTCGGCGAAGTCGCCCGCCGTCTGGCGGATCAGATCCTCAGCGCGTTGCGCCTGGCTTATCACATGGCTCAGTTCCGGCTTGCTGTACTCTTCCATGCCGTCGGCGGCAATCAGCGTCAGCGGCACGTGGCTGTCCAGCTTGCGGATATTTTTCACCAGCGTGCGGGCGGCGAAGCCCGAGCCGATAATCACAATCCCGGCGCTCATTTTGCCTCCACTGCCAGTTCGTCAAATACCTCTTTACCCAGCGAACACTCCGGGCAGAGGAAGGTGTCTGGCACCTCAGACCATGGCGTACCCGGCGCGACATCCTGCATCGGCTCGCCTGTTTGCGGGTCATAAATCCACTGGCAGACGCTGCACTGCATACGCGGGCCGAGATCGGCGGCTGATTCTGCGCAGCCGCTGGCGGCTTGCGCGGCGGGCTGGCTGAGCGGCTCCGGCAGCGGAGCGAGCGCCCACTGGCGGGCGATATCGCGCCCGTGCTGGCGGCAGATCTCCAGCGCGTCGATATCCGGCCGCCATTTCGCTTTCAGGCTGAGGGACATCTCAAACCCGGCATCCTGCAAACGCGTCGAAAGGCGATCAACCGCGCCGCCGCTCCAGCCATGGGAGCCGAAGGCGCTGGCGCGCTTATTGCGAAAACGCAGGCCGGTAATCTCCTCTACCAGCCCGGCGATCTTCGGCATCATCACGTTGTTCATCGTCGAGGTACCGACCAGCACCCCTTTAGAGCGGAAAACATTGGTGAGCACGTCGTTTTTATCGCTGCGCGCGACGTTGAAGATTTTCACCGCCACGCGCGGATCGACTTCGGTAATTCCCTGGGCGATGGCGTCGGCCATCATGCGGGTGTTGTTCGACATGGTGTCGTAGAAAATGGTGATGCGATCTTCCTGATAATCCGCCGCCCATTTCAGATACAGCTCAACGATCTGCGTCGGGTTATCGCGCCACACTACGCCGTGGGAGGTGGCAATCATTTCTACCGGCAGGTTAAAACCGAGGATCTCGGTAATTTTCGGCGTCACCAGGCGGCTAAAGGGGGTGAGGATATTGGCGTAGTAGCGCTGGCACTGCTCAAACAGCTCGGCCTGATCCACCTCATCATTGAACAGATGTTCGTCGCAGTAGTGCTGGCCGAAAGCGTCATTGCTGAACAGCACGGCGTCGCCGGTCAGGTAGGTCATCATGCTGTCGGGCCAGTGCAGCATTGGCGTTTCGACAAAGATCAGCTGTTTGCCGTTGCCGATATCCAGCGTATCGCCGGTTTTCACCACATGGAAATTCCATTCAGGGTGGTGATGGTAACCGTTAATCGAGTCGATAGCGTTATGGGTACAGTAGATTGGCGTATCGGGGATATGCGACATCAGCTCCGTCAGCGCGCCCGCGTGATCTTCTTCGGCGTGGTTAATGACGATGTAGTCGATCATCGCCAGATCGATCTCGCCGCGCAGGTTCTGCACGAACTCGCGGCTGAATTTGTGATCGACGGTGTCAATCAGCACGTTTTTGCCCTCGCGGATCAGGTAGCTGTTATAGCTACTGCCCTTCAGCGTTTTGTATTCGGTGCCGTGAAAATCACGAACTTCCCAGTCGCGTTGTCCAACCCAGTGGATATTGTTTTTTACATGAATCGCCATGATCGTAATCCTGTGCAGTTTCTCAATGTGATACATGGCTATATCAAGAGGCGTGCCAGCTTTTTATCATTTTGATATTGATATATTTTTTTAAAATAATCGAAAATTAGAATGTCATTATGACTATGATAAATACAGTCAATATGACACTATGCATTGTCAAAATGACAGTGAGGTCAGAATGAGTTTTTCACTGAATGTGCTGGCGGGCATCGCCATCGAGCTGCAAAGCGGGATAGGTCACGCGGATCGTTTCCAGCGGCTGATTACAACTCTGCGTCAGGTGCTGGCGTGCGATGCCTCGGCGCTGCTGCGCTACGAGGCGCGGCAGTTTATTCCGCTGGCGATCGATGGGCTGGCGCAGGATGTGCTCGGGCGGCGCTTTACCCTTGAAGGCCACCCGCGGCTGGAAGCGATTGCCCGCGCTGGCGATGTGGTGCGCTTTCCCGCCGACAGCGATCTGCCCGATCCCTATGATGGCTTGATCCCCGGCCAGGAGAAACTCAAGGTGCATGCCTGCGTCGGCCTGCCGCTGTTTGCCGGGCAAAACCTGATTGGCGCGCTGACACTTGATGGCATGTCGCCGGATCAGTTTGACGCCTTCAGCGATGAGGAGCTGCGGCTGGTCGCCGCGCTGGCGGCAGGCGCGCTTAATAACGCGTTGCTGATTGAGGAGCTGGAGCGGCAGAACATGCTGCCCGGTGCGCCCGCGGCGTTTGAACAGGTCGCGCGCAGCGAGATGATCGGCCTGTCGCCGGGGATGGTGCAGCTGAAAAAAGAGATCGCCATCGTTGCGCCTTCGGATCTCAACGTGCTGATTGGCGGCGAAACCGGCACCGGTAAAGAGCTGGTGGCGAAAGCAATCCATGAAGCCTCGCCGCGCGCCGACAAGCCGCTGGTGTATCTCAACTGTGCCGCGCTGCCGGAGAGTGTCGCCGAGAGCGAACTCTTCGGCCATGTGAAAGGGGCCTTTACCGGAGCCATCAGCAACCGCAGCGGCAAGTTCGAAATGGCCGATAACGGCACGCTGTTTCTCGATGAGATTGGTGAGCTTTCGCTGTCGCTACAGGCGAAGCTGCTGCGCGTGTTGCAGTATGGCGATATTCAGCGTGTCGGCGATGACCGCAGCCAGCGCGTCGATGTGCGGGTGCTGGCCGCCACCAACCGCGATCTGCGTGAAGAGGTGGTCGCCGGACGGTTTCGCGCCGACCTCTATCACCGCCTGAGCGTCTTTCCCTTACAGGTGCCGCCGCTGCGCGACCGGGGCGAGGATGTGGTGCTGCTGGCGGGCTATTTTTGCGAGCAGTGCCGCCTGCGTTTTGGCCTCGGGCGCGTGGCGCTAAGCCCTGCTGCGCGCGGGCATTTGCAGCGCTACGGCTGGCCGGGAAACGTGCGTGAGCTGGAGCATGCCATCCACCGCGCGGTGGTGCTGGCGCGCGGTACGCAGCATGCCGGGGATATCGTGCTGGAAGCGCATCACTTTGCCCTGAGCGATGAACCCGTGCCGCCGGCAAAGCCGGTAAGCGTGCCGTTAAGCGGGCAAAACCTGCGCGAAGCGACGGAGGCGTTCCAGCGCACACTTATCTCCCGTGCGCTTGAGGAGAGTGGCGGCAAGTGGGCCGCCTGCGCCAGAGCGCTGGAGATGGACGTCGCCAACCTGCACCGGCTGGCGAAGCGTCTTGGGCTGAAGGCCTAGAGAATACCGGCCTGGTAAAAGTCCTGCAGGTTGATGGCACCGACCAGTTCACCTGCATCATCCACTACCGGCGCGGCGGCGATTTTGCGCTGCATCAGGCGCTCTTTGGCATCCACTGCGCGGCTGCTGGCGTCAAGGGTAATGCCGCCCGGCGTCATCGCCTCGCTGACCACCGCAGTTAATGCGCCGCCCGCCACCAGCCAGCGGCGCAGGTCGCCATCCGTAAACACCCCGTGCACGTGGCGCCCGGCGTCGCAGACTGCTACCAGACCCAGCCCGGTGCGGCTCAGCTCCAGCATTGCGTCCATCACGCTGCTGGTCAGCATCACCTGCGGCACCTGATCTGCTTTACGCATCAGATGATGCACTTTGTTCAGCAGCCGTGCGCCCAACGCGCCCGCAGGATGCGAGCGGGCAAAGTCCTCTTCGTCAAAGCCGCGCGCCTGCATTACTGCAATCGCCAGCGCATCGCCCATCATCAGCGTATTGACGGTGCTGGACGTCGGGGCGAGGTGCATTGGGCAGGCTTCACGCTCAACGGCGATATCGAGCACCGCGTGGGCGGCAAGCGCCAGCGGCGAACGCGGTTTACCGGTCATCGCCAGCAGCGTGACGGCTTTTTCATCGAGACGCGGCAGGATCAGATCCAACTCTTTTGCCGAGCCGGAGTAGGAGATAAACAGCATCACATCGCGGCTCTCGATCATGCCGAGATCGCCGTGCAGCGCCTCTGCCGGGTGGACAAAAAAGGCCGGGGTGCCGGTGCTGGCGAAGGTGGCGGCAATCTTCTTGCCGATATGCCCGGATTTACCGATCCCGGAGACGATCACTTTGCCTTTGCAGTTCAGCACCGTTTCAGCGGCGCGAACGAAATCGTCGCCGAGGCGCTCCGGCAGGCGGCTTGCTTCCTGTAGCTCCAGCAGCAGCGCCTGGCGTGCGGCGTTAATAAAAGAGTCACGCATTTTCTTCTCCGGCAATAATCACATCGATTCCTTTCTCTTCCAGCGCGGCGCGAACGTCCGGCGGGATCCCGGCGTCGGTAATCAGCTTATCGACGCTCTCAAGGCTACAGACAATATTGGGGCTTTTACGACCAAACTTGGAGGAGTCCGCCATCAGGATCACCTCGCGGGCGGCGTTGCACATCGCTTTGCTGACGGTGAAGACCTCGTTAAAGGTGGTCACCCCGGCGTTGAGATCGATGCCGTCGGTGCCCATAAACAGCTTGTCGAAGCTGAACTGCTCAAAGGCGTTCTCCGCCAGCTGGCCGTGGAAGGAGGCCGATTTTTTACGGAATGTGCCGCCGGGCATCAGGATGGTCTGTTCGTTATCCAGCTCTGAAAGGGCGTTAACGATATGCAGGCTGTTGGTCATCACGGTGATGTTATTGAAGTGGCTGAGCAGCGGCACCATTTGCAGCACCGTGCTGCCCGCGTCGAGGATAATCGAGTCGCCGTCGTGGATGTAGCCAACGGCTGCTTCGGCAATCAGCCCTTTCTGCACGGTGTTGATCAACGTTTTGTGATCGATGGGCGGATCGGCCTCGTCTTTATTTAGCACCACCCCGCCGTAGGTGCGGATCACCGCGCCGGACTGCTCCAGCGCGACCAGATCTTTGCGGATGGTTGTGCCGGTGGTATCAAAGTGGTGTGCCAGCTCTTCAACAGAACACTTTCCCTGCTTCTGAAGATGCTCAAGAATTGCCGCCTGACGCTGACGTGGTTTCATAGGCGAAGATATCCTGCGTTACGTTGCGAAATGATAATTTCGCAAGCTATTAGCGTTCACAACGAAATTATCCATGTTTCATTTTAAGCGCCAATGATAGAGCATTCTGACAGCCCGGATCATGGGGAAAGATCACATCGGGCTCTAATTCCTCTCTTTTTACGCCGATTAAGCGCTCAATTTTGCGCGGGCGGGCAAAAACCGTCAGGCCGCGCATCAGTAACGTGTCGCTGACGCGATCGTGTTGATCGAAGGCCACCGCCAGCACCACGCGCGGTTTAAAGCGCCCGCCCGAGCGACCAACGCCGACGCGCCCGCGCTGGCACAGCGCGTCGAAAGCTTTATTGAACTGGCGGATTTGCCAGCCGCCAAGCGCCAGTTGGCTGAGCCAGGCGATAACGGCGAGAGTGATAAGGGATGAAACCATCGGTGTCTCCTTTGAATGCGATACCACATAACGGCATCAGGCGTTGGTGCGGGCTGTTTGCCGGATGGCGGCTGGCGCCTTATCCGGCCTACAAAACCGCAGCGCCATCAGGCGTTGGTGCGGGCTGTTTGCCGGATGGCGGCTGACGCCTTATCCGGCCTACAAAACCCAGGTCTACATAAATCACTGAACCCGTAGGCCTGATAAGCGCAGCGCCATCAGGCGTTGGGGCCGAATCAGAACATCACCTGACCGCCGGTGACGTTGATTGACTGGCCGGTACAGTAGGAGGCTTTCGGGCTGGCGTAAAACATCAGCACGTTCAGCACATCCTGATAATCGCAGCCGCGCTTCAGCGGCACTTTATCAACGTAATGCTGCTCCACTTCCTCTGCCGGAATGCCAAGCTTGCTGGCATATTGCGGGATCAGCGACTGGAACATTGGCGACTTCAGCAGGTTGCCGAGCATCAGCGAGTGCACGGTAATGCCATACTCCGCCAGATCCAGCGCCAGGGATTGCGTCAGCCCGACGCCGCCGAACTTCGCCGCGCTGTAGCCGGAGTTGTGCTTGCTGCCCACTTTGCCCGACTTAGAGTTGATCTGAATAATGCGCCCCTGGATGCCGTCGCGGATCATCAATTTGGCGAACTCGCGGGCGCAGAGGAAATACCCCACCAGGTTGACCTGCAGCGAGCGGTCAAAATCCCCCAGCGCGAAGTCGCTGATAAACGCCGCTTTGGCGATCCCGGCGCTGTAGACCAGCAGATCGGCACGGCCAAAAATCTCATCGACGCCGCGCGCCAGCGCCAGCACACTCTGCTCGCTGGTGGCGTCGGCACCAAAGCCATAGGCCATCCCTTCGCCATACTCGCTGTTAATTTCATTAGCGACCGTCGCCGCTTTATCACTCTGAATATCGACAACCGCCACGCGGTACCCTTCTGCGGCAAGCCCACGGCTGAGGAACGCCCCGAGGGTCTGTCCTCCACCAATGACAACGGCAACCTGTTTCATACTCTTCTCCTTAGACCTTAAGCGACAAATTTTAAAATGCAGCCCGGCGCGATAGCGTCCGGTACCGGGCCGGCGACGTGCACCGTGCCTGGAAACTCCGCCTGCGTCTGCCCATCGAAACGCAGGGTGATATGGCCCAGCTCGCGCAAATTCTGCTCGGCGACCTCGCCGACGGCAGTCACGGGGTAGTGTTTTTCACCGAGGGTAAACTGCGCGCCCGGCAGCAGCGTGCCGCAGAGCGGGCCGTGGTTATGGATAAAACAGAACTCGGCGACATCGGCAGGCGCGCCCTCCCGGAAGGTGATCAGCATGTTGTCACTGAGCGCCTCCGGTGCGCTTTCGCCAATTTCAGTTATGGTGGTTTGATAGATAACAGTCATTCATCACCTCTTATTGATAGATAAAACCGGAGACAAACCAGGCGATCAGCACCGTTGGCGCACCGGTTAAAAAGCGGCTCACCAGCACGGAAGGGACGCCGACGCGTACCGTTTCCTGGCGGGCTTCAGCCAGCGACAGGCCAACGGGAATAAAGTCGCAGGCGGCCTGGGCGTTAATGGCGAACAGTGCCGGCAGCGCAAGGTGCGGAGGGATATGCCCCTGGCCTATCTGCACGCCAATCAGCACGCCAATGACCTGAGCGATAACCGCCCCCGGGCCAAGAAAAGGCGAGAGCAGCGGGAAGGAGCAAATCAGCGCCAGCGTCACCAGCCCAAGTGGATGGCTGGCTAGCGGCGCGAGGCCGTGAGCGATCCAGTCGCCCAGCCCGGAAGCCATGATGATGCCGATCAGCGCCGAGACGAAGGCCATAAACGGCAGGATGGTTTTCAGCACCGTATCAATGGTGTCGCGACCGGCCTGGAACAGCACCGCCACCGCCGAACCCATGCCCATGCCAACTTTCGCCAGCAGGCCGTCGCTCTGCTCGGTGATCTTTTTCGTGGTGTCGTAATCCCGTGGCTGGGGCGCGCTGGTAGCCGGAGCGTCACCCTGCAGCCGGATGTTCTCCTCTTTCACCCCGGAGACATAGATATCCTCAAGGATGTATTGCGCGAGCGGCCCTGACTTGCCCGTCGCATGAATATTGACGGTCGGAATGCGGCGTTTGGGGTAGATGCCGCAACGCAGGGTGCCGCCGCAGTCAATCACCGCCACACCGATCTCCTCTTCGGGTGGTTCGCCCTCTTTAAAGCCGTCCACCGCCTGCCAGCCGGTCAGCTGCGCCAGTTTGTCGACGATAGCCGGACGCGTGCCCGCGGTGATATAGACGATCTTCTTTTCGCTGCTGGCATCGATCTCCAGCGGGCCGCCCCAGCCGCCGGCACCTTTTTCAATAATGATTCGACTCATGATTTTGCTCCGGCGAGGTGAACCTCTTGTGCAAGCTGAATGCCCATTTTTCGCTCAAAAATGCGGGTGGTGAGGTCGGTTACCCAGCCACGGAAGAAGTTGGTCACCAGGCCTACCAGCAGGTAGCTCACCGCCAGCGGACCGAGGGGTAAGCCGAGCGTAGTAAGGCCGCTGGCGATACCGAGGTAGACAAACAGCTCGCCGGGGTTGATATGCGGGAAGAGGCCGTTCATCGAGTGGCAGCTATAGGACGCGGCGGCATAGTAGCTCGGCTTGTATCTCTCCGGCATAAAGCGCCCGAGGCTTAGCGTCATCGGGTTACAGAACACAAATGTGCCGATGCAGGGCAGCAGTAAGTAGCGAGCGATCGGGTTGCCCGCGCAGCGCTGGGCAAGTTTTTCAATGCGGTGTTGGCCAATAAAATTAATCAGCGCGTTCATGATCACCAGCAGGCTTATCAGCAGCGGCAAAATACCGGTCACCATGCCGGTAAAGACCTCACCGCCTTTCTGAAACAGCCCGATGAACCATTCGGCACCATGCGTGATGGTTTCCATTGTTCTCTCCTGTAGGGGTTTTGTTATGTCACCGGGCGCTATCATAATCATGATGAAAGGTCTTAATGTGTTATTTAGATCTAACTATGAAAGAAAAAATGATCATTTTGAAAGTTTTTGCGAGGTGCTTCGGTTTTAAATGAATGAAAAGGGGAGGGGATACAGGGGAAATGCGATCCTCTACGCAGGTGATGCCGCGCTTCCTTGTCGGCGGGGAAATGCTTTACCATACTTGCCCCCTGGCTGAATTCGTTTAAGTGGATATCCCATGTTGAAGCGTTGTTACGCGGCGTTATTGCCCGCGTTTGTTGTGCTCTGTGCCTGTAGCAGTAAACCCCCGCTCGCTGAAGCTCCCCAGACCGTGTCGCCCGCGCCATCGGGCGGCTTTCTGCTTAAGCCACAACATGAGGTGGTGATGAGCGGCGGCGACTTTGCCAATAACCCCGCGGCAGAGCGCTTTATTGATGCGATGGTGAGCAAGCATGGATTCGATCGTCAGCAGCTGCATGAGATCCTCTCGCAGGCGAAACGTCTTGATTACGTATTGCGCCTGATGGACAAACAGGCGCCGACGACCGCGGGCCCAACCGGGCCAAACGGTGCGTGGCTGCGCTACCGCAAGCAGTTCATCACGCCGGATAACGTGCAGAACGGTGTCGCTTTCTGGAACCAGTATCAGGATGCCCTTGATCGCGCATGGCGCGTCTACGGCGTACCGCCGGAAATTATCGTTGGCATTATCGGCGTGGAAACGCGCTGGGGCCGCGTGATGGGCAAAACCCGCATCCTCGATGGGCTGGCGACGCTGGCCTTTGACTACCCGCGTCGTGCGGACTACTTCGCCAGCGAGCTGGAGACCTTCCTGCTGATGGCGCGCGATGAGAGCGACGATCCGCTGGAGCTGAAAGGCTCTTTCGCCGGTGCAATGGGCTACGGCCAGTTTATGCCGTCGTCCTATAAGCAGTACGCGGTGGACTTCAACGGCGACGGCCATATCAACCTGTGGGATCCGGTGGATGCGATTGGCAGCGTGGCTAACTACTTCAAACAGCACGGCTGGGTGAAGGGCGATCAGGTTGCGGTTCCGGCTAATGGCCAGGCACCGGGTCTGGAGAACGGCTTTAAAACCAACTACAGCCTCGGACAGCTGGCGGCGGCGGGTCTGACACCGCAACAGCCGCTGGGCGATCATCAGCAGGCGAGCCTGCTGCGCCTCGATGTCGGCACCGGGTATGAGTACTGGTACGGTTTGCCGAACTTCTACACCATCACCCGCTATAACCACAGCACCCACTACGCGATGGCGGTCTGGCAGCTTGGCCAGGCAGTGGCGCTGGCGCGTATTCAGTAAATTGCTTTCCCCTCCTGCGGGAGGGGATTGAAACATTTCGACGCACTCCCGTTACGCTCCGCGATTTACATCATTATCACTACAGCTTATTGTTACGTTATAACATATGAGGTGTGTGAATGATTCCCGTAACCCTTTTCTCCTTTTCCGCTGCGAGCCGCCTGCTGCTGGCGGCAGGGCTGTTGCTGCTGCTTTGGCTACTGACTGATTGGGCGGTTGCGCTGCCATGATGGAACTGGACCACTTGGTTGCTGGCTATGATCGGCTGGCGATAACCCCGGCGCTGTGCGGCACGCTGGCGCGCGGCAGCATGACGGCGATTGTCGGTGCCAACGGCTGCGGCAAATCGACACTACTGAAAACCCTGGCGGGATTTTTACCCCCGGTCAGCGGCGTGCTGCGCTGGAAGGGCGCGCGGCCAACCATTGGCTGGCTGGCGCAGCGCCACGCGCTGGAGGCGCAATTTCCCCTGACGGTGCAGGAGGTGGTCAGTATGGGCTGCTGGCCACGCATCTCCCTGTTTGCTGGCCTGAACCGCGATGCGCGCAAACGCGTGGCGCAGGGGCTGGAGCGTGTCGGGCTTGCGGAGATGGCTGGCGAGACCATCGACACCCTCTCTGGCGGCCAGTTTCAGCGCATGCTGTTTGCCCGCATCTGGGTGCAGAACGCGCCGCTGGTGATGCTCGACGAACCTTTCACCGGCATCGATGAAGCGACGTCGCAGCTGCTGATGGAGCAGATGGTGGATATGCACCGCGCCGGGCAGACGCTGCTGGCGGTGCTGCACGATAGCGCGCGCGTGACGCGCTACTTTCCGCAGACGCTGCGGCTGGATGAGAAGCAGGCGCAGTGGGGGGCGACGCTGAGCCTTGAGGAAAACTGCGCATGATCTGGCATCTCTTTTTCCAGCCCTTTATCGAATACGGGTTTATGCGCCGCGCGCTGGTGGTCTGCCTTGCGCTCTCTGTCAGCACCACGTCGCTCGGCATCTTTTTGCTGCTACGACGCATGAGCCTGATGGGTGATGCGCTATCCCACGCCATCCTGCCCGGCGTCGCGGTGGGCTACCTGCTGAGCGGCATGTCGCTGCTGGCGATGAGTGTCGGCGGGTTTATTGCCGGGATTGCCGTCGCGCTGGTGGCGGGGTGGGTTAGCCGCCGGACGCCGCTAAAAGAGGATGCCAGCTTTGCCGGTTTCTACCTTGGCTCGCTGGCGCTGGGCGTGACGCTGGTATCACTGCGCGGGTCGAATGTCGATCTGCTGCACCTGCTGTTCGGCTCAATTCTCGCGGTGGATCGCGACGCGGCGCTGTTTGTCGCAGGGGTTTCCAGCCTGACGCTAATTACCCTTGCCGTCTGTTATCGCGGATTGGTGAGTGAGGCGTTCGACAGCGCCTTTTTACAGGTCAACGCACCGCGCGTGCCGGGCATGCTGCACGGGCTATTTCTGGCGCTGCTGGTGCTCAATCTGGTGGCCGGGTTTCAGGTGCTCGGCACGCTGATGGCGGTGGGGGTGATGATGCTGCCCGCCGTGGCAGCGCGCTGCTGGGCACGAACCTTACCGCGCCTGTTACTGCTGGCTGCGGCGATTGGCGCGCTCTGCGCCTGGCTCGGCTTAAGCCTGTCGTGGCTGGCGGGACTGCCTGCCGGCCCGGCGATTGTGCTGACTGCCAGCCTTATCTTCTTTTTATCCATCTTATTCGGCACGCGCAGCGGGCTGGCAAACAGCCTGCGCGCGCTTTTTACATAAAGGGGAAAATAATGAAACGTACAGGAGTGATTCTGGCGCTGGCGCTCGGGTTGATGGCGCAGAGCGCAGTGGCAAAAACCATCAACGTGGTGACCAGCTTTTCGATATTGGGCGATATCACCCGCCAGGTGGGCGGAGATCATGTAAAGGTGACCTCGCTGGTCGGGCCGGATGGCGATCCGCACACCTTTGAGCCTTCGGCAAAAGATAGCGCGCTGCTTAATAATGCGGATGTGGTGGTGGTCAACGGGCTTGGGCTGGAAGGTTGGCTCGACAGGTTAGTGAAAGCCTCCGGTTTTAAAGGCCAGCTGGTGATCGCCTCTGACGGTGTGCAAACCCATACGCTGGAGGAGGATGGTGCGACGGTCACCGATCCTCACGCGTGGAACAGTGCCGCGAATGGTGCGCTTTATGCACAAAATATTCTCAAGGCGCTGGTGAAAGCCGACCCGGCGGATGAAGCGGCGCTTAACGCCTCGGGACAGCGCTATATTGAGCAGGTGAAAGAGATGGATAGCTGGGCGAAAGAGCGCTTCAGCGCCATTCCGCAGGCGAAACGCAAAGTGCTCACCAGCCATGACGCCTTCGGCTACTTTGCCCGCGCGTATGGCGTTGAGTTTATGGCACCGCAGGGGCTCTCATCGGAAAGCGAGGCCAATGCATCGCAAGTGGCGGCGCTTATCAAACAGATTAAAGCCGATGGCGTGAAAGTGTGGTTTATGGAGAACCAGCTCGATCCGCGTCTGGTAAAACAGATCGCGAATGCCACCGGCGCGCAGCCGGGCGGCGAGCTCTACCCTGAAGCGCTGAGCGCAAAAGGGGGCGTGGCGGATACCTATCAGAAAGCCTTTCGCCACAATGTGGACACCATCGCCAATAGCATGAAGTAATCCTGCGCGGATAACCTGTAAACTGCCCGGTGACGCGACGGCGCACCGGGCTTCTCCTCACCACGTCCCCGCTATATCACACTGCTTTTTTCGGAAGTCGCCTCGTAAAATTGCCATCCCATCCCCATATTTGACGGGAAAGTGCTATCTTTCACGCCACGGTTTAATGGAGGCATGGGAGCCATCATGACGGACAGTGAATTAATGCAGCTGAGCGAGCGCATTGGTCTTGCGCTAAAGGGGCGCGGCGCGACGCTAACCACCGCTGAATCCTGCACCGGCGGTTGGGTTGCGAAAGTGATTACCGATATCGCAGGCAGCTCCGCCTGGTTTGAACGCGGGTTTGTGACCTACAGTAATGAAGCGAAAGCGCAAATGATCGGCGTGAAAAGCGAGACGCTGGATGCGCACGGCGCAGTGAGCGAGCCGGTAGTAGTCGAGATGGCGATTGGTGCCCTGAAAGCCGCGCGCGCTGACTATGCGATTTCGATTAGCGGCATCGCCGGGCCGGATGGCGGCAGCGAAAGCAAGCCTGTTGGCACCGTCTGGTTTGGGCTTGCCTGCGTTAACGGAGAAGGGATTACGCGGCGCGAATGCTTCCAGGGAGACCGTGAATCGGTGCGTCGTCAGGCGACCGCCTATGCACTTACGACCCTCTGGCAACATTTTCTACAAAAGGCTTGATACTGTATGACTATACAGTATAATTGCCGCAACAAATCAGTTATTCACCACGGGGCGTAACGCGCTTCACTCTGCATGACAGGAGTAATAATGGCTATCGACGAAAACAAACAAAAGGCGCTTGCAGCTGCACTGGGTCAGATCGAAAAGCAATTCGGTAAAGGCTCCATCATGCGTCTGGGTGAAGACCGCTCCATGGATGTAGAGACTATCTCTACCGGCTCACTCTCTCTCGACATCGCGCTGGGCGCGGGCGGTCTGCCAATGGGCCGTATCGTCGAAATTTACGGGCCTGAGTCGTCCGGTAAAACCACCCTGACTCTGCAGGTTATTGCTGCGGCGCAGCGCGAAGGTAAAACCTGTGCGTTTATCGATGCGGAACACGCGCTGGATCCGGTATATGCCCGCAAACTGGGCGTTGATATTGATAACCTGCTCTGCTCCCAGCCGGATACCGGTGAGCAGGCGCTGGAAATCTGTGACGCGCTGGCGCGCTCCGGCGCGGTTGACGTGCTGGTGGTCGACTCCGTTGCGGCGCTGACGCCGAAAGCGGAAATCGAAGGCGAAATCGGCGACTCTCACATGGGCCTCGCGGCACGTATGATGAGCCAGGCGATGCGTAAGCTGGCCGGTAACCTGAAGCAGTCCAATACGCTGCTTATCTTCATCAACCAGATCCGTATGAAGATTGGTGTAATGTTCGGTAACCCGGAAACCACCACCGGTGGTAACGCGCTGAAGTTCTACGCTTCCGTTCGTCTCGACATCCGCCGTATCGGCGCGGTGAAAGAGGGCGATGTGGTTGTCGGTAGCGAAACCCGCGTGAAGGTTGTGAAAAACAAAATCGCGGCACCGTTTAAACAGGCTGAGTTCCAGATCCTCTACGGCGAAGGCATTAACTTCTACGGCGAGCTGGTCGACCTGGGCGTGAAAGAGAAGCTGATTGAAAAAGCGGGCGCCTGGTACAGCTACAACGGCGACAAGATTGGTCAGGGTAAAGCGAATGCTACCTCCTGGCTGAAAGAGAACCCGGCTGCAGCGAAAGAGATCGAGAAGAAGCTGCGCGAAATTCTGCTCAGCAACCAGACTGCGACGCCAGAGTTTACCGTTGACGACAAAGACGCGGGCGTTGAAGAAACTAACGAAGATTTCTGATAACGTTATCCGTAATCAAGGGCTGCTGATGCAGCCCTTTTTGTTTTTATGGTGACAGGATCTTACGATGTCCGATAACTCCTCTTCTGATAACACCTCCCGCCGCAGCGCCATGGCGCGCTTACGCGATCGCGCTATGCGCATTCTGGCGATGCGCGACCACAGCGAACTTGAGTTTCGCCGCAAGCTCGCAGCACCCATCATGACGAAGAAGGGCCCCGAAGCGGTTGACGCGACGCCGGAAGAGATCGATCAGGTTGTGGCGTGGTGCATAGAGCACCACTTTCTCGACGACAGCCGTTTTGTCCGCCAGTTTATCGCCAGCCGCGCGCGCAAAGGGTATGGCCCGGTGCGTATTCGCCAGGAGTTGAACCAGAAAGGCATCGCCCGGGAGACCAGCGAAAACGCCATGCGCGAATGCGAGATTGACTGGGTGAGCAGCGCCCGCGATCAGGCGCAGCGCAAATATGGCGAGCCGTTGCCCACTGAATTTGCTGCAAAAGTGAAAGTGCAACGCTTTCTGCTCTATCGCGGCTTTATGCAAGAAGATATTCAGGAAATATGGCGAAATTTTGCCGACTGAGCGCATACGGGATTTTACTTCCCACTAAAGAAAACTTATCTTATTCCCACTTTTTCCAGTAGCGGATGCGTCTGCCATGCGATGGCGATGGTCCGCTACCACATTTCGTTAGCTTGATTTCAGGATAATTATGAGCAAGAGCACCGCTGAGATCCGTCAGGCGTTTCTCGATTTTTTCCATAGCAAGGGACACCAGGTAGTTGCCAGCAGCTCCCTGGTACCGAATAACGACCCGACTCTGCTGTTTACTAACGCCGGGATGAACCAGTTCAAGGACGTTTTCCTTGGGCTCGACAAACGTAATTATTCCCGCGCAACCACGTCGCAGCGCTGCGTGCGTGCAGGTGGTAAACACAACGACCTGGAAAACGTCGGTTACACCGCACGTCATCACACCTTCTTTGAAATGCTGGGCAACTTCAGCTTCGGCGACTACTTCAAACATGATGCTATCCAGTACGCATGGGAACTGCTGACCGGTGAAAACTGGTTCAAGCTGCCGAAAGAGCGTCTGTGGGTGACGGTGTACGAAACCGACGATGAAGCATACGAAATTTGGGAAAAAGAGGTCGGTATCCCGCGCGAACGTATTATTCGTATCGGCGATAACAAAGGCGCAGCGTATGCGTCTGACAACTTCTGGCAGATGGGCGACACCGGTCCGTGTGGCCCCTGCACCGAGATCTTCTACGATCACGGCGACCACATCTGGGGTGGCCCGCCGGGCAGCCCGGAAGAGGATGGCGATCGCTATATCGAGATCTGGAACATCGTCTTTATGCAGTTCAACCGCCAGGCCGATGGCACCATGGAGCCGCTGCCGAAGCCGTCCGTAGACACCGGTATGGGCCTGGAGCGTATTACAGCTGTGCTGCAGCACGTGAACTCCAACTATGAAATCGATCTCTTCGCGAAGCTGATCCAGCAGGTCGCGAAAGTGACCGGCGCAACGGATTTGAGCAACAAATCTCTGCGCGTTATCGCTGACCACATCCGCTCTTGCGCCTTCCTGATTGCGGACGGTGTGATCCCATCGAATGAGAACCGCGGCTACGTGCTGCGCCGCATCATTCGCCGCGCGATTCGTCACGGCAACATGCTTGGCGCGAAGGATACCTTCTTCTATAAACTGGTTGGCCCACTGATTGAAGTGATGGGTTCCGCCGGGGAAGAGCTGCAGCGCCAGCAGGCGCAGGTTGAGCAGGTTCTGAAAACCGAAGAAGAGCAGTTTGCACGTACGCTGGAGCGCGGTCTGGCGCTGCTGGATGAAGAGCTCTCTAAACTGCAGGGCGACACGCTGGATGGTGAAACCGCCTTCCGCCTGTACGACACCTACGGTTTCCCGGTCGATCTGACCGCGGACGTTTGCCGCGAGCGCAATCTGAAAGTTGATGAAGCGGGCTTCGAAGCGGCAATGGAAGAGCAGCGCCGTCGCGCACGCGAGTCGAGCGGCTTTGGCGCAGACTACAACGCGATGATCCGCGTTGATAGCGCAACAGAATTTAAAGGCTACGACCAGCTGGAGCTGAACGGCAAAGTGACCGCGCTGTTTGTCGATGGCAAACAGGTTGAGTCGATTGCTGCCGGCCAGGAAGCGGTTGTCGTGCTTGATGAGACCCCGTTCTATGCGGAATCAGGCGGCCAGGTTGGCGATAAAGGCGAGCTGAAAGGCAACGGCTTTACATTCGCCGTCCTGGATACGCAGAAGTATGGTCAGGCGATTGGTCATATCGGCAAGCTCAGCAGCGGTTCGCTGAAAGTGGGCGACGGCGTGAAAGCGGAAGTTGACGAAGCGCGTCGCGCCCGTATCCGCCTTAACCACTCTGCCACCCACCTGATGCACGCCGCGCTGCGTAGCGTACTTGGTACGCATGTCGCGCAGAAAGGGTCGCTGGTGAATGACAAAGCGCTGCGTTTTGACTTCTCCCATTTCGAAGCCATGAAGCCGGCGGAAATCCGCGCGGTGGAAGATATGGTGAATGCGCAAATTCGTCGCAACTTGCCGATCGAAACCAATATCATGGATCTCGAAGCGGCAAAAGCGAACGGCGCAATGGCGCTGTTTGGCGAGAAGTATGAAGATCGCGTTCGCGTGCTGCAGATGGGGGATTTCTCCACCGAGCTTTGCGGCGGGACGCACGCTTCGCGCACCGGTGATATTGGTCTGTTCCGCATTGTGTCTGAATCCGGCACCGCGGCGGGCGTGCGTCGTATCGAAGCCGTCACCGGCGAAGCGGCGATTGCCAGCCTGCATGCGCAGAACGATCAGCTACAGGATATTGCTCAGTTGCTGAAAGGCGACAGCCAGAATCTCGGCGACAAAGTGCGTTCAGTGATTGAACGTACGCGTCAGCTGGAAAAAGAGTTGCAGCAGCTTAAAGCACAGGCAGCAGCGCAAGAGAGCGCAAACCTCTCCGGTAACGCGATGGACATCAACGGCGTTAAGCTGCTGGTGAGCGAGCTGGAAGGTGTCGAGCCGAAGATGCTGCGTACCATGGTGGACGACCTGAAGAACCAACTCGGCGCTTCGGTTATCGTTCTTGCCACTGTTGTTGAAGGTAAAGTTTCTCTCATCGCGGGCGTCTCTAAGGATGTGACTGACCGCGTTAAAGCAGGGGAACTGGTAGGAATGGTCGCCCAACAGGTTGGGGGCAAAGGCGGTGGACGTCCGGACATGGCGCAAGCCGGTGGTACCGATGCGGCCGCGCTGCCTGCTGCTCTCGCCAGTGTTAAAGATTGGGTAAGCGCTAAACTGTCATAATTACAAAGCGAACGCACAAGCCATAACCTTGAGGTTATGGCTTTGTTGCCACTACGCTATTGATAACGAGAAAGTCAGGTTGAAGTTGTGTATATCGGCTAAACTTACGTCTACAGAATGTAATGCCATGGCTGCTTGCATGTTATGAGTTTGTCATCGCTTATATTTTTGCGTTGTATGACGGATAATGCCGGGATACAGAGAGACCCGACTCTTTTAATCTTTCAAGGAGCAAAGAATGCTGATTCTGACTCGTCGAGTTGGTGAAACCCTCATGATTGGGGATGAGGTCACTGTGACTGTATTAGGGGTGAAGGGTAACCAGGTGCGCATTGGCGTAAACGCCCCCAAAGAAGTATCGGTCCATCGTGAAGAGATCTACCAGCGTATCCAGGCTGAAAAATCCCAGCAGTCCAATTTCTGATGCCATTATGCGTCTCGCGGTTGTTAGGCGAGACGCAACCCTCCCGTCGATTCTCCCGCTTCTCTGTCTCATTTTTATTGCAGATTTCCTGCATCTGATACTTTCTCGCGCCATTTTTGTTTATCACGCATGCGTAATGTCATGCCTGCCAGGCCGTGAATTTTTGCTGATAAAACATCCTATTTGCCCTTTTTAGCGCCTAATTGCCTGCGAAGTGTGCAAACGATTCAGGGCTGGGAAAAATTGTTTGACTTATAAGTCCCAGAAAGTAATATGTGCGCCACGCAGCGACGATGAGCTCTTAACGAACTCTTCGAAGCACTCGTAAGAGGCGTGTGGTGAGGTGGCCGAGAGGCTGAAGGCGCTCCCCTGCTAAGGGAGTATGCGGTCAAAAGCTGCATCCGGGGTTCGAATCCCCGCCTCACCGCCATTTTGCATCCGTAGCTCAGCTGGATAGAGTACTCGGCTACGAACCGAGCGGTCGGAGGTTCGAATCCTCCCGGATGCACCATCTTCAGTGAAAAGCAGTTTTCGCTTTTCATCGTTAAAGTAGTAATCCTGATGCATCCGTAGCTCAGCTGGATAGAGTACTCGGCTACGAACCGAGCGGTCGGAGGTTCGAATCCTCCCGGATGCACCATCTCAATGAAAAAGCAGTGTTGCTTTTCATCGTAAGCAGTAATCCCGATGCATCCGTAGCTCAGCTGGATAGAGTACTCGGCTACGAACCGAGCGGTCGGAGGTTCGAATCCTCCCGGATGCACCATCTTCTGCGAGATAACAGCGAGTCTGTTTTCTCAGGGGTAGCGGGCCTAACCGCGAGCACCAGGGAGGATAGCGTTGCTTCAGCAACGACCCGAAGGGCGAGGCAAAGCCGAGTCATCCTCCCGGATGCACCATCTCAATGAAAAAGCAGTGTTGCTTTTCATCGTAAAGCAGTAATCCTGATGCATCCGTAGCTCAGCTGGATAGAGTACTCGGCTACGAACCGAGCGGTCGGAGGTTCGAATCCTCCCGGATGCACCATTCTCTGCGAGATAACAGCGAGTCTGTTTGCTCAGGGGTAGCGGGCCTAACCGCGAGCACCAGGGAGGATAGCGTTGCGTCAGCAACGACCCGAAGGGCGAGGCGAAGCCGAGTCATCCTCCCGGATGCACCATATTTTCCAGTATTATACTTATCCCCTAATACTGCTTATCCTGAATAATCCTCATACCTTCCTACTTTCTCTCGAAAAGCATCATCCTCACAACTCCCACACTTTCGACGAAATTCTGCCCAAAATCATATTCCCTGAAGCTAATCTCGCGCTGGATGCGACAAAAAGCCTTGTTTACGTTAAAGTAAATGTTAGTTATCCGGTTTGTGAGAACATGATGTACGCACGTTACGCTGGTTTGATTTTTGATATGGATGGCACCATCCTGGATACTGAACCAACCCACCGCAAAGCCAGGCACGAGGTGCTGGCGCGTTACGGCATGCATTTTGACGAACAGGCAATGGTCGCGCTGAACGGCTCGCCAACCTGGCGTATCGCCGAAGCCGTTATCAAAGAAAACCAGGCCGATCTTGATCCCCACTTACTTGCCCAAGAGAAAACCGCAGCCGTAAAAGCGATGCTGCTCGATTGCGTGCGCCCGTTACCGCTTATCGACGTGGTAAAAGCGTGGCACGGGCGTCGCCCGATGTCGGTTGGCACCGGAAGTGAAAGCGCCGTTGCTGAAGCGCTGCTGGCGCATCTCGGTCTGCGACACTATTTTGATGCGGTAATTGCCGCCGATCACGTTCAGCACCATAAACCCGCACCGGATACCTTTTTACTCTGCGCCGAACGTATGGGCGTGCAGCCGTCGCAGTGCGTGGTATTTGAAGATGCCGACTTCGGCCTGCAGGCGGCGCGTGCGGCCGGTATGGACGCAGTGGATGTCCGCGTATTGTGAGCGATGCGCTGTCGCTTCTTTCACTGTTCGCCAGCAGTTTTCTCAGTGCCACGATTTTACCGGGCAACTCGGAAGTGGTGCTGGTCGCCATGCTGTTGGCGAAAGTCAGCCAGCCCTGGTGGCTTGTTGTAATAGCAACAATGGGTAATAGCCTTGGAGGGCTGACTAACGTTATTCTTGGGCGCTTCTTCCCGCAGCGTAAAGCATCGCGCTGGCAGGAGAGGGCGACCGGCTGGCTCAAACGTTACGGTGCCGCGGCGCTGTTATTGAGCTGGATGCCTGTTATAGGCGATCTGCTGTGCATACTTGCGGGATGGCTACGCCTTTCGTGGGGGCCAGTGCTCTTTTTTTTATGCCTTGGCAAAGCGTTACGCTATGTGGCTCTCGCCCTCGTAACGCTTCAGGGTATGACGTGGTGGCACTAATTGGATTGCGTGAGTGACCTTTCATCGTCAACCATTACAATTATGCTTAATAAAACGATTATTACAGGCGGGAGGTCAATTTGATCCCGGACGTATCACAGGCGTTGTCCTGGCTGGAAAAACATCCTCAGGCGCTCAAAGGCATCCAACGTGGCCTTGAGCGCGAAACCCTGCGCGTTAACGCGGATGGGTCTTTGGCGACAACCGGTCACGCGGCAGCGCTTGGCTCTGCATTAACTCATAAATGGATTACGACGGATTTTGCCGAAGCGCTGCTGGAGTTTATCACCCCGGTTGAGGGTGATATTGACCGCATGCTGACTATCATGCGCGACATCCATCGCTATACCGCCCGCCAGATTGGCGATGAGCGTCTCTGGCCGCTGAGCATGCCCTGCTACATCAAAGAGGGGCAGGAGATTGAGCTGGCGCAGTACGGCACCTCAAATATTGGTCGCCTGAAAACCCTCTACCGCGAAGGGCTGAAAAACCGCTATGGCGCGCTGATGCAAACCATCTCCGGCGTGCACTATAACTTCTCGCTGCCGATGGCGTTCTGGCAGGCGAAAAGCGGCAGCACCGATAAAGAAGCGGTCTCGGAGGGCTATTTCCGCCTGATCCGCAACTACTATCGCTTCGGCTGGGTCATCCCTTATCTTTTCGGTGCCTCACCGGCTATTTGCTCCTCCTTCCTGCAGGGCAAAGAGACGTCGCTGCCCTTCGAGAAGATGCACAACGGCATGCTCTATCTGCCTTATGCCACGTCGCTGCGCTTAAGCGATTTGGGCTATACCAATAAGTCGCAGAACAGCCTCAATATTACCTTCAACAATCTTCACGATTACGTGGTAGCGCTGAAACGCGCGATCAAAACGCCGTCGGAAGAGTACGCGAAGATCGGTTTGCAGAAAGAGGGTAAGTATCTGCAAATCAACACCAACATCCTGCAGATCGAAAATGAGCTCTACGCGCCAATTCGACCGAAACGCGTGACCCGCAGCGGCGAAACGCCGTCGGATGCGCTGCTGCGCGGCGGCATTGAATATATCGAAGTGCGCTCGCTGGATATCAACCCGTTCACCGCGATTGGTGTTGATGAGCAGCAGGTGCGTTTCCTCGATCTCTTTATGGTCTGGTGTGTGCTGGCCGATGCGCCGGAGATGAGCAGCGATGAACTGCTCTGTACGCGCACTAACTGGAACCGCGTGATCCTCGAAGGCCGTAAGCCAGGCCTGACGCTCGGTATAGGCTGTGAAACCGCGCAATACCCGCTCGCCGATGTCGGACGCGATCTGTTTAACGATCTGAAACGGGTAGCGCAAACGCTGGATGGCGTGTACGGTGGCAACGAGTATGAAGCGGTATGCGATCAGCTGGTCGCCAGCTTTGACGATCCTGAACTGACCTTCTCGGCGCGTATTCTGCGCTCGATGATTGATGAAGGCATGGGCGGAACAGGTAAAGCGCTGAGCGAGCAGTATCGTTCGCAGCTGCGTGAAGAGCCGCTGGAAATTCTGCATGAAGAGGATTTTATTGCTGAATGCCGCGCTTCACTGGCGCGCCAGGCGGAGATTGAAGCCGGGGATAATGAATCGTTTGAAGCGCTGCTTGCGCGTCACGCATAGCAGAAAAGAAAAAGGCCACATCTCTGTGGCCAAAATTTCATCTCTCGAAGAACAGGGATGATGATAACAAATGCGCGTCTTTCATATATTCAGACTCGCACGCGAACAAAGAGTTCAGTTTATTTTAAAAAAAATCACTGTCGGAGGTGACTAAATGCCGTTACTGGATAGCTTCACTGTCGATCACACCCGTATGGAAGCGCCTGCAGTCCGTGTTGCTAAAACAATGAACACGCCGCACGGCGACGCCATCACCGTATTCGACCTGCGTTTTTGCATTCCTAATCAAGAAGTTATGCCGGAGAAAGGGATCCACACGCTGGAGCACCTCTTCGCTGGCTTTATGCGTAACCACCTCAACGGTGATGGCGTAGAAATTATCGATATTTCGCCGATGGGTTGCCGCACCGGCTTCTACATGAGCCTGATCGGTACGCCGGATGAGCAGCGTGTCGCTGATGCCTGGAAAGCGGCGATGGCTGACGTGCTGAAAGTCAAAGAGCAGAACCAGATCCCTGAGCTGAACGTTTACCAGTGCGGTACATACCAGATGCACTCGCTGGAAGAGGCGCAGGAGATCGCGCGTCACATTCTCGATCGCGATGTGCGCGTTAACAGCAATGATGACCTGGCTCTGCCGAAAGAGAAGTTGCAGGAACTGCATATCTAGTTCGCCATGCCGCTTTCTGGTTAACAGGAAGCGGCATTATTATATGCCCTCATATTTATAAGAAAGTTTTTATACATTATTTCTATTTAATTCTTTTAATTATTACCTGCGCTTAATATATAAATAATATCCTCACTGTCGCCACGCCTTCTTATTGTTATTTCAATCTTGCCATGATAGTTTGCACCGCACGTCGCTATTAGGCGAACGTGTTACCTTCTGTATTTATTTTCTGCATCTATTTCAGTGAAAAGAATGCCTGAATAACGAGGATATTATGCGGCGCTCACCCATCTCTTACTTATGTCTCTCTTTTTGTCTCTCACTCACATTAACCGGCTGCGTTAAATCAAAAGCACCCGCGCTGGTGCAGGACGCGCCGCAGAAGCAGGAGACACAGCAGTGCTATGAACTGCTTACCGCCCTGCAGGGGCTCGACAAAACGGCATTTGAAACTTACAAACAGCAGTTCACCACCCTCAATCAAAGTTATGAAGTCTACAAAAAAAATCAGCCGATTATTGATAACAACTCGGCGGAAATAATGAAGACGGAAATTGATAACAAAATTGAAGTTGTTTGCTCGCGCGTACGCAGCGCGGTATTCGTTAACATGTCCCGGCGCGCAAATGCACTGAAACAGTTATGAGAAAATTATTATATTCGTCAGCTGTATTGCTATCAGCTATTTCATCCTCCGGGGTTCGTGCCGATCCGGCTGCATTACTTGAGCAGTTAAATAAAGAGAAGATTATCGCCGTTACTCCTCACTCTCCGTTTATTAACGATCGGCTTTCGGCGCAGCCGAACGCGACGCCTGCCCCACCGGTTGAGGTGCAGAGTAAGGCGAAAGAGAGTGAGGCGAAGCGTGAGGAAGTCGCTCAGCTAAAGCGTAAGCTCGCGTTAGCGCAACGCCAGATCGCCGCGCTGAAGAAAAAGCAGCACGCCACAGCGGTTGTACTGCCCGCTAAGCAGGACACAGTGGCAAAAGAGAGTGCATCGTTAAAACAGCAGTTGCAGACCCATATTCAGCAGCTTGCCGAAACGAAGCAGAAGCTTGCCGATGAGAGCGACGCGCTAAAACGTCTGCGAGATGAGAAAAGCCAGCTCGAACAGCAGCTCAAGGCCAGCCAGCAGCAGCTGGCGCAGACGAGCCAGAAGCACGCCGATGACACGCAAGCGCTACAGGCGTTTCGCACAGCAAACAGCGAACTGCAGCAGCAGGTGAAAGCCCAGCAGCAGCAGCTGGAGGCGCTGGAAAAGCAGGGCCAGCAGCACACCGCCGCGCCGTTGCAAAACGCGGAGCAGGTGAAGCAACTCACCCAGGCCAAAGAGGCGATAATCAGCAAGCTTGATCTCGCCACAAAGCAGGTCAGCGACCAGGCCGCGCGTATCGCCACGCTGGAGGCGCAGCTCAAGCAGCGCACAGAGGAGAAAGCGCAGGCTGAGCAGAAGAGTGCAGCGGCGTTAGCGCCGCAAAAAGCGCAGAGCCGCTATCTGCTGACAGAGAACAGATCGCCCGCCGCCAGAATGAACTACGCCTGGGGCGCCTGGTTTGCGGCGAAAGCGCAGCAGGAGAGCGTCACGCTGACCCACTCCGGGCAAAAATATCTGCCAGAGGCGTTTTTGCAGGGCTTTCAGGATAAGTTCGCCGGCAGCCTGCAGATGAAGAGCGACGATATCGAAAAGGTGCTGCAAAGCCTGAATAAAAAGATGGGCGATGCGCAGAAAAACGAGTTGGCGCAGAACCGGAAACAGGCACAAAACGTGCTGGCCGAGGCGGCAAAGCTGAAAGGCGCTGAGCGCACTGCCAATGGCATCATCTATCTGGTGGAGAAGAAAGGGCAGGGCGTGGCGCTGCTGTCTGGTGATGTGATCCGCTTTCGGGTTGATGAGAAGCTGAGTTCCGGCAAGGTGCTGTCGCGCGGTGCGGTACACAGCGGGCGAATTAGCGAGCTGCCGCCGCTGATGCGTGCAGGGATTGAAAAAGTGGTGGTCGGGGGGCGGATTCGAATCTATACCCCCGCCGAGCTGGCATACGGCGAGCAGGGGATCCCGGGCATGGTGCCACCGGGCGTGGCGTCGATTATGACGCTTGAGATCCTCGGTATCGTGAAATAAAAAAACGCCTCCCTGCGGAGGCGTTTTTATTTGGCGTTAATGCGCGCCGCCGCCGCTGCCTGCACCAAACGGGGGTTTGGCAAACCAGACCAGGCCAAGCAGTATCAGGAAGACCCCCGCCGAGACCCAGAAAATTTCGTTTGCCGAAATGATCAGCCCCTGGTTGGTGATCTGCTGGGCTATCCAGCCTGATGACTGCTGCTGCGACATCCCCATTCCCTGCAGCTGGTTATACATCTCCTGCGCGTTCGGATTATAAGGGTTAACGGACTCCGTCAGCTGCGCGTGGTGCATCGATTCCCGGTTGGTCCACAGCGTTGTGGTGATGGACGTGCCGATCGAGCCTGCCAGCGTTCGCGTAAAGTTCGACAAACTGGAGGCCGCAGCCAGCCGCTCCGGCGGCAAGCCGGAGAGGGTAATCGTTGTCAATGGCATAAAGAAGCAGGCCACGGCGAAGCCCTGAATAAACTGCGGCCACGCTGACGCGCCAAAATCCATTCCCGGCTCAAATGTATAAGCGCGCCAGTAGAAGCACACCGCATACATAATAAAGCTGAAGGTCACCAGCCGGCGCATATCCAGCTTGTGCGCAAAGCGGCCAATAATCGGCGACAGCAGTACCGGGATCACGCCGACCGGCGCAGACGCCAGCCCGGCCCAGGTTGCGGTATAGCCATACACCTCCTGCAATAGCTGCGGCAGCAAAACAATCGCGCCGAAGTAGAGCATATAGGCAAGGCTGATACACAAGCAGCCGATGGTGAAGTTCCGCGACTTAAACAGCGAGAGATCGACAATCGGGTTATCGTCGGTAAGCTCCCACACCACGAGGAAACTCAGGGAGATCACCGCGACAATCGTCAGCACAATAATCTCTGTCGAGTTGAACCAGTCCAGCTCTTTCCCCTGGTCGAGCATCACCTGCAGGCTACCGATACCCACCACCAGCAATGCGAGGCCTACGCCATCAATACGCCGCTGCTCGGTACGCGTCTCACGTCCACGCAGGCTTTGCAGCGTCAACAGCACCACCAGCGCGCCAATTGGCACGTTGATAAAGAAGATCCAGCCCCAGTGGTAGTTATCGCTGATATAGCCGCCGAGGATCGGCCCGCAAATCGGCGCGACAATCACCGTCATTGACCAGAGTGCCAGCGCGATAGAGCGCTTCGCTGGCGGGTAGTTACTCAGCAACAGGCTCTGCGAAAGCGGGATCAGCGGCCCGGCAACAATCCCCTGGATAACGCGGAAGAAGATCAGCATCCCAAGGCTGTTGGAGACGCCGCACGCCCACGAGGCGATGGCAAACGCCACCGTCGACCAGAGAAAGAGCCGCACTTCGCCGAAGCGTTTTGCCAGCCAGCCGGTAATCGGAATTGAGATGGCGTTCGCCACCCCGAAGGAGGTGATCACCCAGGTTCCCTGGCTCAGCGAGGAGCCAAGGTTACCGGCGATCGTCGGGATAGCCACGTTGGCGATGGTGGAATCCAGCACCTGCATGAAGGTCGCGAGTGAAAGTGCAATGGTCATAATGACCAGCTGCGCGCCTTCCAGCGGTTTCTGTTGCATGGCACTCATATAAGATTACCCGGCGTTGGCTTTCACGATGTTATTAATAAGCGTGTTGACCGGCTCAAGATTGATCTCCCGCGCGTTACTCTCATACGCTGGCGTGGTGCGTGCCTGCTTCGCCAGCACGGCGCCATCGCGCGCGGAGGTATCGACTTTCACCGTCGTTGACAGGCCAATACGCAGCGGGTGATCTGCCAGCTGTTGGGCATCAAGCTCAACACGCACCGGCAGTCGCTGAACCACTTTGATCCAGTTCCCGGTTGCGTTCTGCGCGGGCAGCAGTGAGAAGGCGCTGCCGGTACCCATATCGAGACCGACCACTTTGCCTTTGTACTCAACCTCATCGCCATAAAAATCGCTGATGATGGTCGCGGTCTGGCCAATGCGCATATGCGCAAGCTGCGTCTCTTTAAAGTTGGCATCCACCCAGAGGTTGGTTGCCGGAACCACCGCCATTAACGGAGTAGTGGTGGCGATCTGCGCGCCAGGCTGCACCGCGCGGCGGGAGACATAGCCGGTAAGCGGGCTGACAATTTTGGTGCGCTGCAAAGCCAGCCAGCTATTACGGACTTCTGTTGCTGCCTGCTTTACCGCAGGCTGCTCTTCGAGCGGCGTATCCAGCACGATCGCCTGGTTGGCGTTATATTGCTGAACGGCAACATCCAGTGCGGCCTGCGCGCTGGCAACCGCATCACGGGCGTGCTGCAACTCTTCGCGACCAATCAGATTCGCACTGCCGAGCGGCACGCGGCGGTTAAGATCGCTCTGCGCCTGGGCAAGGGCGGTCTTTTTCAGCTCAACGCTGGCCTGCAGTTGTTTGCTGTTGATGATGGACTGGCGGGTCTGACGCACGCTGGTGGCCAGCTGGGTCTGCGCTTTTTCAAACGCCTGGCGCGCATCGGTCTCATCAAGCGTGACCAGCACATCGCCTTTCTGCACAAAATCGGTGTTGTCGGCCCAGACTTTCGTCACGCTGCCGGAGACCTGCGACATGATCTGTACCTGGTTCCCTGCCACATAGGCGTCGTCCGTCTCTTCAAAATGACGCAGGACTAAAAACCAATAAATTCCGTATGCCACGGCAATAACAACAAAGAGCAAGGTCAGTAACAGCAGCAATCCCTTACGTTTGCCGCGCTTTTTGACCGGTTGCTGCGGGGTCTGGCTCTCCGCATTTGCGCTCATGATTCTCTCCACGATCTTATTTTTAGTTATGTCGGCGTGTACCGACCTTTCGTCAGAAAGGCCAGCTTAGCTGGCCCTTCACATTGCTCATCCTGGAAACTAAAGCTGCTTATCGCGTTAGCGCAGCGCCTCGAGGACCACGTCCTCTTCATCCATCTGGTCGAGACGTGACAGAAGCTTACGGGTGATCTGCTCGAGCTGATCTTTCTCAGCGTTGGTCAGGGTTGACCAGAGTTGATGCAGGCAGTTGTGCTGCGGTGGCAGAACCTGACGCAGGAACTCGTGTCCTTTGTCGGTCAGTTGCAGATGCAGACAGCGGCGATCGTTGTCGCTTTCGCGGCGCTCGATCCAGCCGCGCTTCTCCAGCTCATCGGCGATGCGGGTGGCGTTGGTGCGTGACGAGCCCAGCGCGCTGCTCAGCTCCGACGGCTGAATGCTGTGATTTTCCTGCGACTCCAGGGTAATCAGCGCCATAAACAATGTCTCGTTAATGCCCTGCGCTTTCAGCATCTTATTGCGGTTTTCCAGCAGCTTGCCCTGCATGTGCATACAGAGGCGGGTCAATAAAATCTCCTGAAACGGGAAATCTTCATAGCGGCTGGCGCGAAACTTAAGCATTTGTTCAATGGGCGTAAACGAACTATCCATTTGGGTATAACCTCATTAATTGCAGTCGATATAGTAACGACGGTGACAAATAAAGTAAATGTATTATTTGTGCTAATAAATTTGCTCTATCTATGCATGTGGCAGAAATTTCCAGGCGACACCGGACAGCAGTGCGCTCACTAGCGTGAAGAAGACAGGGCGGTGACGATGCCAGAGGTGGCGACCGGCGAAGCGGGCGTATAAAACGAAGGAAAATGCCACGGCGGGGTGGCTAACAATAGGGGACAGGCGGTGTGTGATGCCTTCCGTGTGCGATGCCACCTTTTCAGGCCCGGCGGTGTAATTCAATGAACGATCCATATCCATAAAGTTTGTTATATATCACCCACGTTAATATAACCGGGATAAACAAGTCCTATAACCTTAGCAGAGTGACGGACGTGTTAACACCCCGGTTTGGCACCGAATTGCCTAAACGTGAGCGGTTGCTTAGCTCTGCGCCTCCGTATGGCGATATCCTCGCCACCACACCAGCACGTTAAGCAAGGCGAGCATAGCGCCCGCGGCGCAGACGCCAGCCCAACCCGCATGCTGCCACGCCGCGGCCGAAATCAACGACCCTGCGGCACCGCCGATAAAGTAGCTGGTCATATAGCCCGCTGTGAGCCGGTTACGCGCCTCCGGGTTCACGCGATAGATAATCGTCTGGTTTGTGATATGCACCGCCTGTACCGTGAGATCGAGCACGATAATGCCGATAATCAGCGCGAAGACGGAACTGTGACCAAACCAGGTTGCCACCCAGGAGAGCAGAAGCAGCACCAGACCACCTGTGGTGGTGAGATGGCCTTTACCGCGATCCGCCAGCCCTCCCGCCTGACGCGCGCCCAACGCACCGGCGGCACCCACCAGGCCAAACAGGCCAATCATCGCATCAGAGAAGTGAAACGGCGGCGCGGCCAGCAGAAAGGCCATCGACGTCCACAAGACGCTGAAGTTAGCAAAGCTCAGGCAGCCAAGCAGCGCGCGGGTGCGCAGCAGTTTATTGCTGGCGAAAAGGGTGAAGACGGAGCCGAGTAGCTGCGGATAGTTAAGGTGCGTTTCCGACTTGAGTTTCGGCAGGCCGCGCCAGAGCGCCAGCGCCATCAGCACCATTAAGACGCTGGCAACCCAGTAAACGGTGCGCCAGCCGCCGAGGCTTGCCAGCAGCCCGGCGACGGTGCGCGCAAGCAGGATCCCCAGCAGCAGGCCGCTCATAATCGTGCCGACCACTCGCCCACGGCTCTCGGGCGTCGCAAGCGTAGCGGCCAGCGGCACGAGGAGCTGCGCCACCACCGAGAAGAGGCCAGTAAGTGCGGTACCCAGAATCATCAAGCCGAGCGATGGGCTGCTGGCGGTAATCAACATTCCGCCCGCTGAGAGTAACGTCATCACCACTATTAATGTGCGCCGCTCAAACATATCGCCAAGCGGTACCAACAACAGCAGCCCGGCGGCGTAGCCAAGCTGCGCGGCGGTGACGATAAATCCGGCCTGGCTTGCGGTGATCGAAAAGGCGTTAGCGATGGTGTCCAGCAGCGGCTGTGGGTAGTAATTGCTGGCAACGGCGAGTCCGGTTGCCATCGACATCAGCGCAATCAGCGCCGGGCTAAGTCCGTGGTGAGTTTTTGTCATAGGTATCAACTATCAATGAGGTTCTTTGTCAGAAATCCATCATAGACAATTGCCCGGCTGCGTGTGTTGTTATCTGTGCACCCGGGCTGGATAAACAAACGCGCCACCGGGCAAGAACCCGATGGCGCGTGAGAAGGTCAAAGAGTAACTGCGTTACTTCTGCGCGGCGAGCGCCTCTTTCACCCAGCCATCAAACTGCTGCTGATGGGCTTTGATCCAGCCATCAACGTGGCCCTGCACATCCGCTTCGGAGGCTTTACCGGCGTGCATCATCGCATTCTGGGCGTTGATATCCGCCAGCGGCAGTTTCATGACGGCAAACAGCTTCGCCGCCGCCGGGTTTTTCTCCGCCCAGGCTTTATTGGCAACAATGTGCATGGTGTTCACCGGGAAGCCGTAGTTCATGCCGTTCGGCAGTTTGGTATCGATATTCTTCTGCTCACCCGGCAGGGAGGAGAACGGCACCTGCAGCCAGACCACATCTTTGCCCGGTTTCAGCACATCGCTCACCCAGTACGGCGTCCAGGTGTAGTAGAGGATCGGTTTCCCCTCTTTAAAGCGGGTGATAGTGTCCGCCATCATCGCCGAGTAGTTACCGTGGTTAACCGTGACAGTGTTCTCCAGGCCATAGGCTTTGTGCTGGTGGTTAATCACCGTTTCACAGCCCCAGCCCGGCGAGCAGCCCATCATATCGGCTTTACCGTCGCCGTTGCCGTCGAAAAGTTTGGCGATTTTCGGATCTTTTAACTGCTCGATATTGGTGATGTGGTACTTATCGGCGGTTTTCTTGTCGATCAGGTAGCCCTGCGCCGCGCCGGTCACATAGGTGCCTTCACGGTAGAACTTCTTATCGCCCCCGGCGGCGGCATACATATCATCATGCAGCGGCTGCCAGTTGACGGCGGTAAAGGTGACATCGCCTGCCGCCATCGAGGTGTAACCGACGTTGTAATCCACTTCATCCGGTTTTTCGACCGTATAGCCGAGCTTTTCAAGGCCGCGGCTAACCAGCAGCGTCTGGAACGCCTCTTCGGCGATGGTGCTCTGAAACGGCTTAACGGTAATGCCTTTGCCCGGCAGATCGGCGGCAAAGGCGCTGGTGGAGAGAAGGGTGGCAAACGCTGTGGCAAAAAGTACGCTATGTCGCATCGTTATTCCTTATTTTTCAGGTGTGATGTTGCTGCCCGGCCGGTGCGCCGGGCAGCAAAATTATTTGGCGAAGGGACGGGTCAGCAGGCCAAGTGGGCCAGTCTGATACCAGCGGCGGTTACCGCGGCTGCGCGAGTCGCGACCCACGGCCTGGGTCAGGCGGTCGAGGATAATCGCGAGGATCACAATCCCGACGCCGCCAACGCTGGCAAGACCCATATCAAGGCGACCAATACCGCGCAGCACCATCTGCCCCAGCCCGCCAACGGCGATCATCGAGGCGATTACCACCATCGACAGCGCCAGCATCAGGGTCTGGTTGATGCCCGCCATAATGGTTGGCATCGCCAGCGGGAGCTGAACTTTGAACAGCATCTGGCGCGGGCTGGCACCAAAGGATCGCGAGGCTTCGATCAGATCGGCCGGCACCTGGTTAATGCCGAGGATCGTCAGGCGCACCACCGGCGGCAGGGCGAAGATAATCGTCACCACCACGCCCGGCACGTTACCAATGCCGAACAGCATCACAATCGGCACCAGGTAGACAAACGCCGGGGTGGTCTGCATCGCATCCAGCAGCGGGCGGATAATCTTCGCTGCCCGCGGACTGCGTGCCAGCCAGATCCCCATCGGCAAGCCGATTACCACGCAGAACAGCAGCGCGGTGAGCACCAGAGCCAGCGTAATCATCGCCTGCGACCAGGCACCAATCGCGCCGATAGCAATCAGCGATACCAGCGTTGCAACACCCATCCCGGCGCTGCTCATCTGCCAGGCGATCAGCGAGAAGAGAATAATCGCCACCGGCGACGGCATGCCGAGCAGCAGTTGCTGAAAGCCGCTAAGAATGTAATCCACCGGCACGCGAATGCCCTGGAAGAGCGGGCGGAAGTGGAGCACCACCCAGTCGATCGCCTGCGTCACCCAGCTGTCGAGCGGGATCAGCGTTTTATGGAACGGATCCATAATGTTGAAGTGTTCCGGCGCGGGTGCCGGGGCGCTGTTAAGCCAGTCAGCGCTGCCGCTATCGGCGGGTGCTGCTGCACCGCCGCCCCACGCATCAGCCGACTGTGCGGCGCTGTCCGTTGCCGGTGCGCTCTGCCACGGATTGTTTTGATCAGCCATTGTTTGCCCCCTCGCGATCTAAAGCCTGCAGCAGCATTCGTTTCGAAATGATGCCCACGTACTGTTGCTCTTCACCCACCACCGGCACCGCGCAGGGCGCCTGTCCGACATGGGAGAGTAGTTCGCTGAGCGGCGTGTCTGCCTCCACCGCAAGCGGGGAGTCAATCAACGCCGCATCGATCCCTTGCGCGGCGGCCAGCGCCGCTTTCAGGGAGTCTATGGAGACAATGCCGACAAACTTATTGCCGCGCTCAATGACATAGCCATATTCGCGATCTTCATCCTGCAACATTTTCAGCGCCGAGCGCGGGCCGAAACCTGGCGTTTTACGGATCAGACCCACGGGCGTACGGCGCGCAATATCCTTCGCGCTGAACACCTGGCTAATATCAACGCCGCGGAAGAAGGTGCGCACATAATCATTGGCCGGATTATTCAAAATCTCATCCGGCGTGCCGACCTGCACCACTTCGCCGTTTTGCATAATCGCAATCCGGTCGCCAATGCGCATCGCTTCATCAAGATCGTGGGAAATAAAGACAACAGTGCGCTGATGTTTCGCCTGCAGCTTGACCAGCTCATCCTGCATCTCGGTACGAATTAAAGGATCGAGCGCGGAGAACGCCTCATCCATTAATAAGATATCGGGATTGATGGCTAATGCGCGGGCTAATCCGACGCGCTGGCGCATACCGCCGGAGAGTTCATCCGGATAGCCGTGGGCGTAATTTTCCAGCCCCACCTGGCGCAGTGCATCGAGCGCTTTTTCCTGGCGCTCCTGCGCGGGCGTGCCGGCTAACTCCATACCAAATGCGGTATTATCCAGCACCGTCATATGGGGCATTAGTGCGAATGACTGGAAGACCATTGCAATCTTTTTTCGGCGCACCTCGCGTAGCTCGGCATCGGATATTTTGGCAATATCGACGCCGTCTATCAGCACCTGTCCGCGGGTGGGTTCAATCAGGCGATTGAGAAGGCGTACCATAGTGGATTTACCCGAGCCGGATAACCCCATGATGACGAATATCTCGCCTTCTTCAATGGCCAGACTGGCGTCTTTCACGCCAAGCGACAGACCCGTTTTTTCCAGTATTTCTTCTTTCGAAAGTCCTTTTTCTATATATCTGAAAGCTCTCTGCGGATGCTCGCCAAATACTTTATAGAGATTCTTAACTTCTAATTTAATTGCCATGCAATAATAGAGTTCCTGTTATTTATTATTTCGATACGCTACCCAATGAATATATTTGACTGGTCATACCCTACCACACTCTCCATCTGAGACAACCCTTCTGTGCCGCGCTTTACAGAATTCCCTTGCAGTCAAATGGCATTATTTCCCATGATATAAGGGCTGGCGCGGGTAATCATTTTTTCGAATTGGACAGAAAAATTAGCCTGAATGGAGGTGATTTTGCGGAATATGAACAAACCATGACAGCGCAGACCGCCATAGTTATTTTGCTAAGAATCAGCTTAGATGAGGCGGAATATATAGTGGTTAATTAAAAAACGGGGGGATATTCTCCTCCCGCAGCGCGAGAGGAGAGGATATTTAAAAGTTCCAGTCTTCGTCTTCCGTTTCGACGGCTTTACCCATCACATACGACGAGCCTGAGCCGGAGAAAAAGTCGTGGTTTTCGTCGGCATTGGGTGACAGCGCCGACAATATCGCCGGGTTGACGTCCGCCATCTCCGGCGGGAAGAGCGCCTCATAACCGAGGTTCATCAGCGCCTTGTTCGCGTTGTAGCAGAGAAACGCTTTCACCTCTTCGGCCCAGCCGCTGTCGGCATAGAGATCGTCAGTGTAGGCAAGCTCGTTATCGTACAGCTCCATCAGCAGATCGAGGGCGAAGTTTTTCAGCGACTCGCGCTCGGCCTCGCTCACTTTCTCTAACCCTTTCTGGTACTTATAACCGATATAGTAACCGTGCACCGCTTCATCGCGGATGATGAGACGAATCAGGTCGGCGGTGTTGGTCAGCTTGCCGCGGCTTGACCAGTACATCGGCAGCCAGAAGCCGGAGTAGAAGAGAAACGACTCCAGAAAGACGCTGGCGATCTTCTTCTTCAGCGGATCGTCAGCGAGGTAATGAGCCAGCACTATCTGCGCTTTACGTTGCAGGGCGTGGTTCTCTTCGCTCCAGGCGTAAGCAACATCAACATCCCGCGTCTGGCAGAGCGTCGAGAAGATAGAGCTGTAGGAGCGGGCGTGCACCGCCTCCATAAAGCTGATGTTGGAGAGCACCGCCTCTTCATGGGGCGTGGCGGCATCGGGCATCAGCGCCGGTGCGCCGACGGTGTTCTGAATGGTGTCGAGCAGCGTCAGCCCGGTAAAGACACGGATCGTTAGCTGCTGCTCGGCCGGGCTTAAGCTCTGCCAGGCCGGAATATCGTTCGACAGCGGTACTTTTTCCGGCAGCCAGAAGTTACTGGTGAGCCGGTTCCACACTTCGAGATCTTTATCATCCTGGATTTTGTTCCAGTTCACCGCGCTGACGCGGGAGAGTGGGTTCATCATGCTTTCCTCATAGCGCACAGGAGACGCAGCCCTGGATTTCGGTGCCTTCCAGCGCAAGCTGGCGCAGGCGGATGTAGTAGAGCGTCTTAATGCCCTTTTTCCACGCGTAAATTTGCGCCCGGTTGATGTCGCGCGTGGTGGCGGTATCTTTGAAAAAGAGCGTCAGTGACAGCCCTTGATCGACATGGCGCGTCGCTTCAGCGTAGGTATCGATGATCTTCTCCGGCCCAATCTCGTAGGCATCTTCATACAGGGCCAGGTTCTCATTGGTCATAAACGGGGCAGGGTAGTAAACGCGCCCGGTTTTGCCCTCTTTGCGGATCTCAATTTTCGACACAATCGGGTGAATACTCGATGTCGCATGGTTGATATAGGAGATCGACCCGGTCGGCGGCACCGCCTGCAAATTCTGGTTATAGATGCCGTAACGCATCACCTCTTCGCGCAGCTGTTGCCACATCTCGCGCGTCGGGATGGTGATATTGGCGCGGGCAAACAGCGCGCGCACTTTATCGGTTTTCGGCTGCCAGTCGCCTTCAAGATAGCGGTCAAAGTACTCACCGCTGGCGTAGCGAGAGGCGGGGAAACCGGCAAAGGTCTGGCCGCGCTCGCGGGCGATCATCATCGAGGTATGCAGCGCGTGCCAGGTGATGGTGTAGAAGTAGAAATTGGTGAAATCGAGCCCTTCCGGGCTGCCGTAGGCAATGCCTTCGCGCGCCAGATAGCCGTGCAGGTTCATCTGCCCAAGCCCTATCGCATGGGAGGCGGCATTGCCCGCTTCCACCGACGGCACCGAGCGGATATGGCTCATATCGGAGACGGCGGTTAAACCGCGGATCGCCGTCTCAACGGTGCGGCCGAAATCGGGCGAATCCATAGTGTGGGCAATATTCAGCGAGCCAAGATTGCAGGAGATATCGTGCCCGGTGTCGGCGTAATCGAGGTTGTCATCAAAGGTTGAGGCGCTGTTAACCTGCAAAATCTCCGAGCAGAGATTGCTCATATTGATGCGCCCGGCAATCGGGTTAGCGCGGTTAACCGTATCTTCAAACATGATGTAGGGGTAGCCGGACTCAAACTGGATCTCCGCCAGCGTCTGGAAGAAGTCGCGCGCGTTGATCCAGCTTTTGCTCACCCGCTCATCGGCAACCAGCTGCTCGTAGTTTTCGCTGATCGCCATATCGCCAAACGGCTTGCCATACAGACGTTCCACATCGTAGGGGGAGAAGAGCGCCATCTGCGCATTCTCTTTCGCCAGCTGGAAGGTGATATCCGGGATCACCACGCCCAGCGACAGGGTTTTGATGCGGATCTTCTCATCGGCGTTTTCGCGCTTGGTATCAAGAAAACGCAGAATATCGGGGTGATGGGCATGCAGATAGACCGCACCTGCGCCCTGGCGTGCGCCCAACTGGTTGGCATAGGAGAAGGCATCTTCCAGCATCTTCATCACCGGGATCACGCCGGAAGACTGGTTTTCGATGCGTTTAATCGGCGCACCTGCTTCGCGCAGATTCGAGAGCAAAAAGGCCACGCCGCCGCCGCGCTTGGAGAGCTGCAGGGCGGAGTTCACTGCGCGACCAATCGACTCCATATTGTCTTCAATACGCAGCAGGAAACAGGAGACCAGTTCACCGCGCTGTTTCTTGCCGCAGTTGAGGAAGGTCGGCGTCGCGGGCTGGAAGCGGGCAGAGAGGATCTCCTCCACCAACTCCTGCGCCAGCGCGGTGTCGCCCTGCGCCAGCGTTAAAGCCACCATGCAGGCGCGATCTTCAAAATCTTCCAGATAGCGTTTGCCATCGAAGGTTTTCAGCGTGTAGCTGGTGTAGAACTTCCAGGCGCCGAGGAAGGTCTGGAAGCGGAAACCGCGCGCCTTCGCTTTCGCCAGCAGATCGATGACAAACGCCCGCTCATAGCGCGCGAGCACGCTCTCATCGTAATAATTTTCCGCCACCAGCCAGTTAAGGCGCTCATCCTGGCTCGCAAAGTGAACGCTGTTGGGGCGAACGTGGTGCGCCATAAACGCCTCCACCGCCTGGTGGTCTTTTTCAAACTGAATGCGGCCATCGCGATCGTAAAGATTGAGCATGGCATTCAGGGCATGGAAATCGGGCGTGCTCTGCATCACGCGCGCTGCGGTTGTCGTTGCCAAAATTCGCTTACTCCTGTTCGCACGTTGATGATGTCCTGCGCAGTACCCATCAATTCAAACCGATAGAGATAGGGCACCGCGCATTTTTGCGCGATCACATCGCCCGCACGGCAAAACGCATCGCCAAAGCTGCGATTGCCGGCGGCGATCACGCCGCGAATCAACGCCCGATTATGCGGATCGTTCAAAAAGCGGATCACCTGGCGCGGCACAGCACCGGCCGTACCGCCGCCGCCATAGCTGGGAACCACCAAAATATAGGGTTCGTCTACCTGAATGCGCTCACGCTCGTTAAGCGGAATGCGCACCGCCGGCAGCCCCAGACGCGCAATAAAGCGATGGGTGTTTTCCGAGCTGCTGGAAAAGTAGACGAGCGTGCTCATGCGGCTGCGCTGAGACGATTAATCATATCCGGGCGGAAGCCGGACCACTTTGTCTCGCCTGCAACCACCACCGGCAACTGGCGAAAACCCATCGCGCGCAGCTGGTCTGCGGCATCCGGCACATGATCAATGTTCACCATCTCAAACTCAAAACCGCGGCTCTCCATCGCCCGTTTGGTGGCGTGGCACTGAACACAATCATCTCGAGTGTAAATAGTAATGCGCATGATTCGTATTTCCGTTAAAAGTAGTAGAGCGGCGCGATATGTCGCGTCAGTTAGTGTATTGAGTACAAGAAGAGATACTAGATGTAGTTATAAATTTTATCAACCATACAATATATGGGAAAAAGACACAGGCCGTGCCCAGGAGAGTGGCTGAATGGGTAAGGGCGAAATGTCGCCGCGTATTGTAAAGCGGGGCGGGAAAAGGACAAAGAAAAACCCCTGCCATCCGGCAGGATGGGCAGAGGTTTCAGATTATTTGTATAAATTAACGACGGAAGCTGAGCAGCGCGCCGACAAAAATACCAACGGCAGCAGCAGCACCTACGCTGCACCACGGACGGTCTTTCACAAAGCTATCGGCACAGCCGACGGCGTCACGTGCAGCTTGTTGCACACGGTTGCGACCATGCATACGGGCGCGAGTCTCTTTCAGCAGCGCCTGCGCTTTACGGCGTGCAGATTCGCCTTCCTCTTTCGCGTCGCTGCCCCAGGATTTAAGCAAATCTTCCAGGCTATCAGCTAACTGGTTGACATCGTTATTGATATCATCAACACCTTCATCTACTTCACGGCGTGTGGGTCTGTTTAACATAGTAGCCTCCCTTTTTTTGGTGTGCTTTTAAGCGTAGACCATAATTTTACAGGCCAAACGGCAAACGCCCATTTACGCGCAGTTTGTGGAATTTTCTGAGTCACTGACCATGCTCAGTACTGTAAGGTTGCGAAGCAGTTGAGAGATGATGAGGAAAATCTATGTATTTACGACCCGATGAAGTGGCGCGCGTGCTGGAGAATGTCGGCTTTACGATGGATGTGGCGACCAACAAAGCGTACGGTTATCGCCGTGGCGAAAACTATGTATATGTTAACCGTGAAGCTCGTATGGGCCGCACGGCGCTGATTATCCATCCCACCCTGAAAGAGCGCAGTTCATCGCTGGCCGATCCCGCATCGGACATTAAGTTGTGCGATCACTACCACAATTTCCCGCTCTACCTGGGCGGTCATGAACAGGACCATTACGGCATTCCGCATGGTTTCAGTTCGCGTATGGCGCTCGAGCGCTTCCTGAACGGCCTGTTCGGCGAACAGCACTAACCCAGAGCTGCCATCAGGCTTTCGCCTGGTGGTAATGACTCACCCGGAAGAGACGGCGGCAGTAATCGAGGAAATAGCCGTACACCGCACCCATCAACATCGATATCACGATATTTGAACTGACCGCCGCCATAATCTGCTGCCAGTCTGCCCCTACCGACCACAAAATCGTTACATATACCGGCGACTGAAAAGTGACATACGCCAGCACATCTGCCAGATTTTTCATCCAGCCTGCAGGGCTTATGCGGCGCGCATAGCGCATAAAGAGATCGCGATAGAAGCCATAAGGCCAGGCAATAATGATGTTAACCGGGATCGCCACCAGACGAGAGGAAAGGGACTGCTCAAAGCTCATTCCGGAGAGGAATATTTCAATCACCATGTTCACTACTGAACAGTAGACCACCATCGCGAAAGTGTCCGCAGCAGCGTGGCGCAGGCGAGACTGCGAAGAGAACATGATGAAGCTCCTTGAAAAATGATGGCGCAATGAAGAGATGTAGCGTTTTAAAACGGACTTATTTACGCGCATAGCGTATCTGTCTGATTTGAAACTCTCAACTAGCGATTAATTTTTATTTTTGCCCACCGCCTGGATAAAGTGCTCTGCATCCGCTGCAATCTTCGGCATTGCCCTATTATTGTTGGGTTGATATTGGAAAGCTTTTATTTTCATTTGGTTACATGAATTCACGGCAGGGCGTAGCGGTCAGCGTAGCGCGCTATGCTTTGGCGAAGAGTGAAAAGCGTTGAGGCAGTATGTTTTATGCTAGTAAGGCGTTTTTAGCAGCATAAGATGCGGTCTGGAGGAATTGGGGTTTTACGCGTCAGAAGTGGGTATGTATGCCGTTAGGCGGCGGGCGAGCCCACCGCAATCACTCAGCAGACACCAAAGTCGCCCTCTTCTTTGTACAGCTCGACGTCATCGGCTTTAAGCGTCAGCTTTTCCGCCTGTTCGTCGTGAGTGGGCACCGCAACAATCTGGTCATCATGCACTTCGAGCACTTTGAGTTTCGGGCCGCCAATGCGTGGTTGAACGATATCGCCTACAGCAAACATACGTCTCTCCTTTGTAACGAGGTTGTAAGAGTAAACATAGACTGAACAGTGAGAGTGGTACAGCGTAAAAGAGGGTAAACCTCTTGATGGCTGATTGGCACAGTGGGCAGTAGCGGCTACGCTTAAACAGATTGTGTAAATTATCAATCACCTGGAATTTACTTTGCACAGGAGGCTATATGGGCTTTTGGCGTATTGTCATTACGATTCTTCTTCCGCCGCTGGGTGTGCTGCTCGGGAAAGGCTTAGGCCTGGCGTTTCTTCTTAACATTCTGCTCACGCTGCTGGGTTACATCCCGGGCCTGATCCACGCCTTCTGGGTGCAATCCCGCGACTGATCCTTCCGGGGCGGTTCTCCGCCCCACGCCGATCAAGTGCACATTTTTTCGCCAAAACCTTAAAGGGATTGTTGATGACGTCGATAAATATCACGTTAGCAATCACTTTAAGGAAGCGAAATGAGCATTCAGGAAGTCAGTGCCTCTGCGGCAGCGCAGTCGCAGTATGAGGTGCGTGCGTCAAAAACAATAACGTTTGGTGGCAAAGAGATTGTCACCGAGAGTTCGATTTCTGTCTCTATCTCTGCAGAAGCGCTGGCGCGCGGCGCAGAGAGTCAGCCAAAACCAACCAAAGAGCAGAGCGAAAAGGTCGCCCGCGAGATGGCCGTCCTGCGTAATAACGATATGGCCTCTTATGCGCGTGGGCCGAGCCTTGCCAGCGCCTTCTATGGCGACCCGGCAACGGCCAGCGACGCGGTAAGCTTTATCGACTTTTTCCAGCACTCCACTATCAATGCTGATGACATGGCCACGGCGCTGCACCAGGCGTTGACCTCGCCGCAAGGCAGCGGTGATGAGACCACCCTCGGGATGGATGTGGCGATGACCCAGGCGAAACTCAATTATGTGGTGGATAAGTTTGTCTCTGCGGATTACCAGCAGCAGGCGCGCGATTTCGTCGCCGGGTTTGTGGCTAAAAAAGGCGAGCAGGCGGATCAGACCAACCGCGCGGCGCTGACCCAGTCGGCGGCGCTGGCGCAAAGCCGTGGCGACACCGCTCAGGCGAAACAGAGCCAGCAGGCGATCGAACAGCTTGATGCCGGAACACACTCCTCACAGACGGACCGTAAGGCGATGCTGGCGATCACCGCCAACGCTGACGACAGCAGCAGCTGGTTTGTGCAGATGAATCAGCGCGTGGAAAACAGCGGTTCGCTGCCATTTGTCACCGCGCTTGAGAAAAACCACATCGGCGCGTTACAGCAGCAGTGGTCGCAGTTCACCACCCTGTTGAAAGCGGCGGAGCAACCGGCGGGCGACGAAAGCCAGCGCGCTTAATATCCGACGGTAAAGGTGCGGCCTGTCTGCACGCCGTAAACACTGCGTCGATAGGCCAGTGCAGCGCGCGCGGCAGGCACACTTTCAAACCCCGGGAAGAAGGCGCCATATTTTTCAACGGATTCGCTGAGCACCGTCGGGCTAACGACGTTAATGCGTAAGCCGCGCGGTAACTCGCACGCCGCGGCACGCACAAACCCCTCCAGTGCCGCATTGACCGCAGTAGCATTCACCCCCTGCGCAATGGGTTCACTGCCGATAATGCCGCTGGTCAACGTGATCGACCCGCCATCATTGAGATAATGCTGACCTATAAGCGCCAGCCGTACCTGCCCCAGCAGTTTGTCGTTAAGGCCGGAAGCAAAATCCTCTGCGCGCATCGCCGTCAGCGGGCCGAAAAAGAGTGAGCCGGTGGTGGCGATAATTGCGTCAACGCGTCCGGTCTGCGCAAACAGCGCCTCGACACTCTCATCACGCGTTAAATCGACCTGTAAATCGCCATGCGTTAACCCGACGCTTATCACCTCGTTATCCTGACCCAGCTCGGCCACCACTGCGCGGCCAAGGGTGCCGGTAGCACCTATTACGATAATCTTCATTGCAACTCTCCTTCAGTGTGCGGAGTGGTCATTTTTTCGCTAATCATTGATAAGATAAATGCTCTGAATGTTTATTCATTCCTAACTAATGGTTTGCACTATGGATAAGCTGCGCAGTATGGCGGTGTTTATCGCCGTGGTAGAGGCGGGGTCATTTACTCAGGCCGCCGTCAGGCTGGAGATCTCGGCGGTAATGGTCGGGAAATACATTGCTCAACTCGAAAACAGCCTGGCGACACGCCTGCTGGCGCGCAACACCCGACGTCAGAGCCTGACGGATGCCGGTCGCGTCTTCTATGAGGAGGCGCGGCGGGTGCTGGAGCAGGTGCATATTGCCGAAACCTCGGTCGAGCGGCTGCGCGCGGCACCTGCCGGTACGCTGCGCGTCAGCGCCTCAACTACTTTTGGCGGCTGCGTTATCGCACCCATCACCGCCACCTTTCTCACGGCGTGGCCGCAGGTGCGGGTCGATCTCGATTTGAGTAATCGCAGCGTTGATCTGCTGGAGGAGGGGTTCGATCTGGCGATCCGCATCGGCGCGGTGAACAGTGAGGATGTGGTGGTAAAACCACTCTGCCTCTATCGGATGGTGATCTGCGCCGCACCTGCTTATCTGGCGCGTTATGGCGAGCCGTCCTCACCCGAGGCGCTGCGCGAGCATCGCTGTCTGTCGAACGGAGTATGGAACCGGCGTAATGAGTGGAAATTGCCGGGCGAAGCGGGAGAGATGAGCTGGCAGCGCGATCCGGTGCTGCGCTGTAATGACGGGCAGGGGTTGCGAATGGCGGCGATTGCCGGAGCGGGGCTGCTGTTGCAGCCTGAAATCCTGGTGCGCGAGGAGCTGGCAAATGGCACGCTGGTGCGCATTATGCAGCCCTTCACGCCCAGGCCGCGGCCGGTGAACCTGGTCTATCGCCAGGACAGCCGGCCGCTCCCAAAACTGACGCGGTATATCGAACACTTACACCACGAGATTACGCAGTGGGTGGCAGCGTAACCCGCGCGACAGCTCCATCGCGCGGGGGGCTGTCAGAAGGTTTCCCAGTTGCCGTCACCGCTGCCGGTGCTGGCGGTAGCCACCGGGCGCAGCGGCGCGACGCTCGGTTTACCCGGTCTGGCATTCAGCAGCGCGCTGTGCCCGTTGACGCGAAACACGGCAACGGCCTGACGCAGCTGCTCGGCCTGCTCTTCAAGGGCAGCGGACGCAGCGGCGGACTCCTGCACCAGCGAGGCGTTCTGCTGCGTGACGCTATCCATCTGCGACACGGCCAGGCTCACCTGCTCAATACCTTTGCTCTGCTCATCGGATGCTGAAGCAATCTCGCCCATAATATCCGTCACGCGGGTAACGGCATTGACGATCTCTTTCATGGTATCGCCCGCTTCCGCCACCAGCGTGGTGCCGGAGTTGACGCGGTTTACGGAGTTTTCAATCAGCGTTTTGATCTCTTTTGCCGCCTGCGCGCTGCGGCTTGCCAGCGTACGCACTTCGCCCGCCACCACGGCGAAGCCACGGCCCTGTTCACCCGCGCGCGCCGCTTCAACGGCAGCGTTGAGCGCCAGGATATTGGTCTGGAAGGCAATCCCGTCAATCACGCTGGTAATATGGGCGATCTGCTGGGAACTGTCAGAGATCTCGCTCATCGTACGCACCACATTGCTCACCACCTGGCCGCCGCGTGCAGCGGTGTCAGACGCGGTTTTCGCCAACTGCGAGGCCTGACGGGCGTTATCGGTGTTCTGTTTCACCGTTGCGGTCAGCTGCTCCATGCTGGCAGCGGTCTCTTCCAGCGACGCCGCCTGCTGCTCGGTGCGTGAAGAGAGATCGTTATTGCCGGTCGAGATTTCGCTGGCACCGGTATAGATCGAATCCGAACTGTTGCGCACCGCGCTGACGGTTTTCACCAGCGAAGATTGCATCTCATGCAGACCGGCCGCCAGTTGGCTCATCTCATTACGCCCTTGCGCCGCAATGGACTGTGTCAAATCGCCACCGGCAATGGCGCGAATATGGTTCATCACGCTGTGCAGCGGGCGCAGCAACAGATGCTGCAGGCCGAGCCAGATCATCATCATCACCGCAATCACCACCAGCAGAATGACCCCCAGCGTCCACTGCATGCTGGTAAAGCTGTGCTGGTTTTGCTGTGCGGCAGCCTGCAAGAAGGTGTTGTTTTCGGTACGCCATTTGGCGTAGCTGGCATCCATATCATCCTGCGCCTGCTGCGCATCCAGGTTGCCATAGGCTTCATAATTGTTGGCGCGCAGGAAGGCGATCGACTGCTGCAACACATCGTGCATCTTAGTGATCTTTTGCGCGACGTCGTCCGCCAGGGCGCTATCCTGCCCGGCGACGCGCGGTGTGCTTTTATAGTTATTGAAATAGGTTTCAGATTTCTGCAGGGAATCGGTTGCGGTGTTGAGCAGCTTTTCGATACTGGCGAGGGAAGCCGGATCGCGCTGGTTTTTCAGGAAGCGAATCGCCACGCGGGTGACGGTAACGCGGGTTTTGATCAGCGTATTCACGCTGTCGCCAAGGTTTTCTTGCTGCGCATTCAGCACGCCGGTGTTCTGGAAATTGACCCGGTCGTTATTGACCGCCGAGTAAAAAAGACCCCCGGTGACCAGTTGAAGAAGGCAAAATACCGAAAGGGCGATAATAATGCCGGTGATAACACGTATGTTTTTGAGCATGGCCATAGTCCGTAAGAGAGTCGGGATTGCTCAAGAATTATCGACCTGGCCAGGCTTAACTTTACGATCGCTTATCAAACACTTCACTCAGGCCGAGTGAAGTGTATTCTGCGTCACAGATTGCTCTTCTCTTTGCGCCGTTTCACCGCCAGATCGATGCGCGGTGCCAGCAGTTTTGCCACCGCGGCAAAGACCGGCACCACCACCGAGTTGCCGAACTGGCGGTACGCCTGGGTGTCGGAAACCGGGATGCGAAACGGCTTTTCACCCACTTTCTCAAAGCCCATCAGGCGGGCGCATTCGCGCGGTGTCAGGCGACGCGGACGGCGAGCCTGGTTTTCAGCATGGGTAAAGTCCGCTTCGCCCAGCGCTTTATCCCAGCCGCGATCGATAAGAATTTCCGAACCATCTTTGTGATAGCGCGCCGACAGGGTGCGTGCGACGCTGCCCGCATTCGTTGGGTCGACCAGCCCGAAGCCGAAACCGTTGCCTTTGGCGGCGTGCTTCTTCGCATAGCGATAGAGGTAATCCCACAGCTTGGGCGAGAGCACATATTTGCTGTCGACGGTCGGCTCCAGCAGTTCGCCAAAGGTCGGGCGCTGCTGCGGATAGAGGCGGTCGATATCGCGCAGCGTAAAGCCATCGGCAAGATCGAGGTCGCGGCGAAAACCGACCAGCACAATGCGCTCGCGGTGCTGCGGCAGAAAGTGTTTGCCGTCGATAATCTTCGGATCGTTCTTGCCCGAGGCTTCCGCGTCGGCGACGTCGTAACCCAGCTCATCAAGCGTATTCATGATTACGCTGAAGGTTTTGCCTTTGTCGTGGCTCTTGAGGTTTTTCACGTTCTCCAGCACGAAAATCGCCGGGCGGCGGGCTTTGATAATCCGCGCGACGTCAAAAAAGAGCGTTCCCTGCGCTTCGCACTCAAAGCCGTGCGCCCGCCCGAGGGCATTCTTCTTACTGACGCCCGCAAGGCTAAAGGGCTGGCAGGGGAAACCGGCTAATAACACATCGTGTTCAGGAATATGCTGCGCGATATGGGCATAAGCCTGCGCTTCAGAGATAGCAGGATTGCCGCTCAGCGTCACTTCGCGGATATCCTGATTAAAGGTGTGCGTGGCGCTGTCGTTATACCAGTTGGCTTTATAGGTGCGCACCGCGTTTTTGTTCCACTCGCTGGTAAAGACGCACTGCCCGCCAATCGCCTCAAAGCCGTTGCGGATGCCGCCGATACCGGCAAAGAGATCGATAAAGCGAAAACGGTAATTGGGATGGTGCGCGGGCGGGGAGGGCAGCAGCTCGCGCAGCAGCTTCTCTTCGGTGGCGGTGAGGGTTTTCGCCGCGCCTTTGCCATTAACCCAGCGGTTGAGCGCTTCGCGGCTCCACTCCGATTTCCCTGCTTTCTTTAACTGCTCCGCCACATACTTTTGACCATAGATGTCGAGTACCTGGTTGAGCAGGGCACGATCCCGTGCCTGTTGCTGCAAAGCCTCTGCCTGCGCCAGCTCTTCCTGCGCGAGTGAATCAAATTCCGCCATGGCGTCTCCTTGGGTATAGGCCGGGAAATATATCACTCATTTGACCCAGAGGAGAAATGCCGCACATCAGGATCGGTTCCACGGCATCTTCGCCAGCAGCAGGGCCATACCGCACCAGCCGCTTAATCCGGCAAACAGCAGGCCTGCGCCGACAAAGCCCGAGAGCAGAAAGAAGGTCGGATTGAGCAGGTAGCCGAGCACCACGCCAAGTAGCACCAGGCTGCCCGCAACGATCTGCACCTGCTGCATCAGCGGGAGCGGCTGAGCGTTATCCTGCACCGTCGGCAAGCCCGCGCGCTTCCAGTTCGCCAGCCCACCTTCCAGCAACAGCACCTGCGCAGGCGCGGCAGCCTGGATCAAAGCCTCAACGTTTTTCTGGGTACGCATCCCGGACTGACAGTGGAAAATCATCGTTTGTGCGGCGACCTCAGCGCTCAGGCGTTTACCGGCCAACAGATCGTCCAGCGGCAGGGAGAGGGCATCGGGCAGATGTTCGCGGCGAAACTCATCCGGCTGGCGAATATCAATCAACGGCACGCCCTGCTGCTGTTGTATCCGCGCATCGTGCGGGGAAATGGATGTGTAGGACATATTCAGACCTCCGGGCAGTAGATGCCCTTAAGTGTGTTGACGATATGGTTCACGGCGGGATCTTTGATGAAGTAGGTGATGCGCTGCGCCTGACGCACGCTCTCAATCAGCCCCTCATCTTTCATGCGCGTCAGGTGCTGCGAGGTGGCCGACGGGCTAAGGCCGGTCAACGCCGAGAGTTCGCCCGCAGGAGTGCCGGGCGCGTCACAGAGCATGCACAAAATCAGCAACCGGCGCGGGTGGCTCATCGCTTTCAGCAGCGCAGCGGCCTGCTCTGCCTGGTTCTGTAACTGGGTAATATTCGATGGTGGCATTTTTATTTTAGCTTTTTCTAAATTTAGGAAAATCTAAAATACAAATTGGAAAGAAGCAAGCGCAACGTACTCCCGTTGCGCTTAAATGCTAAGCCGATTCTTATCTGGCTGGCGCGGTAATATCGCGCCAGGGGGATGAGTTAAGGATGACGCCAGCGCAGCGTGGCGGGGAGAATGCGCTGCGGCGTGGTCGGTTCGTTACCGTCCACCAGTTGCGTGATGATCTCGAAGCAGTCCTGCGCCAGGCGTGGAATATTCTGCTCGACGGTATCGATGGGCAACGAGAGCGAATCATAGAGATAGTGATCGTCGAAGCTGGCGATATGGATATCGCTCTCCAGCAGGTGATGCTGGCTCATATAGCGCAGCACCCCTTCCAGCAGCCCGCAGGCGGCGGTAAACAGCGCTTTCGGCGGGCGGCCAAGGCGCGCGCAGAGGGCGGCGAACATCTCATACCCACTGCTTGGGTGATAATTGCCGTGAATGATCCACTCCGGGCGTGGGGTGACACCGGCGCGCTCAAGCCCCTGCATAAAGCCCGCCAGGCGATCTTTGGTCGGTGATAAGCGCGGCTGACCGCCAAGAAAATAGATCTCGTCCGGGTTGGCGCGCGCCAGGCGCTCGACCAGCTCGGCGGTGGGTGTCAGTGAATCGGTGATCACCAGCGGTAGCTGGGTGTCGCTGATATGGCGGTCAAACAGCACCACCGGCAGCTGCTCGCTCAGTTTGACGTAGTCGGCGTCGTTCAACATGCTGGAGGCGACAATCAGGCCATCGACCTGGCGCGACACCAGGTTATTGACCACCACGGTCTCCTGGCTGGCGTTTTCATCGGTGCAGGAGATAAGCAGCTGCAGGCCCGCTTCGCGACAGAGGTTTTCCAGTTCGTGAGAGAAGACGGCGAAACCATAGTTGATGATCTCCGGCACCACCAGCCCCAGCGTATGGCTGCGGTTTTCGCGCAGCAAGCGCGCGTAAATACTCGGCTGATAGTGGTGCTGCTGGGCAATCGCCTGCACGCGCTCGCGCGTCTCCTGGGCGACGCGCAGCTCTTTGCCGCGGCCGTTAAGCACCAGGCTGGCGGTGGCTTTTGACACCCCCGCCAGCGCGGCAATATCACTGATGGTAACGCGTTTAGGTTTTCTCACGGTTTTGCATCGCTTAAGGAAACAAGCGCTTATTCTACCATGCAAGCTCGTAACGACCAGTAGCGCGCCCGCACTTCTGCATCACCCGCAAACGTTAAGCGCGCAGGCTGCTGCGGGAAGTAGCGGCTACTCATCACCCCTTCGCCATCATTAATAAAGATCTCGACGCTTGAGTGGTCGCAGAGGATCTGCAACTTGTGCGCCGCACCTTGCCAGTAGCGGTAGTGCCACTCGCCGCTCTCAAAGCTTCTGCGCGCGAGGCGCAGTTCACTCTGGCTCCACTCAAGGATCAGCGTGTCAGCAAAGTTCAGCGTGAGATCGCCTGCACTCTCCACAATCAACTCCAGCGACGCGGCATCCAGCGCCGGTAGCGCGTCGGCCTGGCCGTTGAAGCACTGCTCCTCGCCGCGCAGCGCCTGAAGCTCAACGACCGGCTGTTGATAAAGCTTGCCGTTGCGCGAGGTTAATTGGCGCAGGCAGGTCATCTGGTGGATCCAGCCGTTGGCGACGGTAGGCTGGCGCATCTCTTCTCCGTCCGGCACGCCCATCCAGCCGACCAGTAAACGGCGGCCATCTTCGCTCTGGGTGGTTTGCGGTGCGTAGAACTCAAACCCGGCGTCCAGCTCGTGAAACTCGCCGTGGCGGAACTGCGCGTTGTCGTAATCCAGCTCGCCGCTGAGATAAGCGCTCGGGTGGGTATTGAGCCAGCGTTTCTCATCACGCGTGATCCCCTGCGGGCAGCAGATAAGATAGGTGCTATCGCCGAGCGCGAAGAGATCCGGGCACTCCCACATATAGCCCGCATCACCCAGGCCGTTGAGGCCGCTACCGGCGATCTCACCGAGGTTCTGCCAGTTCCACAGGTTTTCCGAGCGCAGCAGCAGCACTTTGCCCTGCAAGGTGAGATCCTGCGCGCCGAGCACCATGTACCAGAAGTCGCCGTGTCGCCACACTTTCGGGTCGCGCACGTGTCCGGTGTAGCCGTTTGGCAGCGGGATCGCCGGGCCGAGCTTGTCGAAGCCGCCGTCACGGTTCTGCACCGCCAGACACTGCCAGGCGGTGCGCGTGCCGTCGTCAAACTTGACGTTACCGGTGTAGCAGAGCGTCAGCACGCCGTCGTTATCCAAGGCGCTACCGGAGTAGCAGCCGCTGCGGTCATACTCTTCGTCCGGCATCAGCGCAATCGGCTCATGCTGCCAGTGGAGTAAATCCGCTGAGCTCCAGTGCCCCCAGCATTTGTGGTTGTGCTGGCAGCCCAGCGCGTTCCATTGATAAAACAGGTGGTAACGCCCGCCCAGCTGGATAAATCCATTGGGATCGTTGAGCAGCCCGGTGACCGGCGCCAGGTGCCAGCTCGGGTAGAAGGGGTCGCTCAGCGCTTTCGGCTGGCCTTTCATCACCGCCTGTAAAATGGCGGGCAGCAGAGAGTCAGATGCCATTATTCCGCGTCCGTTTTGTATTTCAGCAAGAAGGAGAGAATGAAGGCGACGCTAAAGGCGATAGCCATACCGATAATATAGTTAAGCAGCGAGCTGGCCTGCACAATCGCCAGACCCGGCAGCCCGGTGAGGCCCACCGCCGTCATATAGACATGCATCGACACCACCCACGCGCCGCCGACCGCACCGCCAATTAACCCGGCGATAAACGGCTTCATAAAGCGCAGGTTGATACCGAAAATCGCCGCTTCGGTAATACCGAGCATCGCCGAGAAGGCCGAGGGCAGGGTAATCGCTTTGATCTTTGCGTCCTTGGTTTTAAACCACACCGCCAGGCAGGCACCGCCCTGCGCAAAGTTGGCCATCGCCCAGATCGGTAGCAGGAAGTTAACGCCAATCGACGGGTTACCGAGCAGCCCCGCTTCAATAGCGTGGAAGCTGTGGTGCACGCCGGTAATCACAATCACCGAGTAGAGCCCACCAAACAGCAGACCCGCCAGCCAGCCCGCGTGGGTAATCAGCGTGCTGAGCACAAACGAGATGCCGTCGCCCAGCGCGCGGCCAGCCGGGCCGATAATCAGCATGGCGATAAAGCCGGAGATAATCACCGTCAGGAACGGGGTGAGGATCAGATCCAGCGCGTCCGGGATCACCCGGCGCAGCTGTTTTTCCAGCATGCTCATAAACCACACCGCCAGCAGCACCGGGAAGACTGTCCCCTGGTAGCCGATCATCGCCACTTCGATGCCGAAGAAGTTCATGGTGTGGAAACCCGCCGCCACGCCCCAGGCGTTGGTCAGCGCCGGGTGGGTGAGGATGCCGCCAAGCGTTGCGCCAAGATAGGGGTTACCGCCAAACTCGCGCGCGGCGGTAAAGCCAATCAGGATCGGCAGAATGATAAACGCCGCCGAGCTGAACATGTCGAGCATAATATAGAGCGCGTTATCCGGGTTGACCCAGCCGTAGGTCTTCACCATCCCCAGCAGGCCCATCAGCAGGCCCGACGCAACAATCGCCGGAATGATCGGCACGAAGATGTTCGACAGCAAACGGGCGATGCGCTGGAACGGGTTCAGCTTGCGCGCAGCGATATCCGCCGCTTCCGATTTGCTCGACTCGCTGATCCCCGCCTCGGTAATAAACGCGGCGTAGACTTTGTTCACTACCCCGGTGCCGAAGATGACTTGTAACTGCCCGGCGTTACGAAAACAGCCTTTCACACCGTCGATTTTGCCAATCGCGGCGGTGTCTGCTTTCGCGTCGTCCACCAGCACCAGGCGCAGGCGCGTCGCACAGTGCGCGGCGCTGGCGATATTCTCTTTGCCGCCGAGCAAGGGGAGCAGCGAGCGGGAAATTTGTGCAAAATCCATAACAACCTCTGTCTTATTTTTAGGCTTTCAAGCTACGCAAACGGCCCCCGCAGGGGCCGCGCTATCAGAACCAGGTTTCCATCTGTACGCCGAAGTTCCACTCGCCGCCGGCCTTGAAGCCAGCGCTGCCGAAGGCATCATCCCCGGCGTAGTTATCCAGCCGGTGATCCCAGTCCATCCAGGTGGCAAACAGGCGGATTTCCGGGCGTTTCAGGAACTCACCGACATCGCCCGCTTTCAGCGTTGGCGCAACGGTCAGTTTGTAGAAGCTGCCGCTCACGTTATTGCGGCCGTTGTACCCTTCCGGGCGCAGATCCATGTACTGATATGTCCCTTCATACTGCATTTCAAAGTTTTCCGTCAGCCCCTGAATCAGGCGCACGTTGGCGGTCGCCCACTGGTAGCTATCGCCTTTGACGTAACGATCTTTACTGCTCTGTGCCAGCACCGCCGGAGCAATGTGCCAGCCGCCGCCGAGCGGCGTAATGCCGTAGCTCGCCAGGCGCCAGGTGTCGGCCTGCGACAGCAGCGCGCCGTCGGAGCCGATGGCTTTCACCTCCGCACCGAGGCCGTGACCGTAGAGCAGCGCGGTTTTCGCCGACCCTTCACGCAGGCCGTAGAAGCTGTCGTTATGCAGGCCGAGCAGGGCGTGAACACCGTTATCCGCCGCGTCGCTCTTCACTTTATTGCCTTCCAGATCGAGGCGGTCGTCATTATCCTTCGCGCGCATGCCGCTGACCATCAGCTGCACCGGGCCGTAGTAGTTGTTCAGGGAGAGGATGTAGTTCTGCGCGGTGTTTTCGCTGTTTTCGATATCGCCAAAGGTGCGGCCATAGAGGGAGAGGTTGCTGCGCGCCTCGTCGCTCCACTTCATGTCGTACACCCCGGCGCCGGTCCCGGCGAGGAACACCACATCGGAGTCGATCCAGTGGATATCAAAGTTATCGCGGTCGAAGCGTTTCCCGGCCCAGACGGTGGAGTCTTTAAACGCGCCGGTAAAGCTCGGCAGATGGCCGATTTCCGTAAAGGCCTGGCGCAGGTTGAGATCGCTGCTGGAGGCGGTCCAGTCGTTATAGGTGCGCTGGCCGTCGGCAAGCATCACTTTAAAGCGGGTGGTCGCGCCGTTGGCGAGGGTCTGTTTATGTTCGAGGTTCATCTCGACATAGGTATCCGGTTCGTTACCCAGACGACCCACATGGCCGCCGGTCTCACCGGCTGGCGTGACTGTTGGGCCGCCCTGGGTTTTGCTCGCCGAATCGCTCATCAGCAGACCGGAGCGCGCATAGCCGTGAAACTCAAAGCCGCCTTCGTCGCTGGCTTTCTGCTCCAGTTTGGCGGTGCGCTGCTCCACTTGTGTGGTGGTGGTGTCGGTTTTTTGCTGTGCGGCTGCCAGCTGCTGGGCCTGTTTTTCCGCGGCCTGTGCGCGGCTTTCGGCGGCGTTGGCGCGCTGTTCCGCAGCCTGTAAACGCTGCTCCAGCGCGGCAAGACGGGCTTCAATGCTGCTCATGCTCGGGTCGGCGGCCTGGGCCGCTCCCGCGCTGAGAATAAGACCAAGGGTTATGGCGAGCGTGCTTTTTTTCATCATTTTGCATCCCTAAGGAAGAGCCATCATCACAGAGTTATTTTTGCTAAACCGGTTTAGGTGTCGAATCATAATCGCGCATAATTTCAGGACGCAATGAAATTAGCTAAACCGGTTTAGTGAATGTGAGACGGCTCGCAAAACGAGACGTTAGGCCGCAGGTGTCAGGCGAGTTGCTCCTCAAGCTGGTGGCGCCAGGGCAGGGCGGTCATTGCGCCTTTAGCGGTGGTTGCCAGTGCGCCACAGATCTGCGCGCTCGCCAGCCGCGCGGCTAGCTGCGGTTCGCTATCGGGCAGGCCGTGCTGCGCCAGCCCCCACAGCAGACCGGCGACAAAGGCGTCGCCCGCGCCGGTGGTGTCCACGCTTATCACCGGCAGCGTCGGGTAGTGGTAGCACTTGCCGTTCAGGCAGGCTTTCACCCCGGCTTTGCCCTGGGTGACCAGCAGCAGGGTGATGCCGTAACGCGCCGCCAGTTCGGGCAGGCTCACCTCCTCAGCAGGCGCGTCGGCGATAAACGCCAGCTCCTCTTCCGAGAGTTTCACCACATCCGCCAGCACCAGCCCGCGCTCGATGCAGTGGCGAAGCTGGGCGCTGTCGGCCCACAAATCGTGGCGAATATTGGGGTCGAAGCTGACAAACCCGCCCGCGCCGCGCACTCGCTCCATGGCGCTGAAGGTGGTGGAGCGCGAAGGTTCAGCCGCCAGCGCAATCGAGCAGCAGTGCAGCCATTCGCCGCGGGCAAACGGGGGCAGATCCGTTTCAGCCAGGAACAGGTCGGCGCTCGGACGCACCATAAAGGTAAAGGAGCGCTCACCCTCTTCATCCAGCGCCACCACCACCGTTGAGGTGCGGTGCTGCGCATCGGCACGCATAAAAGCGGTGTCGACCTGCTCTTTCGCCAGCGTCTGGCGCATAAAGTGGCCGAAGGGGTCGTCGCCGACGCGCCCGATAAAACCGCTATTTCCCTGTAAGCGCGCAATGCCGACCGCGACGTTGGCCGGCGCGCCGCCGGGGCACTGCATCAGGCAGGCATCGCCCTGCGGCAATAGATCCACCACGGCGTCACCCAGACACCAGACTCGAGCTGACATGATTTTCTCCCGATAATGAGTACCGCTAAACATTAACTAAACCGGTTTAGCTGTTCAACACTGTTGGCGGGTTTATTATGTTTTAGGGAGGTAGAGCCTCTTCTGATTGAAAGAGACAAGGCTGTGATAGTTAAAAAAGCAAATAAAGCCGGGGCTTTTAATACGTCCTGAAGAGTGGAAAAATGCGCTATCCGGGAAAAATTGCGGCCATCAGGACGAAAAATGACACTAAAACCCCTTTACGAGATGCTGAGCAGCATAGCTGTGATAGTGGTGCTGTGGCTGATATACAAAGTGTGCGTCTGGGTTCGAAAGCTTTTTATGGAGGCCCATGTAAGTAAACACGGTATTGCTGCCAACGCCGATATCGTTGCGTTTAATCGCACTAACAGGATGGATCGCGCCTCGGTCTGGTGCGAAATAGTGGTCCGGTTTACCACGCGCGAAGGGCGTGTGGTACAAGCCACTATCACTGTGCCGCTGGCGTTTAGGGATGCGACGCGCCTGGCCGCCGGGACTGGCACCACGATAAAATATGACCCGCATAAACCCGAACATATTGTGCTGTACGATCGCCCCCTTATCCTCGGCGATTAATTTGTTAAAAAGCGTAAACAACTCTTACCTCTTTTCCCCGCCATTTTTCATCCTGAGCAAAACGCCGTTCTGAATAAAATGCCGCTAACTCTCGGTAAAATAACGGCGTAATTGGCTTAAATCCCTTCAATGTCACAAAACCCGCAAAAAAGACCCTGGCGCGTTGCATCGGGTGGCTAAGGCGCTATATGTTAAATTTGTGTTTACAAAATGATAAATAGGGGTTTGTTCATGGAGATGAAAAAAAGCGTACTGGCGGGCGTAGTAGCGGCGCTCTTTTCCTCTGCCGCACTCGCAGCTGTCCCTGCGGGCTACCCGGCGGATTATCAGAAAATCGTCGATGCCGGCACCAAAGAGGGCAAAGTGGTGGTCTACTCAACGACCGACACCAAAGCCGCTGGCCCGCTGATCAAAGGGTTTGAAGCGCAATATCCCGGTATCAAAGTTGAATATAACGATATGAACAGCACCGAGCTGTATAACCGTTATCTTAGCGAGCAGGCCTCCGGCGGTGGCAGCGGCGACGTGGTCTGGAGTTCGTCGATGGACACCGCGCTGAAGCTGGCAACCGAGTACGCCGATGAGTACGCCTCCCCTGAACAGAGCAAGCTGCCGAAATGGGCGGTCTGGAAAAACAAAGCCTACGGCACCACCTACGAGCCGGTGGTCTTTATCTATAACAAACGCCTGATCCCGCAGGGCGACGTCCCGGATTCCCACACTGCACTGGCGAAGCTGATTGCCAGCCAGACCGATAAATTCAAGAGCAAAGTGACCACCTACGATATTGAAAAATCGGGGCTCGGCTTTATGCTCGCCGTCGAAGACAGCAAACACGATAAAGAGTATTTCACCCACCTTGCGGATATCGCCAAAGGCGGCCTGACGGTGCAATCCTCCACCGGCACCATGATGGAGCGCGTCTCCTCAGGTGAAAACCTGGTCGGCTACAACATCCTCGGCTCCTACGCCGAAGCGCGTGCGAAAGCGGATAAATCCTTGGGCGTCTCCTACCCGAAAGATTATGTGCTGGTGCTGTCGCGCGTCTCCTTTATCAGTGCCGAAGCGGAGCACAGCAACGCGGCGAAATTGTGGTTTGACTATGTACTGTCGGAAAAAGGGCAGAGCATCCTCGCAAGCCAGGCGGATATCCCCTCCCTGCGTAACGATATTGAAGGCAGCAATGATATCGACGGCATGACCAAACTGCTCGGCGATGCGCTGAAACCGATCCCGGTTGATGAGTCGCTGCTTGAGTATCTGGAGCCGAAAAAGCGTCTCGAATTTATTAAACAGTGGCGCACCGCCGCCGGGAAATAGAGGCGTTGCCGGTTGTGTGCGGCGCTGTTCGCACACAACCCTTTATCTCTCATCTTCTGACCACAGGGATTTTCTATGAATATCGTGCGCAGAAAATGGCAAGGGTTACCGCGCGGCGTAACGGTCCTGATTACCGCCCTGGTGATCTACGTTCCGTTATTATTTATCGTCGTACAGAGTTTTCTTTCAGCGCCTTTCTTCTCCCGCAGTAAGGAGCTGAGCCTCGAATCCTTCGCCTTTATCTTCACCGACCCCGATTTTTACCTCGCCTTAAAGTCCGGCTTTATTCTCGCCTTTGGGCTGGTGTTTATTGCCATTCCGCTCGGCGGCATTCTCGCCTTCTTAATGGTGCGTACTGACCTGCCGGGGCGGCGCTTTATTGAGCCGCTGATCCTGGTGCCCATTTTCGTCTCGCCGATGGTGCTTGGCTTTGGCTATGTCGTCTCTGCCGGACCGGTGGGCTTCTTGTCGCAGTGGGCGCAACAGCTACTGGGGTTTGTGCCATGGAACATCTACTCGATGTTCAGCATCGTGGTGATCGCCGGGTTGACGCACGTGCCGCATGCCTATCTCTATATCTCGTCGGCGCTGCGCAGCGTTGGCTCAGATGTCGAGGAGGCCGCGCGCACGGTGGGGGCCTCGCCTTTACAGGTGATGACCTCTGTCAGCCTGCCGATGGTGCGCCCCTCAATCCTTTATGCCTGCGTACTGCTCTTTTTCCTCGGGCTGGAGGTGTTCGGCCTGATGCTGGTGCTTGGCGATCCTGAAGGCAACATGGTGCTGGCCACCTATCTCTATAAGTTGACCAACAAGCTCGGCACCCCTTCTTATCACCTGATGGCCGCCGTGGCGGTGGTGCTGATCTGCATCACCATTCCGCTGGTGATGCTGCAACGCCGCTTAATGCGCACCGCGAACCGCTTTGTCACCATGAAAGGCAAAGCGTCGCAGGCACGCGCGCTGCCGCTGGGCAAATGGCGCTGGGTGGCAGGTGCAGTGGTGGTGGCGTGGCTGACGGTAACAATTGGTGTGCCGCTGCTGGGCGTGGTGCTGCGCGCCTTTATCTCCCACTGGGGGGTTGGCGTGCCGCTGTGGGATAACGTCTCGCTGGAGACCTTCCGCAATATCTGGCAGCAGCCGAACTTGCTGCGGGCGATCGTCAACTCGATGGCGATTGGCGTCTTCGGCGGCGCGCTGGCGGTGATCTGCTATCTGTTTGTCGGCATCGCGATGCACCGCAAGCAGGATAACGTTACCCGTTTCCTCGACTACAGCGTGCTGGTGCCGCGCGCGGTGCCGGGTCTGCTCGCCGGTCTCGCCTTTTTGTGGGTCTTCCTCTTCTTACCGATGTGGCTCGATCAATCCCTGAAAAACGGCTGGCTGTCGGGGCTGCCGGTCTCTGAGTGGCTGCGTGACAACCTGATTGTCTGGTTGCGCTCGCTGCGCAACACCATCTTCAGCGTCTGGCTGGCCTACACCGTGGTGTGGATGGCTTATGGCCTGCGCCTTATCTCCTCGACGTTGCTACAAGTCGGCCCGGAGCTGGAAGAGGCGGCGCGCAGCACTGGCGCAACACCGGGGCAGGTGACCCGCCATGTGACGGTGCCGCTGTCGCGCTATGGCCTGATCGGCTCCTGGCTGCTGATGTTTTTGATCTTTGAGCGCGAATACTCCACCGGGGTGTATCTGCTCTCGCCCGGCACGGAAACCATCGGCTCGATGCTGGTGTCGCTGTGGGCAGCGGGCGCTATCGATATTGTCGCGGCCCTCTCGTTTATCAATATTTTGCTGGTGGTCATCGGTCTTGGTGTGGCCCTGCGTTTTGGAGTGAAATTACATGATTGAGCTAACGGTAGAGAACTTACACCTGACCTACGGCGACAACCCGGTGTTAAAGGGCGTGTCGATGGATCTCAAACGTGGCGAAGTGGTCTCCCTGCTTGGCCCCTCCGGCAGCGGGAAAACCACGCTTTTGCGCGCCGTTGCCGGGCTGGAGAAGCCCACCCAGGGGCGCATCACCATTGGCAAAAATGTGGTTTACGATGGCACACCGCGCAGCGAAGTGCCGGCGGAGGAGCGTAACCTCGGGCTGGTGTTCCAGTCCTACGCCCTGTGGCCGCACAAAACCGTGTTTGAGAATGTCGCCTACCCGCTGAAGCTGCGCAAAATTGCCGCTCACGAGATTAGCCAGCGGGTGCAGAGTGTGCTCGATCAACTTGGCCTCGGCGCACTCGGCCAGCGACACCCTCATCAGCTGTCGGGCGGTCAGCAGCAGCGCGTCGCCATTGGCCGCGCGCTGGTCTATAACCCGCCGGTGATCCTGCTTGATGAACCGCTCTCTAACCTCGATGCCAAGCTGCGCGAAGAGGCGCGTGTCTTTCTGCGCGAGTTGATCGTCAAGCTCGGGCTGTCGGCGCTGATGGTGACTCACGATCAGAATGAGGCAATGGCGATTTCCGACCGCATTTTGCTGCTCAACAATGGGGTGATTGAGCAGCAGGGCACGCCGCAGGAGATGTACAGCAAGCCTTCAACACTCTTTACCGCCGAGTTTATGGGCAGCAACAACCGCCTGCATGGCAAAGTGACAGAAGTCTCCAACGGGCGGGCACGCATTGAAGGGGCGCAGTGGGCGCTGTGGGGCGTTGCCGGGCCGGGCGTTAGCGTGGGGCAAGAGGCGACGGCGGTGATCCGCGTGGAGAGCCTGCGGCTAACCGAGACGCCGCAGGATAACTCGCTGGATCTGCCGATGCTCACCAGCATGTACCTTGGTGACCGCTGGGAGTACCTCTTCCGCACGCCGGTTGATGACTATGTGGTGCGCGTCTACGGCACGCAGTCACGTGCGGCGCAAAACTACCGCGTGGTGCTGCCTGCCGATCAGTTGTGGATCTTCCCGAAAAAGTGACATTTACGGCAGGGAAACCCAGCGGTAACCGAGCACCACGGTGAGCAGCACAATGGTGCTCACCGCGGCGATATGCATCAGCAGATCCGCCGCGCTGATATGCGTCGGGTGGCAGAGCGAGAGCAGGGTCAGCGCCATACAGGCGACCCCTGCACCCGCGGCGCCAAGGCTGCGGGCGGGAAAGAGCGTGCGGGTGCGGCGCAGGTAGCCGACCACTATTGCCGCCATCGGCACGCTCACCGCCAGCATAAAGAGGTAGCAGTTTGGCCCCTCGACCATGCCGCTCGCCGGAACGCGATGCAGATGCAGATTCAAAAAGGTTGTTGCCAGCCAGAGGCTGACCAGCGGCGCAAACCAGCCCCAGCCGAGCGGACGCTGCCCGGCAATACTGAGCAGAAAGGCGTTGCGGATCGCCAGCGTGCCGGTGGCGAAGGTGAGCAGCAGTTGCAGCATCGCCCACGCAGCGCCAGCGTGCGACCAGTCAGTCTGCGCTCTGTGCAGCATCAGGCTCACCGCCATACCGCACGGCAATGCCACGGCAAGCCAGCTTGCTACCCGCCAGCCGCTGCGCCAGGGCCGTTTGACCGGCTCTGCCGAACGGCCAAGTTTCTCAATTAACCACTCATGATCGGCCATGAAGGGCTCCTAACCGACGAAGATTATTCAGGGCGCGATGCAGCAGCGATTTGACGGCGGAGACCGTCAGGTTGTGCCGCGTCGCGGTTTCAGCAAGGCTCATTTCACGCAGGTGAAAATGCTCAATCACCTGGCGCTGGCGTGCGGGCAACTGGGCGAGCAGCGCCGCCAGCTCCTCTTCATGCAGAGTAGGGTGAGCATCTGCGACCGGTTCCGGCAGCAGCTCGTCCGCCACTTCCCGCTGTTGATGGCGACCGCGTTTTCGCAGCGCATCCACCGTGCGGGCATGGGCAATCGCCATCAGCCACGGTAAAAAGGGCGCAGCGGGATCGTAGGTATGGCGAACCCGGTGCAGGGTCAGCAGCACATCCTGAATCACATCCTCGACCAGCTCGTCGTCGGCTACCTGCTTACGCGCAAGCGTGCGGATAACCGGCACCAGCGCTTTAAGCAGCCGGGTATAGGCCTGGCTGTCGCCAGCCTGCGCCTGAGCCATCAGATGCGGCCACTCTTCCCGCGCTGCCTCCGCTTTTTCCATCATCCGCCTTAGGTTTTTTTGCCGCTCGCTGCGTTCAGGGCATTGACCACAATTGTCGGCGTTAGCACCTGCGGCAGGATGGTCGGCGCGCCGCCATCCGCCGGGTAGACGACATAGAGCGGCAGGCTGCCCTGGCCCAGCTCATTGAGCGCGTCATCAATATCGGCGTTAAATTTCGTCGAGTCCGCCACCATGTAGAGGGTGCCACTCTTCGCCAGCGCCGTTTTGACCGCCTCGGTTGAGAGCGAGGTCTTCTCATTCACCTGGCAGGTGATGCACCAGGAGGCGGTGAAGTTGACGAAAATCGCTTTTCCGTGGCCGCGATTCTCCGCCACTTTTTGCGGCGACCAGCTGGTCTCCGCTACCTGCGACGAGGCCAGCGCCGCGCCGTTGTTCACCACCGTTGGTAGCGGGGCAAGGGCGGCGATGATCAGCAGTGCAGTGGCGGCGAACAACCCTTTATGGCCTTGCCCGGCGAAGCGGCGCTGCTGCGCCATGCCATAGAGCCAGGCGGCGAAGCTCACTACCACCGAGGCGGCAATGATCGCCGCCAGCGCCGTGGTGCCCGCCTGCTGCGCCAGCACCCACACCAGCCAGCCGAAGGCGCCAAACATTGGAAAGGCCAGCCCGTGTTTCAGGGTGTTCATCCACGCGCCGGGTCGCGGCAGCCATTTGCCGAGAGCGGGGAAGAGCGAAATCAGGCTAAACGGTGCGGCAAAGCCGAGCGCGAGGGCGAAGAAGATCGCCAGCGCCACGGTGGGCGGTTGCACCAGCGCATAGCCAATGGCCCCCGCCATAAACGGTGCGGCGCAGGGGGTAGCAACAATAATAGAGAGCGCGCCGGTCAGCGCCGCGCGGATAAATGCCCCACGTTCGACGCGGATCTCTCCGGCCCGCTGCACGGAGAGGCCCACTTCAAACACGCCGAGCAGATTAAGCGCTGCCGCCAGCACAATCAGCGCCAGCGCGGCGATAACCAGCGGCGATTGCAGCTGAAAGCCCCAGCCAACGGCGCTGCCGCCGGCGCGCAGCGCAAGCAGGATCCCGGCGAGGATCAGCATGGTCGCCACGGCACCGAGTAAAAACCCCAGCCCTTCGCGGCGCGTCTGCGCTGGATCCCCGGTATGGCGCAGGAGGCCCAGCGCTTTCAGCGAGATAATCGGAAACACGCAGGGCATAAAGTTGAGAATAATGCCGCCTGCGAAGGCGGCGAGCATGGCGGTTAACATAATGATTCTCTGCCGGAAAAAGGGTTAGTTACGAATGAGATTTCGCATACTGTTTCACCGCGTCCATCGTTTTCTGGATATGCGTTTCCGGGTTTCTGTCAGTGTAGCTCAGCAGGATCTTGCCGTCCGGCGCGATAACGTAAGAGGTACGATCGGAGAGGGTTTTGCCCTTCATCTCCATCAGCGTGTCGTACTGCGCCGCCACTTTTGCGCCCGGATCGGCGGCAACGGTAAATTTATCGCGACACTCCTCTTTGGAGAAGGCATCCACCTGATCGGTATTACCGGCGGTAACGCCAATCACCGTCGCGCCAAGCTTTTTAAAATCATCCGTCGCTTCGGCAAAGGCGTGGGCTTCAATGGTGCACCCTTTACTGAATGCCGCCGGGAAGAAGTAGAGCACCACCGGCCCTTTTTGCAGCGCTTGCTTAAGGGAGAAGGTGAGCGGTTTTCCCGCCAGCGCGCCCTGCAACTGGAAATCGGGTGCCTGCGAACCGGTGGGCAGCGCCGCCTGTGCGCTGGCAACATTCAGCAGGGCTGCGGCAGAAAGGCTCAAAAAGAGTTTTTTCATCGGGGTCATCATGGGCTCCAGGTCAACGTTAAGTGTGCGTTCATCTACAGTTCGCTGGCGCAGAGGAAAAGGTTTCGCGGGCAGCGAAAAAAAAGTGAAAAATCTCATATGACCGCGCGGCGGGCGGGCAGAATCATAAGATTTATCTAATATGCTATATTCACTACTGCACTCTCCATCGTATCGAATCCCCTGTCGTCAGCTGTTTATCATGGTAAATAACCAATGGTTTATTACTCCGCTATTGAGAAGGGTAGCCTGCTGCGCCGTTATAACCGGTTGCTGGCGAAATACAGTACGCACCGACATGAGTTATCCCTGGCGCACATCGCCGACACCTTAGCCTGCACGGCGCGCTATGCGCGATCCCTGCTGCAAGAGATGCAGGAGGAGGGGTGGCTCATCTGGCGCTCCAGACCGGGGCGCGGCGCGCTCGGCGTGTTGCAGTGCCAGATGAGCGTGGCAGCGCTGGAGAATATGCTTGGCAGCAATACCCCTGCGGCAGAGGTGAAAAGCGTGCCGGAAAACCACGGAACCTGTTACTCCCGCGACGGCTTTCACTATCACATCTCTTTCTATCGCCCGCTACAGGCGCCCGTGCCCTCTATTCATACCGATCGCGCCGGGCGGCATATTCTACAAATGGTGCATGCCGGGCTGACGCGCCATCTGCCGGAGCAGGCCGAGCCGGTTCCCTGTCTCGCGCACACCATTCGGGTCAGTGATGATGGGCTGAGCTGGCACTTTATGCTGCGCCGCGGGCTGGTGTGGCACAACGGCGAGCCGTTAGATCCCGCGCAGTTGCAGACCACGCTTCAGCGTTACGCGGGCGGGCCTGGCTTGCCCCACGTGACGGATGTGATTGTGCAGGATTATGTGTTGATCATGCACCTCAGCCAACCGGATGCGATGCTGCTCTATCGCCTGGCAAGCCCGGTCTATGCGCTGGCGCACCCGGAAAATGGCGTGGTCGGCCTCGGGCCTTTTCAGCTTGGCAGCCATTCCGATGCGCAGATGACCCTCACCCGCGCGCCCGGCTGGCATGGTGAAATGCCGCAGGCGAGCGAGATCGTCTACAACACGCCGCTGACCGCGACACCCTCTCCGGCGCTGGTGCGCCTCGATACCCCTCGCTCACACTTATCCCCCGAGCCGATGATCGTCCGCGAAAGTAGCGATGCGTTTTACTATGTCACCTTTAACCAACGGCGCGGCCGCCTGAGCCTCGCCCAGCAGGCGGTGATCCGCCAGATTGCGCAGTCGCTCGCCCGCGCGATGATGGAGCGGGAAGAGACGCTGGCACCGTTGCCGGCGTGGTTACTGCCGCCAACCGAGCCAGTGGCCCAGGCGCTGCTGCCCGCCACGCTCAATATCACCTACTTTCGATCTACCGAGATGAAAAAGCTGGTGGATGAGTTGATCAAAAGCCTGCGCTACCGCGGCTGTACGGTTAACACTAATCCGATCAGCGTTTCGCACTGGTTACTGCCCAACCAGCGCTGGGAAGAGGAGGATCTCTGTCTCGGCTTTCTGCGCTTTGACCAGCATGAAACCTTTAGCCTGGAGGAGCGCTATCGCCACAGCGAGATGTGGACCTGGTTCTGGGGGCATGCCCAGTGGCTGCGCGGCGTGCAACTGCTCGATCGCATCAATGCCGGGCCGGCGGCGCGTCACGGCGCGCGCATCCGGCGGCTGATGCGCTTTCTCAAAACCCACTATTTTGTGGTGCCGCTGTGTGCCCAGCGTTATCGCCTGACCACCCCCGTGTGCATCAAAAATATTGCCTGTTATTCGCAGGCCTGGCCCGACTACAGCCGTATCTGGACCGATGAACGGGAAGAGGAGGGGGGAACAACGCTTAATAAAGAGGTCGATGGCGAGTAAATTCGCAGTATACCCATTAACGGATAATGCACAGGGGAAATAAGCCGGACGGTAAAACGAAACGGTAATTTAGCGAAGCGCTACGCTTACCTCTATTTACGGTGATAGCGATTTGGCAGCGTTTTTTTAGCCGTGCCCACACCTTGCTAACGCTATTGTTAATAGCGTTTTTTCTGTATTTAATTTTAATCATATGAAAAATAAGCAAAAAAAAGCCACCCGAAGGTGGCTATCGAAAAGAGTGGTTATACATCACATATGACAGCTCACTACTGGTAATAAAAGTCAGTAATAGAGTTTGGTCACCGACCTTCCCGGCATAAGGCAACTGGAAAAATGGGCCTTTTCGAGAGGGAATTTTCACAGAGCCACCATTTCGTATTACCGGTAAAACGTCATGATGCAGTGCGTGGATGTATTTTCACGATTTCACGCTATGGCGTAAACAGGCTTTTTTTGTTTTGTTTCGTCAAATGTATAGAAGGAGTTTTTCGACCCTTTTCAATGGAGAAAGTGTGGCAATTAATCTACTGCAACCGCGCAGCCGTACAGTTTTTTTAACCGGAAAAAAGGGATCAAAATCAGCGCTTTTGTTTTTTCCTGCGCAGAGGGGCAATTGAGGGGGGGATTTTTAAGAAACATTTAGAAACATCTTACTTTGTAAACCAGCGCGAAACGTTGAGTGGCGCGGGATGGCGTAAAAAAGGGGTTGCAATTTGCGTCAGCAGAGGATGAGTAAAAAGCGTGCAGTGGAAAATGCTGGCTTGAGAGCACCGGAAATGAAACCGCGCGGTGTTTATTCCCGGTGCAGGTAGTGGGGCAAGCGCCTGAAAGCCGTGGTAAGGGTGATATGCGCGCTATACTGAGATGCGATAGACATTGCCGGAACCATCATTGCTGTGATTGCCGCTCTGCCCATAGAGTTGCGTCGTTGACGTCGCCCGGCTGACGATCTGCTTAACATCGTTAACCTTCTTCATATGCATCTCCAGCAGCTGATAGTTCTTCTGGTTCAGCTCGCTCGATTTTTTCACCACTAAAGTAATGCCTCTCCACAGCGCCGCCAGCTGCGGTTTATGGGGATAGGGTGAAGCGACACTCTGCTGGTTCTCCTCCTGCTTGCGCTGCTCATCATAAAAGTTGATGGCGGCAAGCAGGCGGCTTTTATTGTCAGAGATAATTTGCAGCGAAATCGGGTTGATCTGCGCCCGGCTTAGCTGCCCATTCTCTTCCACCAGCGTGCTCTCCAGCTCCTCCAGCAGGCCGGTGAGTTTTTTCAATATTACGGATAAATTTTCCATCTCTACTATTCGTCAGGTTTATGAGAACTGAAAGATGTCGCGGACCAGTGCGCTGGCAATCTTGTCGCTGTCCAGCGTTAACTCGCCCGCCTCCATCTTCGCCTTAACTTCAGCAACACGTGCGGTGTCGATATCACGGCTACTGTCAGCTTTAACGTGCTGCATCAATTGGCTCAGCTTGACCTGAGTACCGTTTGCACGATCGTCAGAAGTCGCTGCTGTGCCCATATCGTCATACTTTGCGCGCGGTTCGCCCTGCTGTTGTGCGGTGGTCGCCTGGATTGCGCGTGCTTGACTGGTGCGTTCAATGTTCATAAGTGTCCTGGTGATATCTTTTATGTGTGGCCTGTAATAAAGATATCGGCCCAGGCAAAATAAAACTGAAATCAGTTATCGATGTTGATGCTTACTGTCCCTTCTGAAACCGCGGTTGCCGCCACTACGCGGCCACTGCGCGTCTGTAGCCGTACCCGTTCGTTTCGCGCCGCATTGTTCAACGCCTTGCCTTTGGCGTGGATCAAAAAACCATCACCGGGAGCGACAACCTCCACCTCCTGATTGGCCACCACCAGCCAGCGCTGACGCAGCTGATTTTCCGTCAGTGGCTGACCGGGGTGCAGGGTGCGTGTCGGCGTGCGCCCCACGATCTTACTGGCATCTAACAGCAGCCCGGCGGGCAGCTTATCCAGCTCGCCGCGAAGGGGTTGAATATCACGCGGGCCAATGGTTTTCCCCGGTTTAAGCAGGCGGGCGGCGATCCAGTAGCGCCCGCTGGCGCTCACATTAACCTGAATAAAGTGCTGTTTCCTGCCGCATTTAGCGATCACGCTACGGTTACCGGTCAAACGCACCGGATGACCGGAAAGACGTAAATCAGGCTTTTCACACAGGGCGGCAAGTTTTGTGGCCGGGGTAAGAATGCGAATGCGCAGCTGCGGCGCGTTTTCCTCCGATCCGTGATGATTAGCGGCCAGCAGTCCGGCAATGCGCGACGCAAGCTCGCCGTCGGGTACACTCGCTGCCCGGACAGGAAGCGTGACGGCGCAGCAGAGCAGCAACAGGCAAAGCGGCCTTAATAGCATGTGCAGCATGTAGAACAACCTTATATATAAATAGAGGAAGGCGGATATCACGATTACTTTAATTGTAATCGAGGTCGGTAATTTGTTTATCGCGTAAATGCGCGCAGTTCTGTTTGTATATTGCCGATTTGCTGTTTCAGAGTATGTATAAAAACACTGTTTAGAAATCGATGCGTGTAACGAAGTATTCAAATGCGCTTATTTCTGTCGGATGTTTAAGGTATAGATTTATTAGGTTGTCTCTTAGACTATGCTCCGTAATCAATTAGCGAAGCAGGCGAGTCATTTCATGTTTGATAAACTTGATAATGAATTGCGTTTCCAGCAGCAGGCATTAAGCCTGATGTCACGGCGGCAGGATATTTTAGCCTCCAATATCGCGAATGCCGACACGCCGGGCTACCAGGCGCGAGACATTGATTTTTCAAAAGAGTTGAAAAATGCGATGACGCAGGAGACGCGAAATAATCATCCATTAACATTAGCTCTAACATCCGGGAAACATATTCCCGGCGTTGTGCCAAAAGCCAACGATCAACAATTACTTTACCGAATTCCGGATCAGCCAAGTGCGGATGGTAATACTGTCGATATGGACCGTGAGCGCGTTAATTTTGCAGATAACAATGTTAAGTATCAGTCGAGCTTAACCATCCTCGGCGCTCAAATTAAAGGTTTAATGAGCGTCATTAACCAGGGTTAATAATTTTCATGTCGCTGTTTAGTATTTTCGATATTTCCGGGTCGGCGATGACCGCCCAGTCAAAACGACTTAACGTCAGCGCCAGTAATATGGCAAATGCCGACAGTGTTGCCGGGCCGGATGGCAAACCCTATCGCGCCCGTCAGGTTATTTTCAATGTCGATAACGCTGCCGGTCAGGAGATTGGCGGCGTGAAAGTCAGCGGCGTGACGGAATCCGAAGCGCCCGATCGTCTGGTGTATGAACCGGCTAATCCGCTGGCGGATGAGCAAGGCTATGTGCATATGCCGAACGTCGATGTGGTGGGCGAAATGGTCAACACCATTTCGGCATCCCGCAGCTACCAGGCCAACGTCGAAGTGATGAACTCGGCGAAGAGTCTGATGCTGAAAACGCTGACGCTGGGTCAGTAAGGAGAAAACGATGGCAGTTTCACCGCTCATGACGCAAAGCGCCGTGACGACAAAAAGTACGTCAACCACGACGAACACCACTTCTTCCACGTCGTCGTCGAGCTCCAGCTCCGGGAGTGTCGGCACCGGTTCCACCGCGGATGAGCTGCTGGATAGTTTTATGACGCTGCTGGTGGCGCAGATGCAGAACCAGGACCCGACCGATCCGATGGATAACAACGACCTGACCGCTCAGCTGGCGCAGTTCAACACGGCGGCGGGCGTGGAACAACTTAACACCACCATGAACAGCATGGGCACGCTGGTGGCCAGTATGCAGCAGATGAACTCCGCTGACTGGGTCGGCCGCGACATCATGATTCAGGGCGATCCGAAGGTCTCCACCGCCACCAATGGCAACCAGAAAGTGGGGCTTTCGCTGGACAGCGCTGCCGATGAAGTCACCGTCACGCTCACCGATGCGGCCGGTAACGCCTACAACGCGAAGCTGAAGAATGTGGAAGCGGGCGTGCATGAGTACACGCTGGATGATTTTGAAGATTTCCAGCCGAGCGACCCGCGTACCCAGGCGGACACCAGCTTTACGGTGTCGTTTACCGCCACCAATGCCGACGGCAGCGCGCCCGCGATTACCGCGCTGAAGCCGGCGAAAGTGCAGAGCGTCTCCTTCACCAGTTCAGGCGCTGTGCTGCAACTGGGCGTCGATGGCACCGCGTCGCTCAGCGATGTTTACCTTATTGAATAATTTTTCATTCAGAGTTGCGCGCTACGCGCACAGGACGTTTAACAAATGGGTTTCTCTCAAGGTCTTAGTGGATTAAACGCCTCATCGCAGGCGTTAGATGTGGTTGGTAACAACATCGCCAACTCGCAGACGGTAGGTTTTAAATCTGGCTCCGTGGCATTCGCCGACGTCTTCGCCGGCTCTCAGGTCGGGATGGGCGTACAGGTTGCCGGTGTAAACCAGAACTTCAGCGATGGCGTACTCGGCGCGGGCAGTAGCGCGCTGGATATGGGTATCCAGGGCAACGGCTTTTTCCGCATGGTGACAGAAGCGGGGCGCGTTTTTTATAGCCGCAATGGTCAGTTCCAGACCGATGAAAGCGGTTATGTGGTCAACAACCAGGGCATGCGCCTGACCGGTTATATGGCCACCGGCACGCCGCCGGCGATCCAGCAGGGCGCACCGGTTGGCGCGATCCAGATCCCGACCGGGCAGATGCCGGCGCGCGCCTCTGACGCGGGTTCTATCTCCGGTAACCTCGACTCCGGTAACGACGTTGTCTCCGTGACCCCGTTCGATCCGACGGATGGCGACTCCTATACCTACTCCACGCAGGTGAACGCCTACGACAGCCTCGGTAACGAGCACGCGATTAACGTCTACTACGTGAAAACTGCGGATAACCAGTGGACGGCTTACTCGGTGGACTCTACATCACCGGGCACCACCAGCTCCGTGAATCTGACGTTTGATACCTCCGGCAAGCTGACCACCAACCCGGCTGAACTGGCCGTCGACGGCGCGGCTTACCAGGGCGGCGCGGCGCTCAACTTCAACCTCGATCTCTCTGGCCTCAGCCAGCAGGCATCGGAAAACACCATGGACAGCCCGAGCACCACCGGTTATCCGCCGGGATTGATGAACGGCTACACCGTCGGGGATAACGGCCAGATCATCGCCTCCTACAGCAACGGCGAAAGCCAGCTACTGGGCCAGGTGGTGCTGAGCAACTTCACCAACCCGGGCGGCCTCCAGTCTGCGGGCAACAACTGCTGGACCGAGACGCCGGAATCCGGGCAGCCGGTAATCGGTATTGCCGACACCGGTAACCTCGGTTCGCTGCGCGGCAACATGCTGGAAGCCTCCAACGTGGATCTGAGTAAAGAGATGGTGAACATGATCGTGTACCAGCGTAACTACCAGTCCAACTCGCAAACCATCAAAACCCAGTCTGAGCTGCTGCAGACGCTGGTTAACCTGGGTTAATGGCTGATGGATCGCGCGATATATACCGCAATGGGTGCCGCTAACGCGGCCCTTAACCGCCAGGCGGTGACCTCAAACAACCTGGCAAACGCGTCGACCAACGGGTTCCGGGCGCAGATCGCCGCGTATCGCGCGATCCCGGTGCACGGCCCGTCGCTGGAGACCCGCACCATGGTGACGGAGTCAACGCCATGGAGCGATAACACCATGGGCGCAATGCAGGCCACCGGGCGCAACCTCGATGTGGCAATGCCGCAGAACGGCTGGCTGGCAGTGCAACTACCCGACGGCAGTGAAGGCTACACCAAAGATGGCAACATCGAAGTGGACGCCGACGGCCAGCTGCGGGTGCACGGCATGCCGCTGATTGGCGATGGCGGCCCGATTGCTGTCCCGGCGCAGGCAGAACTGACGCTCGCCGCCGACGGCACCATTACCGCGCTGGGCGCAGGCGATGAGCCTTCTGCGCTGGCACAGGTTGGCCGCCTGAAGATGGTCAATGCCACGCCTGGCGTACTGAAACATGGCGACGACGGTCTGTTTCACGTCGCCGATCCGGCCGCTGCCACCGTGCTGCCCGCCGATGCCGATCTGCGTCTGATGCCCGGCATGCTGGAGGGGAGCAACGTCAGCCCGGTGAAATCGATGGTGGAGATGATCGCCACCTCACGCGGCTTTGACATGAACATGAAAGTCATCACCACCGTCGATGACAACGAACAGAAAGCCAACCAGTTACTGAGCGCCAGTTAGGCCGCGGTAAGGAGAAATACAGCATGATCCGCTCTTTATGGATTGCGAAAACCGGCCTCGAAGCCCAGCAAACCAATATGGATGTGATTTCCAACAACCTGGCGAACGTCAGCACCAACGGCTTTAAACGCCAGCGGGCGGTGTTTGAGGATCTGATCTATCAGACCCTGCGCCAGCCGGGCGCCCAGTCGTCCGAGCAGACCACCATCCCGTCCGGTTTACAGCTGGGGACCGGTGTGCGTCCGGTGGCGACCGAGCGCATTCACAGCCAGGGCAGCATGACGCAGACCAACAACAGCAAGGATGTCGCCATTGAAGGCGGCGGCTTCTTCCAGGTGCTGCTGCCGGACGGCACCACCGCCTATACCCGCGATGGCTCTTTCCAGTTTGACCAGAACGGTCAGCTGGTGACCTCCAGCGGTTATCAGGTTCAACCAGCTATCACCATCCCGCAGGATGCGCAGAGCCTGACCATCGGCAACGACGGTACGGTAAGCGTCACGGTGCCTGGCCAGACCGCGCCGCAGCAGGTGGGACAGCTGACGCTGAGTTCGTTTATCAACGACTCCGGCCTTGAAAGTATTGGTGAAAACCTCTATCGCGAAACGCAATCGTCGGGTGCACCGAATGAATCGACGCCGGGTCTCAACGGCGCGGGCACCCTGAAGCAGGGCTATGTCGAAACCTCCAACGTTAACGTGGCGGAAGAGCTGGTCAACATGATCCAGACCCAGCGCGCCTATGAAATTAACAGTAAGGCGGTCTCGGCCTCTGACCAGATGCTGCAACGATTGTCACAACTTTGAACCCTGGCCGCGGGCACGCTCGCGGCTGCATTACCTGTAGTGAATATGATGACTAATCTCCCTTGCTCTGAAACCACGCTGGGCCGTATGGCCTCAACGCTCCTGTTAATGAGTCTGTTAACCGGCTGCGCCTACATTCCACAAAAACCACTGGTAGGGGGGGAAACCTCTGCCGCGCCTACGCCGGTTGCTGCCGCATCGGTTAACGGCGCAATTTTTCAGTCAGGGCAGGCGATGAATTATGGTTATCAACCGATGTTTGAGGACCGCCGTCCACGCAATGTCGGTGACACGCTGACCATTGCGTTGCAGGAAAACGTCAGCGCCAGCAAAAGCTCCTCCGCCACCGCCTCGCGCGATGGCTCAACGGATGTGGGCATGAGCACCGTACCGGGCTTCCTCTCCGGGCTGGTGGGCGGCGGCAAAGCCGATGCCTCACTGAGCGGCACCAACGACTTCGCCGGTAAAGGCGGAGCGGCAGCGAAAAATACCTTTAGCGGCACCATCACCGTGACGGTGAAACAGGTGCTGGAAAACGGCAACCTGGCCGTGGTCGGGGAAAAACAGATCGCCATTAATCAGGGAACGGAGTTCATCCGCTTCTCCGGCATCGTGAACCCGCGCACCATCAGCGCCAGCAACACCGTTGTATCCACCCAGGTGGCAGATGCGCGCATTGAATATGTCGGTAACGGCTATATCAACGAAGCGCAGCAGATGGGCTGGTTGCAACGCCTGTTCCTTAACCTTTCTCCTTTTTGATTGATGATGAAAATGTTTTCCTTTACGCGTTACCTGGCGCTCTTCTGCTGTCTGTCGGCACTCATTGTCGGCCAGGCCAGCGCTGAGCGGATCCGGGATCTCACCTCGATTCAGGGCGTTCGCGGCAACTCCCTGATGGGCTACGGCCTGGTGGTAGGTCTGGATGGCACCGGCGATCAGACCATGCAGACGCCGTTTACCACCCAGAGCCTCAACAATATGCTCTCGCAGCTCGGTATTACCGTGCCTGCGGGGGTCAATATGCAGCTGAAAAACGTCGCCGCAGTAATGGTGACGGCGGAGCTGCCGCCCTTTGCCCGCGCAGGGGAGAAGATCGACGTCGTGGTCTCCTCCATGGGCAACGCCAAAAGTTTACGCGGCGGTACGCTGCTGATGACGCCGCTGAAAGGCGCGGACAGCCAGATCTACGCCCTGGCGCAGGGGAACCTGCTGGTTTCCGGCGCAGGCGCGCAGGCGGGCGGCAATCGCGTACAGGTTAACCAGCTGAACGGCGCACGCATCAGCGGCGGCGCAACGGTTGAGCGCGAGGTGCCCTCTAACTTCGCCGGGCAGAGCACGCTGAAACTGGTGCTGAACCAGGATGACTTCACCGTTGCCCAGCAGATCAGCGATGCCATTAACCGTCGCTATGGCGGTGCAGCGGTGGCGGAAGATGCCCGTACTGTGAGCCTGCGTGCTCCGGCCGACAGCGCGGCTCGCGTGCGCTTTCTCTCGGCGGTGCAGGATCTGCCGCTGCGGGTCGACGCGGGTGATGCGCGCATCATTATTAACTCCCGTACCGGTTCGGTGGTGATGAATGGCCATGTCTCCCTCGATACCTGCGCCGTGGCGCAGGGGGATTTGACGGTGGAAGTGGCGCAAAACCAGCAGGTTAACCAGCCTAATGCGCCGCTGGCAGGCGGGCAGACGGTAGTGACGCAAAATACGCAGCTCTCAGTGCGTGAACAGAACGGCTCCCTGCAACGCGTGCAGACCAGCACCGATCTCAACAATGTCGTCCGCGCCCTTAATGGCCTTGGCGCAACGCCGAACGATTTGATGGCAATCCTGCAATCGATGAAAAGCGCAGGCTGTCTGCATGCTCGTCTGGAGATCAACTGATGATTGGCCCATCCGTGCCGCAAGATGCGGCGTTTGATGCCCACAGTCTCGATAAGTTAAAGCTGGCGGCGCGCAATGATTCGCCGCAGGCGCTCAAAGCCGTCGCGAAACAGATGGAGGGCCTGTTCGTGCAGATGATGCTGAAAAGCATGCGGCAGGCCAGCTTTAAGGATGGGCTGTTCAACACTCAGCAGTCGGAGATGTTCACCTCGCTGTATGACCAGCAGATTTCGCAGAACATCGCCGACAAAGGCAAGATGGGCTTCGCCGATCTGATGGTTAAACAGCTGAGCGGCAAAAGCGATGCGGTGGCGGAAACGGCCACCGCGACGCGTGAAGTTCCCCTTAATATCAGCCCGGCACGCTTTATTGGCGTGCCGCTGCGTCTGCAAACAGAGGTTCCGCAACAGGCGCAGGCCAACAATGAACGGGCAGCGCTACCCGAGGTGCCCGCGATCCCCGGCGGCGGTTTTATTTCCCGCATGATGGCACCAGCAATGGCGGTGGCGCGTTTAAGCGGCATTCCCCATCAATTAATTATTGCCCAGGCGGCGCTGGAGTCCGGCTGGGGTAAACGGGAAATACTCACCGAGGAGGGTAAACCGAGCCATAACTTATTTGGCGTAAAAGCTACCGCAGAGTGGCACGGTGAAACGACCGAAATAACCACTACCGAATATGAAAATGGCGTGGCGCAAAAAATAAAGGATAAATTTAAAGTCTATTCCTCTTATGCCGAAGCGCTGGAAGATTATACGTCGTTAATTAGTCGTAATCCTCGTTATAAAAATGTTGTGAAATCGGAAACGCCGGAAATAGCGGCAAAAGCGTTGCAGACCGCGGGATATGCAACGGATCCGGCCTATGCGAAAAAATTGATCAATATCATTCAGCAGGTGCGAAATAAGGTGAGTGAAGCGACTGAGGCATATTCCTCGGATTTTTCCTCATTATTTTAGGCTGCGGGCTTTAGCGAAATTTTACAGGGCCGATAAATATAGAGAGCACTACTTTTATCGGGGGCTTCTTATCTCCTCCTCCTCTGGTAAGGATCGATACCAATGAATTTAATCAATCTGGCCCAGTCCGGGCTTAACGCCGCGCAGAACGCGTTAAATGTGGTGGGTAATAACTTGTCAAATGCCACAACAACAGGCTACAGCCGCCAGAATATTATTCTCGGCGAGGCGGGTGGGAAATCCACAAGCTATGGCTTCTTCGGCTATGGCGTAAAAGTGGGCGATGTACAGCGCGCTTACGACGGTTTTATGACCAACCAGGTACGTGGCGCGACCACCGAATTTTACTCCCTTAATAGCCGCTATCAGCAGGTCAGCCAAATCGATGACATGCTCGGCGACAACACCAACAATATCTCCGTCACCATGGATAGCTTATTTGAAGCCATGGAATCGGTCAGTAAAGACCCCGTCGATCCGGCCGCGCGTCAAAGTGTGCTTGCCGAGTTTAACGCGCTGGCGAACCAGTATCGCAGCAACAGCAAAACGTTAAACGGCCTTGAGCAGAGCACCAACACGCAGATTAGCCAGAGCGTTGACGACATCAACTCCTACACCAAACAGCTGGCAACCCTCAATAAACAGATTGAGAAGGTTCACGGCCAGACCGGCGGTATGCCTGCCGACCTGCTGGATCAGCGCGACCAGTTACTCAGCCAGCTGAGCGAAAAGATCGGCATTAAAGTGACTGAAAACAGCGATACCGGCGCGGTTAATATCTCGATGCAAAACGGCATGGCGCTGGTGAGCGGCGGGAAATCCTACGAATTACAGGCCAGCGCCTCGGAAAGCGATCCGAACACCACCGTGGTGGCCTACGTTGACGCCTCCGGCAACGCCTTACCGCTGGATGAAGAGAAAACCACCGGCGAGCTGGGCGGGCTGTTCAAGTTCCGCAACGAAGATCTGGTCTCGGCGCGCGATCAGCTTAACCAGCTGGCGTTGCAGATGGCGAACAAATTCAACGAAGTGAATGCCCAGGGTTACGATCTTGACGGCAATCCCGGCGGCGATCTCTTCAACATTGCCGATCCGCTGGCGGTGGGCAACATCAACAACACCGGTACCGGTTCGCTGGATGTCAACTTCACGGACATTCCGTCGGTGAAATCTGAAGATTACGAACTGGTCTATAACGGCCCGGGCAGCACCGACTGGAGTATCACCACCAGCGATGGCCGCAGCATCACGCCGACGATTGGCACAAATGGCGAACTGGAGTTTGAAGGCATCTCCATAACGCCAGGCGGCGCGCCGCAGCCGGGCGACAGCTTCACCCTCAACCCGACCGACGGCGCGGCGGATAACCTGTCCGTGGCGATCACCGACGGCGATCAGATCGCGGCGGCGAAATCTGCCGATCCAGACGATCAGAGCGATAACGAAAACATCCTCGATCTGATTGCGATTAAAGATGAAGAGGTGGTCGATGGTAAGACGCTCTCCGGCGCCTACGCCAGCCTGGTCAGCTCCGTTGGCTCCTCGGTCAGTGCGCTGAAAGCGGACATGTCGACTGCCGCGAACGTTTATGACGAGTGGGCCTTGCAGCAGCAGTCGGTTTCCGGGGTGGATATCACGGAAGAGTACGTCAACTTGCAGATGTTCTCTCAGTACTACCAGGCGAACGCGCAGGTGCTGCAAACCGCGAATACGCTGTTCGACACCATTTTAAATATCCGTTAATCGCGCCCGGGTAACCGGGTTGCTTAACCTTTGATCGGGAAATAACGATGCGTCTTAGCACAAGTTATATTTTTCAAAACCGCATAGACAGCCTGGGCGACGCGATGACGGGTTACAACGACCTGGCGACCCGCCTCTCTGCTGGCCAGACGCTGCTGAAGCCCTCTGACGATCCGACCGGCGCGTCGCAGTCTGTCACTTTACAAACGGCGCTGTCGCGCATGAGCCAGTTCGACACCGCGCGCACCTACGCGCAGGATGCATTAGGCCAGGAAGATAACACCCTGGACTCTATCGGCAACTTGCTGACAGAGAACCTGACGCAGAAAGTGATTGCCGGTGGTAACGGTGCTTACTCTGACGAAGATCGCGCCGCGCTGGCGGAAGAGTTACAGGGCATCCGCGATAACCTGCTGGATCTGGCGAACACCAAAAACAGTGACGGTCGCTATATTTTTGCCGGCTATAAAACCGGCAGCGCGCCGTTCCAGGCCGATGGCACCTATGTCGGCGGCGATACCGCCATGACGCAGGTGGTCTCTGACAGTACCGAAATGCAGGTCGGTCATACCGGCTCAGAGGTGTTTATGAGCGGCACGCCGGACGATCTGTTTGAAGCCCTCGACAACGCGATTGCGCAGTTGAAACAGCCGGTCACCAGCGATGCCGACAGGGACGCGCTGCAGGCTGTGCTGGATGATTCCAATGTCAGCATCAAGAAGAATATTGATAACCTCGGCAAGGTGCGCGCCACCGTCGGTACTAATATGCAGCAGATTGAATCGTTGGGATTCAGCGCTGAGGCTCAAAGCATCAATGTGCAGAGCCGCCTGCAGGAAACCTTAGGTTCGGACTGGGACTCGATGATTACCCTGTTATCCCAGTCAAAGATGTCGGAATTCGCGCTTAATTCTTCCATGACGGTATTTCAGTCGATGCAGCAGCTCTCTATTTTCAAAGTAATGGGTTGATTCCTGCCGCTGATTGTTAATGCCATAAGCTTTAATGGAATTGTTATTAGACGCTTATTCTTCAATGCATTTTCCCTGCGCGGAGGGTGCATTTTATTCCCTATTATTCAGGTTCAGCTATGTTTAAAGATTTGAAAATATCCACAGGAATAAACCTCCTGCTTGGTCTGTTAATTGTTTGTATTATTGCGGTGTCAAGTTATGCCTTGACCAGCGCCAAATCATCATCAGATAACTTTGATGATGCGGTAATGACCAACAATAATATCGATACGTTAAATAGCGCTATTCTTGGCCTCACTAACGCCATGGCGCAGGTCAATGCCGGGATGCTGGCGACAATGATTAACCAGCCGGTTAATCAGGGCGATATTGATAATGCGAAAAAGATGTTCGCCCAGGCCGAAAAGGACATGAGCGAATTTTTGTCCACGCCTTTCAAAACGGAAAAAGAGGAGCTTATTGCCAAGGATATTCATAAGCGTTTTGAAAGCGTTCTGGAGTTTTCGCTGAAAAAAATTAACTACATTAACAACCCAACCAGTTACACCAATGACGTTGTTGATGAAGCGAAACAGCGTATTGCTTTAAAAGAGCTGGCGGATGAGTACCTCACTTTTGCCGAAGAGCTGGTGACAGGGTTTGGCGAGACAGCCCAAAGCGATGCGCAGCGTATGACGATGTTCGCCATGTTTGCGCTGGTTCTTGCGGTCATCTGCGCAGTGGTTTCTCGCATCTGGTTAAAACGTACTATTTTCACTCGCCTGGATCAGGCGATTGCCGCCTTCCAGTCCATCGCTTCCGGTAACCTGAGCACCCGCATTGAGGCTGGCGCGCAGAATGAGATCGGCAAAATGCTGACGGAAGTAGAAGGTATGCGCCAGTCGCTGACCGACACCGTCTACGGCATTCGTAACGGCGTGAAGCACATCTATAGCAACGCGCAGGAGATTGCGACCAGCAACAACGATCTCTCCTCTCGTACCGAGCAGCAGGCCTCTGCGCTGCAGGAAACCGCCGCCAGCATGGAAGAGCTGAAAATCACCGTTCGTCAGAATGCCGACAACGCCCATAGCGCACAGCAACTGGCGGAAAGCGCCAGCGTCAGCGCGCAGAAAGGCGGCGAAGTGATGAGCAATCTTGACAAGATCATGGTGGAAATCACCGCCAACTCCCGTCAGATTGCTGACATCAACAGCGTTATCGACAGCATTGCGAACCAGACCAATATCCTCGCGCTGAACGCCGCAGTTGAAGCGGCTCGTGCGGGCGAACAGGGTCGCGGTTTTGCGGTGGTCGCGGGTGAAGTGCGTAACCTGGCGAAACGCAGCGCCGACGCGGCGAAAGAGATCCGCCAGCTGATCAACACCTGTGTTACCAATATGAATACCGGCTCCCAGGAAGTTGAACTGGCCGGGGCGTCAATGCAGGAGATTGTGAAATCCGTGGTGCAGGTGACCGACATTATGGCGGAAATCACCTCGGCGTCCGATGAGCAGAGCACCGGTATTAACCAGATTGCTCAGGCGGTAAATGAGATGGATCTGGTTACCCAACAGAATGCCCAGATGGTAGAGAACGCGGCGAAAACCGCCACCAGCGTTGAGCAGCATGCCAGCAATCTTGATCAAATCGTGGCGCAATTTGTGGTTAATGAACATCACGTTTCCGTAAGTGCGCGTGAACAGCATGGTATAGAAACAGTGCGTCCTGTTATTTCCACCACACGAAAAGATTTCGTTCCTGTTAAAAAATCCGAAGGTGATTGGGAAACGTTTTAATTTCGCGAAGTTCGGGCGGGAAATAAAGTCGCAATATGTTCAACTTTACGGTTTCTTATCAGGCTATTTGATTTGGCGATAATCAATAATAATTTAATTCTATTATTATCATCCCGGAAATTGTAATAGTGAATGGCTTATACAGTCCCGAAGGGACAATTCAAAAAGAGCAACTGTGGGCTAAATATGGTTATTTAGTCCGCTATGAAGCACTGAAAATGCAATCAAGATTATCAGCCAGCGTTGAAATTGACGATCTTATTCAGGCCGGTGCTATTGCTCTTCTTGATGCAATCGATCAGTTTGACCCGAAAAAAGGGGTCAAACTTAGCGTCTATATTGCCCAGCGTCTGCGTTGGGCATTTATGGATGAACTGCGTGAACATGATTGGGTTCCGCGACGCGTGCGCCGTAAAACCCGCGAAGTCTCCTCCGCCATTATGCGCGTTGAACAACGTTCCGGCGGTGCGGCCTCGGAATCCGATGTGGCCGCTGAGCTTGGCATGACGCTGCAGGAGTATCAGCAGATCCTCGCCGACACTAACACCAGCATGCTCTGTTCGCTGGACGAGTTGCAGGAGTTGCTGGCCGATGGCGTCGAGCTGGCGGAGCTTGAGCAGGATCACCTTGATCCCCTCAATGACGCCGTGCTGGGCGATTTAACCCGGCAGGTCAGTAATGAGATCCGCGAGCTGCCGGAGCGCGAACAGATGTTGCTCAATCTCTATTATCAACAAGAGCTGAATATGAAGGAGGTGGGATCGCTACTGGGCATTACTGAAACTCGCGTCAGCCAATTACATAGCCAGACGATTAAACGTTTGCGTGCGCGGCTGGAAGGTCGGGGCTGGGAATCATAAGGTTATAAGTAATATCTCATGCCGATAATAAATTAATCCTCGATGAATGACGCTGCCTGATTATTTTTAATTTTATTTATTTTTATTGTTACTCATTAGTTACGAATTGCAGGACGGTAACTGCGTTATTGGTTACAAAATACAAGGGGCAGTTGAAGTGAACGTAACGAATTTTGATGAGCCGATGCAGTGTATTCGGGATATGAATCTTTCCTACCTGCTTTTGGCGCAGCGTTTGATTCTGGAAGACCGCCTTGCCGCTAAGTTTCGGCTTGGATTGAGTGAAGCCACAATCGATATTATCAAAGGGTTAACCTTTCCCCAATTAATCAAGCTTGCATCCACCGGGCAACTCATTTGCCAGCTGCGAATTGATAATGAAACGGTTATTGAGTGTTTAACCAGGGATTCCCGTATTGATGCTTTGCAGAGTATCCATACCGGAATCATCCTATCCACTGATTTGCTTAATTCTCTTTCCGGGGAAGAGCCGTCGACAACCTGAAAGCGGAGTTTATGATGTGTGAAAAAAGCATAATGTCGGAAATCAGGGATGCGCAGATTGCCATGGAATTGATCTCCTTTGGCGCAAGGATGCAGGTTCTGGAAAGCGAAACGAGCTTAAGCCGCAGGCGTTTATTAAAGCTTTATAAAGAGCTTAAAGGCTGTTCACCGCCGAAAGGCATGTTGCCGTTTTCCACAGACTGGTATATGGCGTGGGAGCAGAATATCCATTCGTCAATGTTTTATAACATCTACTGTTATTTGCAAAAGACCGAATCGGGCCGCCCTGTTGAAATTATGCTTAAAGGCTACCGCCTCTATTTAGAAAATATCCTGAACGGTGCCACACAAAAGCCGGTGTTAGGTTTAACCCGCGCCTGGACGCTGCTGCGTTTTATTGACTGCGGCATGATCAAACATATCGAGTGTTGCACCTGCGGCGGGCGTTTTATTACCGCGCCAGAAAGTACCCAGGGCGTCTTTACCTGCAGTTTATGTTTTCCGCCCTCCAGGGCAATTAAACGCGCAGGCCCCGAGCGAACGCTCATCACCCCCCGGCTATAACCGGGTTGGGCATGCGCTGCGCGCACTATTCAGCGTGGCAGGTTGTTTTATTCAATGATTAAGGAGTTGCAGTGTTAGTCATTATTGGCTATGTCGTCGTCTTCGCTACCGTATTTGGCGGGTTTGTGCTGAGCGGCGGTAATCTCGCGTCACTATTTCAGCCGACCGAGCTATTAATTATCGGCGGAGCCGGAGCCGGGGCTTTTATTGTCGGTAATAATGGCAAAGCGATCCGCGCTACCCTTAAAGCCCTTCCCTCGCTGTTTAAAGGCTCGCATTTCAGCAAATCACTCTATCTGGATCTGCTGGGCATGCTCTATCTGCTGCTGGCAAAAAGCCGCCAGAGCGGGCTGGTCGCGCTGGAAAACGATATTGAAGATCCGCAAAACAGCCCGATCTTCTCTGCCTATCCGCGCCTGCTGGCCGATGCCGACATCATGAACTTTATCGTCGATTACCTGCGCCTGATGGTCAGCGGCAACATGAACGCCTTTGAAATTGAGGCGTTGATGGATGAAGAGATTGAGACCTGCGAGCACGAGCATGAAGTGCCGGCACACAGCCTGAACGCCGTCGGCGATGGCCTGCCGGCGTTTGGTATCGTCGCGGCGGTAATGGGTGTGGTGAACGCGCTGGCGGCGGCGGATCGCCCGGCGGCAGAGCTTGGCGCGCTGATCGCGCACGCCATGGTCGGCACCTTCCTTGGTATTCTGCTCGCCTACGGCATGGTTCTGCCGCTGGCGACCCTGCTGCGTCAGCGTAGCGCTGAACATCTGAAGATGATGGAGTGCATCAAAACCACGCTGCTCTCCAGCATTAACGGTTATGCGCCGCAAATCGCCGTCGAGTTTGGTCGTAAAACGCTCTTCTCGACCGAGCGCCCAAGCTTTGCCGAGCTGGAAGATCACGTGCGGGAAGTCCGCTCCTCTTCCTCCTCCTCAGGCGCCTCCTCGTCTGCGAGTGACGCAGCATGAGAAGGAAGCCCGTAGAGACCATCGTCGTTCGTAAAACCATCAAAAAAGGGCATGGTTCGCACGGCGGCTCGTGGAAGATTGCCTATGCGGACTTTATGACCGCAATGATGGCCTTCTTCCTCGTGATGTGGCTGCTCTCCTCCTCAAGCCCCGAACAGCGCCAGCAGATTGCTGACTACTTTAAGGTGCCGCTGAAGAACACGCTGGCGCACGGCACCAAGGCAAGTCTGAGCGACAGTATTGTCCCCGGCGGCGGCGATGATGCGATGAAGCAGGATGGTGAGGTGTTTAAGCGAACGCTGCAAAAACTCGATCAGAAGAAGAGCGAAGCCAACCTCAAGCGGGCGCGCGAGAAGCTGGAGAACCTGATTGAGGTCGATCCAAGGCTGAATAACTTCACCTCGAACCTGCGGCTCTCCCTGACCGACGACGGGCTGCTGTTGCAGATCACCGACAGCGCCGACCGGCCGATGTTTAAGGTCGGACGCCCGACGCCGGAAAACTATATGGTCAATATTCTGCAGGCGCTGGTGCCGGTGCTTAACGATATGCCCAACCGCATCATTTTGACCGGTCATACGGATTCACTCCCTTACGCCAACGGCGAACAGGGCTACAGCAACTGGGAGCTCTCTTCCGATCGCGCCAACGCCTCGCGCCGCATTCTCTCTGGCGCGGGCCTTGCCAGTAAAAAATTCATCCGGGTGGTCGGTACGGCGGACACCATGATGCAGGCCGGTTCTGATGCCGCCGATCCCATTAACCGCCGCATCAGCATCCTGGTATTAAGCCAGCAGAAAGAGAAACAGATCATGCAAGAAGATGTGCTTTTACGCGACACGCTGGTCAGCCCCGCGCCGCAGGCAGCCAGCGGCAAAGGCACGCCAGAGCCCGCCGCTAAGCGCGCTCCTGAGGAGATCAAATAATGGATATAAGCGATTTTTATCAGGCCTTTTTCGACGAGGCGGATGAGCTGATGGCGGATATGGAGAAGTATCTGCTTGAGTTGGATCTCGAGGCTCCGGACAGGGAAGTACTTAACGCCATTTTTCGTGCCGCCCACTCCATCAAGGGTGGGGCGGGTACTTTTGGTTTTACCGTCTTACAACAGACCATGCATATTCTTGAAAACCTGCTGGACGATGTACGGAGCGGTAAATTGCAGATCAACGACCCGATCCGCGATCTGTTTCTGGAGAGCAAAGATATTATGCAGGACCAACTGGACGCCTATAAAGCTTCCGCTGAGCCCGATCAGGAGGCGTTCCGCTACATTTGTGAAGCGCTGCGCCAGATTGCCCTCGACAGTGCCGAACCGACTACGCTGCCTGCTGAAGTCGCCGCGCCTGTGGCCGTCGAACCGGTTGCACCGCCCGTCGCTGCGGCGAAGCCGGAGGGCGAGCGTTTACGTATTATCCTCAGCGCTATTAAAGAGGAGGATCAGCAGCCGCTGATTGACGAACTGGGCAACCTGGGCAAGGTCAGCGACTTGCAGACGGACCAAACGGGTTTGCAACTGACGCTGGCGACCACCGCCACGCCGGACGATATCCTGGCGGTGCTCTGTTTTATCCTCGAGCCCGAGCAGATTGCGATCTCTCCCGCACCCGTGGAAGAGCCCTCCGTTCCCGCTACTGAGACCACCGCGCCTGCACAAAGCAGCGCAGCCCCGGCGGTGCGCGCCGCGCGCCCGGAAACCGCGCGCGCGAAACCGCATCAGGCGGAGGCGAGCAGCATTCGCGTGGCGGTAGAGAAGGTGGATCAGATTATCAACCAGGTCGGCGAGTTGATCATCACCCAGGCGATGCTCTCGCAGCTCTCTGGCATGCTCGACTCCTCCACCCACGACATCCTGATTACCACCATCGCTCAGCTGGAGCGCAACGCCCGCGATCTGCAGGAGTCGGTGATGTCGATTCGCATGATGCCGATGGATTATGTCTTCAGCCGCTTCCCGCGACTGGTACACGATCTCGCCGGCAAGCTGAATAAAGAGGTAGAGCTGACGCTGGTTGGCGGATCCGCCGAGCTGGATAAGCGGCTGATCGAACAGATCGTCGACCCCTTAACGCACCTGGTGCGCAACAGCCTCGATCACGGCATTGAGCCGGTTGAGGTGCGTCGCGCCAACGGTAAAGCGGAGAAGGGTAACCTGGTGCTGTCGGCTGAACATCACGGCGGCAACATTATTATTGAAGTGACCGACGACGGTGCCGGGCTGAATCGCGAGAAGATCCTCGCCCGCGCGCAGCAGCAGGGGATGGCGATCAGCGACAACATGAGCGATGAAGATGTCTGGATGCTGATTTTTGCGCCGGGCTTCTCCACCGCCGAAAAGGTGACTGATGTCTCCGGGCGCGGCGTCGGCATGGACGTGGTGCGGCGTAACATTCAGGAGATGGGCGGCCATGTGACGATCCACTCCGAACAGGGGCGCGGCTCCAAGATCCGCATCATTTTGCCGCTGACGCTGGCGATCCTCGACGGCATGTCGGTGCGCGTCGGCTCTGAGATCTACGTCCTGCCGCTCGGCAGCATGATGGAATCCCTGATGCTCTCCGAAAACACTCTGCACCGGATGACCGGCGGCGAGCGCATGTTGCAGGTGCGCGAAGAGTATCTGCCGCTGGTTGAGCTGGGCAAACTGTTTGGCATTCACGATGACGATTATGACTTCAGCGAAGGGATCGCCGTGATTGTGCAGAGCGCCGGCAGCCGCTACGCGTTGCTGGTCGATCAGCTGATTGGGCAACACCAGGTGGTGGTGAAAAACCTCGAACAGAACTATCGCAAAATCCCCGGTATTTCGGCGGCGACAATCCTTGGCGACGGCAGCGTGGCGCTGATCCTGGATGTGGCCGTGTTAACAACATTGGCGAAAAACGCGAAACCTCACTGACAGCAAGCCTGAAGGGCGTTTTTGAAAAGGTTAAAAGATGAACGTATCTGACTCAGACAAACAGTTATCGGGCGACAACGCCGGGAATGAGTTCCTGGTGTTTACCCTGGGCAATGAAGAGTACGGGATTGAGATCCTGAAGGTGCAGGAGATCCGCGGCTACGATCGCGTGACGCGGATCGCTAACACGCCTGATTTTATTGCTGGCGTCACCAACCTGCGCGGCGTGATCGTGCCGATCGTCGATCTGCGCGTGAAGTTTACCCTCGGATCGGCAGAGTTTGATCAAAATACCGTGGTGATCGTGCTAAGCCTCGACAGCGGCCGTGTGGTGGGCATTGTGGTAGACGGCGTTTCTGACGTGCTGGCACTGAACGCGGCGCAGATTAAGCCCGCGCCGGAGTATACCGTTACGCTTTCCACGCAGTATCTGCTCGGTCTCGGCTCGCTGGATGAGCGGATGCTGATTCTGGTGGATATTGAGAAGCTGCTGAACAGCGAAGAGATGGAGCTGATTGAGCGCGTGACCGAGAACGCGTTTTAACGCTCCGCGCTCAGGCAGTGTGCAAAGCCCCTCCCGGCAACGGGAGGGGCTTTTTTGTTGCCTGTTTACCGTAGGCCGGATAAGCGCCAGCGCCATCCGGCATTATCCCCGCGGCAACATTGCCGGATGGCATGTTGAATTGGTGGAAGGGTTCCGTTCACCAGGCGCTGGGGAGTTTCATTAACCCCTTATGCGGTGAACGGGACAAGGGGGGGACCGTGTATGAACCGGTCACATGGGTTACAGATCTGACCGGTCACATGGGTGACACTTTTTACTTCAGTCG
>NZ_JAXCXB010000010.1:0-124506 GCF_034044935.1 Kosakonia sp. CFBP8986 | reverse complement strand
CCGGCTCGACTCGACTTACTCGTCCCATCCATGGGACTCGCCCCTTCGGGGCCAGCGCAAGCGCTGTTCAAAATTGCTCCCGGCAATTTTGTCCCTGTCTCGGTTCGCCTTTGTCCGCCATCCCTGGCGTCCAGACCTTGCCATTCACGCTCTGGTTCGCCGATTTCAGCGGGGACACAACCCCCATCGCTGTCATATCGAAGATAAAAAAAAACGGTGTCGCTGAAACATTGCCGGATGGCGCGTACCGCTTATCCGGCCTACGGAGCGCCAGTGCATAGGCTTTTGTAGGCCGGATAAGGCGAAAGCCGCCATCCGGCACTGCGGAGTTGCCCGATGGCGCTGCGCTTATCGGGCCTACGGAGCGCCGGTGCATATGCTTTTGTAGGCCGGCTAAGGCGAAAGCCGCCATCCGGCATTGCGGGGATGCCCGATGGCGCTGCGCTTATCAGGCCTACAAGTGCCGGGTACGGTTGCCGGAAACTGACAAAATGTGCGCTTATCTTGACAATTCATTGACAGTTATCTGCCTGGTCAGTAATTTCATTTGTAATTATTGACCAGGCAAATATCATGACAAATTCTGCGGATAACCCTAACCCGAAGCTGCACCTCGGCCTGCTGATCCATTTGGCAAACCAGTTCAAAGACCAGCTTCTCAGCCACTACTTTTCGCCGGCGGATATTACCGCCGCGCAGTTCAAGGTGCTGATCAGCATCTATAAAGGCTTCACCAGCCCGGTCGAAGTGAGCAAAAACCTGCTGATGGACGCCGGTGCCATGAGCCGTATGCTTGAGCGCATGGTAAAACGCGACCTGGTGGTGCGCACCACCAACCCCGACGATAAACGCCAGGTGATCCTCGGCCTGACGGAGAAGGGGCGGACAATTTGCGATCGCTTCCAGAATGAGGCGCTGGCATCGATCCTCACCTCACTCACCGAGCGTCTCACCGATGATGAAGCGCAACAGCTGGTGACGCTGCTGATCAAAATGCTGCCTGACGGCGCAACTCAACCCTATCGCTAAGTTTTCCTGAAAGGTGATCAAGATGACCGATTCAGCTGCTCAACCTGCACGCGCGCCGAGTAAACGTAAGCGCAACTTCGCCATTCTGTTTGTGCTGCTGGTGATTATCGCCGCTGGCTGCCTGGCCTGGTATCTGCTCTATGCCCGCTATTACGAAACCACCGATGACGCCTATGTCAGCGCCAACCAGGTGACGCTGACGCCGCAGATTGGCGGTACTGTCACCCAGGTTGCTGTCGATGAGGGCGACTTTGTGCAAAAAGGGCAGCCGCTGGTGCTGCTCGACCCGGCCGATACGGAAATTGCGCTGCAACAGGCGCAGGCCAACCTCGCCAGCACCGTGCGCCAGGTACGCGGGCTTTACAGCACCGCGGATAACTATCGTGCGCAGGTGGCGGCGAAAAAAGTGGCGCTGCAAACGGCGCAGAGTGACTACGCGCGTCGGCAGAAGATTTTCGCCACTGGTGCGGTCACCGCTGAGGATTTAGCACATTATCGTGACAACGTCACCAGTGCGAAAAGTGACCTGATTGCCGCCCAGCAGGCGCTCAACACCAATATGGCAATGGTTGACGACACTGTTATCGACAGTCATCCGGAGATTAAAAGCGCCATCGCCACCCTGCGTCAGCGCTTTCTCGATAACGCCCGCAGCACCATCGTTGCGCCGGTGAGCGGCTATGTGGCGAAGCGCGCGGTGCAACTTGGCATGCGTGTCGATTCCGGCACCACGCTACTGTCGATTGTGCCGCTCGATCAGGTGTGGGTAGATGCCAACTTCAAAGAGAGCCAGATGAGCACCATGCGCCTCGGGCAGAAAGTGACGCTGACTGCCGATCTCTATGGTGATGACGTGGAGTATCACGGCACGATTGAGAGCCTCGGAATTGGTACCGGCAGCGCCTTCTCCCTGCTGCCCGCGCAGAACGCCAGCGGCAACTGGATCAAGATTGTCCAGCGCCTGCCGGTGCGCATTACCCTCGATCCTCATGATATGCAGAAACATCCGCTGCGTGTCGGTTTGTCGATGGCCGCCCGCGTCGATATTCGCGACACCGAAGGGCACCTGCTGCCGCAGCAGAGCGTCGCGCAGCCGCGTTTCGCAACAGACGTCTACCAGAATGCGCTTGATAAGGCCGACGCGCTGGTGGCACAGATCCTTCATGATAATAGCCAGCCGGTAGCCGCCCGCTAAGAGAGACGCGATGCAAGATAAATCGGCATTTACGCCGCCCAGCCTGGTGCTGGCGACGATTGCGCTGTCGCTGGCGACCTTTATGCAGGTGCTGGACACCACCATCGCCAACGTGGCGCTGCCGACCATTGCGGGCAATCTCGGCGTTAGCGCCGATCAGGGCACCTGGGTCATCACCTCGTTTGCGGTGTGTAACGCCATTGCGCTGCCGCTCACCGGCTGGTTTACCCGCCGCTTTGGTCAGCTGCGGCTGTTTGTCGGCTCGGTGGCGCTCTTTACCCTGGCGTCATTTCTCTGCGGCTTTGCCCACAGCATGACGGAGCTGATTATCTTCCGTGCGCTACAGGGCTTTTTCGCCGGACCGATGTTTCCGATGTGCCAGACGCTGCTGCTGGTCATTTTCCCCACCAGTAAACGCAGCATGGCGCTGGCGCTGCTCTCAATGGTGACGGTGGTGGCACCGATTGTCGGGCCGATCACCGGCGGCTGGATCACCGATAACTACGCCTGGCCGTGGATCTTCTACATTAACGTGCCGATTGGTATCTTCGCGGCGATTGTCGTCTGGATGCAGCTGCGCGAGCGGGAAGAGACCACTACCACCTCGCCGATTGATTACATCGGCATTGCGCTGCTGGTGCTTGGCGTCGGCCTGCTGCAAGTGGTGCTCGATAAGGGCAACGATCTCGACTGGTTCGCCTCGAACGAAATTATCGTGATGTCGGTGCTCTCGGCGATTGCGCTGGTGTCGTTTGTGATGTGGGAACTTGGCGAGCAGCACCCGATTGTTAACCTGCGGCTGTTCAAAGATCGCAACTTCGCCATCGGCACCGCCACGCTGACCCTCGGCTACGCGGCCTTTTTCGCCATCAACATTATTTTGCCGCAGTGGCTGCAAACCCAGATGGGCTACACGGCGATCTGGGCCGGGCTGGCGGCGGCACCGATGGGCTTTCTGCCGCTGCTGCTGACGCCGTTTATTGGACGCTATGCTCATAAAGTTGACCTGCGTATTCTGGCAACGCTGTCGTTTCTGACCATGGGCGCCTCCTGCCTGCTGCGTGCGCAGTTCAATACCGAGGTCGATTTCCGCACCATTGCCGAAGTGCAGATGTTTATGGGCATTGGTGTGGCATTCTTCTTTATGCCCATCACCACCATTGTGCTCTCTAACCTGCACGGCCAGGCGGTGGCGGAAGGCTCCGGTCTGGCGACCTTTTTCCGCGTGCTGGGCGGCTCGTTTGCCTCCTCGCTCACCACCTGGATCTGGTCACGGCGCGAGATTTACCACCATGCCACCCTCAGCGAAAGTGTCTCGCAGTGGAACCCGGCGGCGACGGACTATCTGCATAAGATGGGCGGCGCGACGCAGCAGCACCTGGCTGCGGTGGATAAAACCCTTGAGCAGCAGGCCTATATGCTGTCGACTATCGACTACTTCTGGCTGCTGGGGTGGCTCTTTTTAGCACTAATGATCGTTATCTGGTTTGCCCGCCCGCCGTTTGTGCGTAGCGGTGCGCCTGGCGCGCCGTCGGCCGGACATTAATTACCACCCATAGAGAGATGTTATGGCACCCCTGTTATCCGCCAGCGATGGCCGTTTATTGCAGCACCGATCCTTTGTCGCTTTCTGGCTGGCGCGCACCAGCTCCAGCTTTGGCTTTCAGATGTTGTCGATTATTGTCGGCTGGCAGATCTACTCCCAGACGCAGAGCGCCTTCTGGCTGGGGATGATTGGCCTGGTGCAGTTTATTCCCTCCCTGACGCTGGCGCTGCCCGCCGGGCATATCGCCGATCAGTTTGACCGCCGTCGCGTGGTGCTGCTGTCGCAGGTGTGCGAGTGGGTGGCGATTGTCGCGCTCGCCTGGCTCACCTGGCAGGGCGATGCCAGCGTCGGCGTCATCCTGGCGCTGATTTTTATTATCTCCTGCGCGAAAACCGTCGAATCGCCGTCGATGATCTCAATGCTACCGGCGTTGGTTCCGGCCTCGATTCTGCCACGCGCCACGGCGGCGAATGCAGTCTCCGGCCAGGCGGCGCAGATCGTTGGCCCGGCGCTGGGCGGCTTTCTCTACGCTGCGGGCGCGGATGTGGTTTATAGCGTCACGGCGGCGCTCTATCTGCTCTCGCTGCTGCTGGTGATCACCCTGAGCTATGAGCAGGCGCAGCCAAAACGCACGCCCGCGACGCTCTCTTCCCTCTTTGCCGGGGTGCGCTTTATCCGTAACCGACCGGATGTGCTGGGGGTGATCTCACTCGATCTCTTCGCCGTGCTGCTCGGGGGTGCGACGGCGCTGCTGCCGATTTTCGCCCACGATGTGTTGCATACCGGCCCGCTCGGGCTGGGACTGCTGCGCAGTGCTCCGGCAGTGGGCGCGCTGCTGGTTGGCTTCTGGCTAAGCCACCGTGCGCTGACGCGCCGTGTCGGCATCATTATGTTTATGTCGGTCGCGGGCTTTGGTGTGGCGACGCTGGTGTTTGCCTTCTCAAGCTGGATGTGGCTCTCGCTGCTGGCGCTATTTGCGCTCGGCGGGTTTGACATGATCAGCATGGTGATCCGTGGCTCGCTGGTGCAGCTTGATACGCCGGATGAGATGCGCGGGCGGGTCAATGCGGTCAACTCGATTTTTATCAATACCTCCAATCAGCTTGGGGAGTTTGAGTCCGGGATGCTTGCCGCATGGCTGGGGGCTGTGCCCGCGGCGGCGATTGGCGGGGTGGGGACGCTGATTGTGGTGGCGCTGTGGATGAGGTGGTTTCCGGGGTTGCGGCATCGGCAGCGGCTGGAGAGTGATGCTGGGTGATTTGCCATCCGGGCGATGGGGCTTGCATGGGGGCATTGGTGGAATGTTTCCGTTCACCGGTGGTTGGGGAGTTTCATTAATCTCTTGTGCGGTGAACGGGATAAGGGGAGCGGCCGCGCTCCCCTTATCAATCCCCGCGGCCCCGCGAGGAAATCGGTGCTGCGCACTACGCTCACCTCCCGCGTGCCTGACTGCGGCCGGCTCGACTCGACTTACTCGTCCGTTCCGGGACTCGTCCATGTCTCGGTTCGCCTCTGTCCGCCATCCATGGCGTCCAGACCTTGTCATTCACGCTTCGGTTCGCCGATTTCAGCGGGGGTCAACACCGTCGCTGTGAGATGGATGTCCAATGAAAAACAGTCGCTGCTGGAACCGCGTAGGCCGGATAAGCGTTCACGCGCCATCCGGCATTATTCCCGCCACGCCATTGCCGGATGGCGGCTACGCCTTATCCGGCCTGGCGGTTGCAGAGGTTACTCGGGGGCATCGCCGTCGCCCTGGGCGGAGGGCCATTTCCAGCCGCGGACTTCGGGTAAATCTTCCCCGTGTTCGCGCACGTAGCGGTGATGCTCGGCGATCTTCTCTGCCAGCTCATCCAGCACCGCATCCGCTTTACCTTGCAGGGAGGGAGTGCGCACAATCGCCTCCTGCGCCAGGTGGAAGCGGTCCAGTTCATTCATCACCGTCATATCGAACGGTGTGGTGGTGGTGCCTTCCTCCATAAAACCGCGCACATGGAAATTGCCATGGTTATTGCGCGGGTAGGTGAGGCGATGGATCAGGCTCGGGTAGCCGTGGAAGGCGAAAATCACCGGTTTATCCGCTGTAAAGATAGCGTCAAACGCCTCATCGCTCAGGCCGTGCGGGTGCTGCTCTGCCGTTTGCAGCGCCATCAAATCGACAACGTTCACCACCTGAATGCGCAGATCCGGGAAGTAGTCGCGCAGCAGATCGACCGCCGCCAGCGTCTCCATCGTCGGCACATCACCGGCGCAGGCCATCACCACATCCGGTTCTTCACCTTCGTCAACGGTGCCCGCCCAGTGCCAGATGCCCATACCCGCCGCGCAGTGTTGCTGCGCCGCTTCAAGGTTGAGCCACTGCGGTGCAGGCTGCTTCCCGGCGACAATCACGTTAATGCGATCCCAGGTCTTCAGGCAGTGATCCGCCACGCAGAGCAGGGTGTTGGCATCAGGCGGCAGATAGACACGCACGATATCGGCTTTCTTATTCACCACGTGGTCGATAAAACCAGGATCCTGATGGCTGTAACCATTGTGATCCTGACGCCAGACGTGGGACGAGAGCAGGTAGTTAAGGGATGAGATTGGCTCACGCCACGGCAGTTTGCGCGTCACTTTCAGCCACTTGGCGTGCTGGTTAAACATCGAATCGACAATATGGATAAAGGCTTCATAACAGTTAAACAGGCCGTGCCGCCCGGTGAGCAGATAGCCCTCAAGCCAGCCCTGGCACTGATGTTCGCTGAGGATCTCCATCACCCGGCCATCGGCGGCAAGCTGCTCATCGTAGGGTTTGACCGGCTCCTGCCAGGTACGGCTGGTGACATCAAACACTTTGCTTAAGCGGTTCGAGGCGGTCTCATCCGGGCCAAACAGGCGGAAGTTATCCCGGTTGCGCTGGAAGATGCCCGCCAGATAAGCGCCGAGCGCGGCGGTGGATTCCGCCTGCGTTTCGCCGGGCGAGGTGACATCAACGGCGTAATCGGCAATCGCCGGAGTATTAAGCTCGCGGCGCAGACGGCCGCCATTGGCCCATGGCGTGGCGCCCATACGTTTGTCGCCCTCGGGTGCCAGCGCGGCCAGTTCCGGGCGCAGCCGCCCCTGCTCGTCAAACAGATCCTCAGGCTGATAGCTGCGCATCCACTCTTCGAGGATCTGCCGGTGACCGTCATCTTCCCGGCAGGAGGAGACCGGCACCTGGTGCGCGCGCCAGAAGTCCTCCACTTTTTTACCATCCACCGTTTGCGGCCCGGTCCACCCTTTCGGGCTGCGCATAATAATCATCGGCCAGCGCGGTAACTCTTCAGCGGCTTCACCGCTGCGCGCCTGCTGCTGGTAGTGGCGAATACGCTCCAGCGCCTGCTCCAGCGTCTGCGCCATCTGGCGGTGCATCTTCTCCGGCTCATGACCGCTGACAATCAGCGGCTCGTAGCCGTAGCCGCGAAACAGATGCAGCAGATCCTCATCGCTACTGCGTCCAAGAATGGTCGGGTTAGCGATTTTATAACCGTTGAGATGCAGGATCGGCAGCACCGCGCCATCGCGCGCGGCGTTGAGGAATTTAATACCGAACCAGCTTGACGCCAGCGGCCCGGTCTCCGCTTCGCCGTCACCAATCACGCAGGCGGCAATCAGCGATGGGTTATCAAACACCGCGCCAAAGGCGTGGGAGAGGGAGTAGCCCAGCTCGCCGCCTTCGTTAATCGACCCCGGCGTTTCCGGTGCGGCGTGGCTTGGAATGCCGCCTGGAAAGGAGAACTGGCGAAAGAGGGTTTTCATCCCCTGCGCGTCCTGGCTCACCTGCGGGTAGATCTCGCTGTAGCTTCCCTCAAGCCAGGTGTTCGCCACCATGCCTGGCCCGCCGTGTCCGGGGCCGCAGATGTAGATCATATCGAGATCGTGCTGGCGAATGGCGCGGTTGAGATGGGCATAGATAAAGTTCAGCCCCGGCGTGGTGCCCCAGTGGCCAAGCAGGCGCGGTTTGATATGTTCAGGCTTAAGCGGCTCGCGCAGCAGCGGGTTATCCATCAGGTAGATCTGCCCGACAGAGAGGTAGTTGGCCGCGCGCCAGTAGCGGTCGATCAGGTGTAGTTGATCATCGGGAAGTGAGGCGTATTGCGTCATGCGTTTCTCCGCGTCAGTGAAGTGAGTTCCTGTTAAGCCTGGCACAGATGCGGGAACCCTTTGCGTCACCTACGCTTAAAGCGTAACCGCACGCATAAGGATCCGAATGAAAACCGACACTCAGACCACCGCCGTGATTGATAAGCACGGCATTATCGGCAACCTGCGGACCTGCGCGCTGGTGACCGTTGAAGGGGCGATTGATTTTCTCTGCTGGCCCAATCTCGACAGCGCTTCCGTTTTTAGCTCGCTGCTCGATGCTAAACGGGGCGGCTACTTCTCCGTTGCGCCGTTGGGCGAGGGCTGGCGCGCCATTCAGCACTATTTGCCGGATACCAATGTGTTGCAAACCCGCTGGCTCTCGAATGAGACGATGGTGGAGCTGACGGACTTTATCGCCATCAACGAGGATGACGAAGCCAACCCGCTGATCGTGCGGCAAATCACCCTTATCTATGGCGAGGCGACCATTAAGCTCCACTGCTCGCCGCGCTTCAATTACGCCAGCGACGTGCCGGAGGTGAAGGAGGATAAACGGGTTTATCACTTTAAGGGCACGAAAGGCGCGGCGCTGACGCTGGCCTCATCCGAAACGTTGCAGGTGAAAAAAGGGCTGGTCGAAGGGAAGTTCACGCTTAAAACGGGCGAAACCGCGACCTTTGTGCTCGGTGACAGCAAAGTGAAGCATGCGGCGCTAAAACAGGTAGCGGCGATGCGCCAGCGCACGCTCGCCTACTGGCAAAACTGGGTGGCGCAGAGCAAATACAGCGGTCGCTGGCGCGAAGCGGTAACGCGCTCTTCGCTGGTGCTAAAGCTGCTCACCTCGCAGCGCTACGGCTCGATTGCCGCGGCGGCGACTTTTGGCCTGCCGGAGCTGCCCGGCGGCGAGCGTAACTGGGATTACCGCGCCACCTGGCTGCGCGACGCCTCTTTTAGCTGCTATGCGTTGATCCGCTTAGGTTATGTGGAGGAGGCAAAAGCCTTCGGCGCGTGGATCGGCAGCTGTATGGAGAACAGTAAGTTCGACCCGAAAAAGTTGCAGGTGATGTACCGCCTCGACAGCGGAACGGATCTCACCGAAGAGGAGTTGCCGCACCTTGCTGGCTACCTCAAATCCCGGCCGGTGCGCAAAGGCAACGAAGCCTATAAACAGCTGCAACTCGATATCTACGGCGAATTAATGGATGCCGTCTATCTGACGACCAAATATGGCGACAACATCTCCCATCGCGCGTGGGGGCATGTGATGCGGCTGGTGGATTATGTCTGCGAGATCTGGGATTCACCCGATGCCGGCATCTGGGAGATGCGCGGCGAGCCGGAGAACTTTCTCTACTCGCGCCTGATGTGCTGGGTGGCGCTCGACCGCGCGCTGCGGCTGGGTGCCAAGCGGTCGCTCTCAATGCCGTTTGCCCGTTGGGAGGCGACGCGGCAGAAGATCCGCGACGATATCTGGCATAACTTCTGGAATGAGAAGCTCGGCCACTTTACCTCAACGCGCAACGGCAGCGATGTCGATGGTTCAATGCTGCTGATGCCGCTGTTTCGCTTTATCGGTGCCAAAGATCCTGACTGGCTGGCAACGCTCGACGCCATTCGTACAAAGTTAATGCGCGACGGCATGGTGCGGCGTTATTTGCAGGAGGAGACCCCGGCGGATTCGCTCCAGGGGGAGGAGGGCTATTTTGCGCCATGCTCCTTCTGGTATGTCGAATGCCTGGCGCGGGCGGATTTTGTCGATGAAGCGCGCATTGAGTTTGAGAAGCTGCTGCACTATGCCAACCATCTTGGGCTGTACGCCGAGGAGTTTGATGAGCGCGGCTTCCCGCTTGGTAACTTCCCGCAGGCGTTGACGCATCTGGCGCTGATCAGTGCCGCGTTCTACTTAGATAAAAAGATGTCCGGGAATCAGCAAACCTGGCAGCCGTAAGGCTGCGGTTTACTGCGGGCCGTGAAAGGTGAGGGCGAAGCCCTGCTCCTGCCAGTGGGTAAACTGCTGTGACTGGCGCTGGGTCAGCGCTTTACCCGTCCAGACCACCAACTGCTTTCCCGGGAAAAACTCCGGGTGCGGGGAGTCGAGCGGATCGGCGAGCACATCCAGTGACCAGCCCTGCTGCGAGAAGCGCCATGCTTCCAGCCACAGGCGCGTACGATCGTCATTGTTCCAGGCGATAAACAGCGCCTCTTTACTTCCCTGCTGGCGATTGAGGGCCAGGCGGGTGACGGCAAAGTCGATCAATACGCCGTCCAGCAGGCTTAAGATCACCCGTGCGGTGTTCTGATCCCGCGCCAGCAGCAGGCGCACCGGCATAATCACTTCATCGATAAATTGATCGACACTGTATTTACGCCCCATATCCAGCACCATGGCGCGCAGCCTGGCCGGGTTAACCTGGCGCAGGGTTGCCAGCAGATCTTCCTGCACCTTCGCCCAGCCCTGCTCGACGCCGACGGGCGTCTCATCCAGCAACGCTTTTACTTTACTGACCGAGACGCCGCTTTCGATAAAGCGTTTAATGGCCTCAATGCGCAGAATATCCGCCTCGTCAAACTGACGATGGCCGCCCTCGCTGCGCTGGGGCTTTAGCAAACCGTAACGACGTTGCCATGCGCGAAGTGTGACGGGGTTAATTCCGCACCGTTCAGCAACTTCGCCAATACTGTAAAACGCCATGACTTCCTCGTAACCCCGATATACACCCGCAAAGCCTAGTTAAGCCTTGCAGGCTGTACAAGCACTTTGTACAGCTTTACTTAAGGAGCGATTAAGCATCGTCCTGTTTTTCTGGCCAGCAGACCGCTGGAATACCGTTGATATCCGGGCGCGCGAAGAGGTAGCCCTGGAACTGGGAGATACCCGCCGACTCCAGCCACATCCACTCTTCAGCTTTCTCGACACCGACGGCGGAGATCTGAATTTCAAGGGATGTACAACATTTGATGATCGCCTGCACAATCGCCTGGCGTGAGCCGCTCTTATGTACATCCTGGATCAGATCGCGGTTGATTTTGATGCGGTCCGGCTGGAACTGCGCCAGCAGCAGCAGGCCCGCAAAGCCGGCACCAAAGTGGTCAATTGCCACGCGGATCCCGGCGCCTTTCAGCAACTTCACCGCTTCGGTGAACTCTTCGAGGCGTGAAATGATTTCGCTCTCGGTGAATTCAACAATGATCTGCTCCGGCACCAGGCCGTTAGCCTCAATTTCGCGCAGGATAAACTCCACCGCACCGGGCACTTCTACCAGCGTCATCGGCAGTAGGTTGACCGAGAGGGTCTGCGCGCCAATATCCAGCGCGGTGGCCATCGCGAACGCCACTTTCTTACTCTCAAGATCGGCGTTATAGAGGGCATCACCCGTCAGGCCGTCAAAGTAGGCCTGCGGTGCATCGCCCGAAGGGGTACGCAGCAGGGCTTCAATCGCTACCACTTTGCGGGCAAAGGGATCGATCAACGGCTGAAAGGCAAAGCGGCAGTCGGTGCTGGTGGCGGCAACAGACGCGGGCAGGGTAACGGCGCTGCCGTCGGGAACGAACTCCCACTCGTCGTCGACCGGGATCTCAAAGTAGTTCTCTTTCTGGCCCTCTTCGACAAAGGTCTGGAAGAACTGCAGCGCGCGGTCGTCATAAATAAGCTGGTATTTTGAGGTGCCTTTATCCAGCACCGTTTGCAGCACCTCTTCCCGGTCGTAGGCGCGCAGATCAAACAGCTCCATCCCGGCTTTACCAAAGCGTCGTGACGGCGCGTAGTCGCGCAGCAGCTCCACAACGTTAAAGTGGCGCTCATCATTGCAGATGGCGTTGTAAATCGGATCCAGCGTCTCTTCCGGCCCTTCAAGCAGCTGGAAAAAGTGGGTGCCATTAAACAGCAGAATGCCGGTTACGTTGGCCTGGCTGTTTTTTTGATTGGCCGCTTCAACCATCCCTTCAAGCATCGAAAACGATACGTTGTCGCGAAAATGGCTGCGGTAAATGAGGGTGGTGAGCATAAGCGTTCCGAAACGGGTGAATGAGCGCTCACACTACCAGATGCAAAGTACCTCGTCTCCCTTGATTTAGCAGAGAATTATGCTGTTTGTGCCCCTTGTACACGCGGCTTTTCAGCTTGTACAACCTTGTTCAACCGCGTAAAAATTTTCCTGGTTATAATCACCTGATAAATATAAAGATTGTGAAATATTCATTAGATGGCTAACAAACTTGTACAATTAATATGTACAAAACGGCGTTTTTTGTATAACTTTAACGTTACTTTAACAAGTTAATGGACTATTTGAGGAGTGACATATGCAGCAGAACGGTTATTTTCCGAATACAGCTAATGCCATTACCCGCTATTTCAACAAGGCATCACTCCCGACTCAGCAGCAGACGCTGGGACAGATCGCCGTTGAGATCCTGAGCGAAGGACGCAACCTGAACCGCAAGGCAATTTGTACTAAATTGCTGAGCCGTCTGGAGCAGGCTTCTGGTCCGGAAGAGGAGAGCCACTATCACACGCTGATTGGCCTGCTTTTCGATCGCTAACAGAGTTTGACCAACGGCAATACTTTTGGCTTTTGAGTCAATTCTCGCGGGGTGATGAAGCGCTTCATGCGCGTGCAGAAAAGTTAATCGTCCCCAAGGGAGAATTGGCTTCATGCCGCAATTGCAGTTCGGCAAGTAGCGGCAACCCGAGATGCAGTTATGAATAGTAGTGAAATAGAGCAACTGACAGATGAACTTATCGGAGTGGCAGTATTGTCACTTCTGAAAGATAACTCACCCATTAGCACACGTGCGCTGATTAACAGGCTGCGGTCGATGGAGGCCAGCGAGCAGGACAATCAGCGGCGGCAGATGCTGGGGCGGATTATTGCTGAAATCAGCAACAATAATTTTGCCTCCTTAAGGCGCGACAAGGGAAGCGAGCGCGATGAGTGGGATGAGCAGAGCAGGGATAACGTTTTCCAGCTGTTTGGCGACAACACCGCCAGCAGTTCGAAAAAACATTAACAGACACGGTTATTATCATTATAAAACGGGGTAAACGATGAGCCAGGTTTTGCTGGATTCACACGAATATGAAAATTTGCCTGATCTCTCGCTTGCTGAGTATTTTCGCAGCGGCGGCGAGACGCTCGCAGAGGAGTCTGTGGTACTGGGCGCGGCGATTCGTGGTGTTATGGCAGCCGGTGAACGTATTACCCACAAAGCCTTGATCCTGGAGTTGATCAAGATGATCGAGACCACAGAGGATGTGGTGAAAAGCGATATTGTACGCCACACCCTGGAAATCGTTGTACACCATACAACGGACGATATTTAACCGTACTGGCATCACCTGCTCTGACACCAAATCCACGCTCCGGCGTGGATTTTTTTTTGCTATTTCGCGAGCGATGAAATAGTGTCGACAGGCTTATTCACATGCCATCACGGAGGATAGTATGGCCAGTAAAGTAGTGCAGATTCACTTCGATTTTAACGGCCCATTTGGCGATGAGATGTCGCGGCAGCTGGTGGAGCTGGCCGAATCAATCAATCGGGAGCCGGGCTTTTTATGGAAAGTGTGGACCGAGAATGCGCTCGCTCAGGAAGCGGGAGGGATCTATCTCTTCGACAGCGAAGCGAACGCGCAGCGCTATATGGATAAACATATGGAGCGGTTAAAACAGTTTGGCGCCACCAACATCACCGTCAAACTGTTTGACGTCAATGCCCCCCTGACACGGCTGAATCACGGCCAGCTGGGGTAGTTGTTGTTATGCGGTAGCGGGCCTTCATAGCGCTTGTTACCGCAATTCCCTTAAAGAGCATAAAGTTTTCAACGCTCGTGCCGATGCTAATAGATAACCGCACCGCCGGTTTCAATCTATTTTTACAAGGAGTTGTAGCATGGCCGTCATCAATACCAATACGCTGTCACTCATCAACCAAAATAACCTTAATAAATCCCAGGCGGCGCAAAGCTCTGCAATTCAGCGTTTATCCTCCGGCCTGCGTATTAATAGTGCGAAAGATGATGCTGCGGGCCAGGCAATTGCCAACCGTTTCTCTTCCAGCATTAGCGGTATGGGCGTGGCCGCAAGAAATGCCAACGATGCTATTTCGCTGGCACAAACGGCTGAAGGTGCATTAAGCGAAATCAATAACAACTTGCAGCGTATCCGCGATCTGGCCGTGCAGGCGCAAAACAGCACTAACTCTGCCTCCGATGTCGACTCTATTCAGTCGGAAGTGAATGAGCGTATGGCCGAGATTAACCGCGTGACCCTGCAGACTGATTTCAACGGTATCAAAATTCTCAATACCAGCTCCGGTACGGCCAGTTACGGCTTCCATGTAGGGACAGATGATGGCGAAGAGATTGTTATCACGATGAGCAGCAGCGATGACTACAACCTGGGGGCAAATTCCGGTTCGATTGGCCAGGTCTCTGGCGAATTCATTCACGGCAATGCACGCAGCGTAAAAGCAGTCGGCTTTGATGTGCTCCATGGCACCGTCACCCCCTTTAGCGGTGCGATACTCAATAATCCCCTTGCCGCCATTGACGATGCGATAAAAGCCGTCGATACCCAACGCAGTTCGCTCGGGGCATTTCAGAACCGCTTTGAATCGACGATCAATAACCTTAATCAGGCGGCGACGAATCTTTCCGCCGCGCGCAGCCGAATCAATGACGCCGACTATGGCACGGAAGTGTCGAATATGAGCAGGGCGCAGATATTACAACAGGCCGGCTCGTCCGTGCTGGCGCAGGCCAACCAGGTGCCGCAGACCATGCTGTCGTTGCTGCGTTAACCGTTCGTTGAATGATAAAAAATCCACGCTTATGCGTGGATTTTTGGTTTGTGGCTAACGAGGCGTAAAGCTTGGGCAAAGCAGCACATTAATCAGCCGCCAGCATGGAATCACGCAGCAAAAACGGGCTGGCAACCCGCGTGGTCTGCTTGTGTTCACTACCGTTAATAATATGCAGGGCGCTCAGGCGCCCGATCTCATAATGCGGGAGCTGCACCGTTGCAAGGGAGGGCAGGAACAGCTCGCCGATGCCTACCATATTGTCGTAGCCAACCACTGCCACATCCTGCGGAATGCGCAGCCCCTGCGCGAGTAACGTTTGATACACCATAAACGCAATGCGGTCGTTACCGCATATCACCGAATCGAACTGCGGCTTTTGCGCGTGGATATGCGCCAGCACCTGCGCCGGAATGTCACGGTAATGCTCGTCACCCGGCGCCATATAGCGGTGAGTCAGGCCGTCCGGGTTAACCCCGGCTTCACGGCAGGCGCGCTCAAGACCCTTGCGACGACGCGCGGTGGCGAGCAGCGGTTCGGGCAGATGCAGACAAAGGGGCTGGCGATAACCCGCCTCCAGCAGGGCTTTTACCGCGCTGTACTGGCCCTGTTCATCGTCGGGAATATAGCTGGCGACCGGATGGTGCAGGCTTTCGCAGTTGGCGAGCACGCAGGGCAGGGTAAGCAGCTTGGCGGGCAGCGGCACCTGGCGTAGCCCCATGGTGGTGTAGATAATGCCGTCGGGCCGGTGGGAGAGCAGCAGATCAACAATCGCATCCGGATTGTCGTCGGTGAACATATTCATCACGAAGCTGTTCCAGCCGTGCGCGCGTGCGGTCTCTTCAATCGATAAGGTAATTTCCACCGAGAAGGGTGTTGTCACCGTATCCAGCGCCAGCACGCCGATGGTTTTCGGCGAGGCGTGCGCACCGCGGATCTTTTTCGCGGAAAGATCCGGAACGTAATTCATCTGCTCAATCGCCGCCTGCACCCGCGCCAGCGTCTCGGGCTTGAGGCGTTGCGGGCTGTTGAGCGCACGCGAGACCGTCATCAGCGAAACATTCGCCAGCTTTGCTACATCCTTCAGAGACGCCATATCTGTTACTCCATGCGGGCTTACTCGCGCAATCACTGCGGCCAGAGAGGGCGCTATCGTAACGTATTTATGGTGTCGTCACAGGCGCGGAGTTTGATCTCCCTCTCACTCCTGTTATGTTAACGTTAACTCTTGTGATTAACATCATGAATCTCGGCAGAACCCAATGAGTAACGCATAATGTTAACGTTATCATCGCTGCACAACTCCAATATGAGACTGTCATGATGAAAGCCCATCACGCTCACAGCTACCCACTGCTCAGTGCCTTACTGTTCTTCTTTTTCGTCACCTGGTCCGCTTCCGGCTCGCTGCTCTCCATCTGGCTTCATCAGGAGGTGGGGCTGAAAGCGGGGGATACCGGGATCATCTACGCCGTGCTCTCCGTCTCCGCGCTATTTGCGCAGATCTGTTATGGCTTTATTCAGGACAAGCTGGGCCTGCGCAAAAACCTGCTCTGGTATCTGACCGCCATGCTGGCGCTCTCCGGCCCGGCGTTCTTACTGTTTGGCTATCTGTTACAGATCAACATCCTGCTCGGCAGCGTGTTTGGTGGCATCTATATCGGCTTAACCTTTAACGGCGGCATCGGGGTGCTGGAGTCCTACACCGAGCGCGTCGCGCGCCAGAGCCAGTTTGAGTTTGGTAAAGCAAGGATGTGGGGTTCCCTTGGCTGGGCGGTGGCGACCTTTTTTGCCGGTCTGCTGTTTAACATCAACCCGAAACTCAACTTCGCGGTGGCAAGCGCCTCCGGGCTGATCTTCTTTGTGCTGCTGGCGCGCTTAAAAGTCTCCTCTGCGCCGCACGCGATGCAGGAGGCGGTGAGCGGCGGGAAGGTAACACTCGCCGATGCGCTGGGTTTACTGACGCTGCCGCGTTTCTGGGCGCTGGTGCTGTTTGTGATTGGCACCTGTATTTATGGCGTCTACGACCAGCAGTTCCCGGTCTATTTCTCGTCGCAGTTCCCGACCTTGCAGGAGGGCAACGCCATGTATGGCTATCTCAATTCGTTCCAGGTGTTTCTTGAAGCGGCGGGGATGTTCTGCGCGCCGTGGCTGGTGAACAGGATTGGCGCGAAGAACGGCCTGATTTTCGCCGGCATGGTGATGGCAATGCGCATGGTCGCCTCCGGGCTGGTGGAGGGGCCGCTGCTTATCTCCATCACCAAACTGCTGCACGCGGTCGAGTTGCCGATCCTGCTGGTGGCGATCTTTAAGTACAACAGCCTGCACTTCGATAAACGCCTCTCCTCAACGCTCTACCTGGTGGGCTTCGCCTGTACCAGCTCGGTGATCGCCTCGGTGCTGTCGCCGCTGGCGGGCTACAGCTATGAGAAATATGGCTTTGCCCAGTCCTACCTGATCATGGGGCTGCTGGTCTTCGCCACCACCTTTATCTCCATCTTCCTGTTGCGTTCCGGTAAGTCATCTTCTGACCCGCTGATGCCGCAACCCTCCACCATTTAACCGAAAAGAGTAGCGACTATGACATATTCACTTGCCGGCGCTGAAGAGACGCTTGTGGCCAAACGAGACACGTTAAACCTGCGCTGGTATCCGCGCTACCACCTCGCGGCGCGCGCAGGCTGGATGAACGACCCGAACGGGCTGGTGTGGTTTGATGGCTGGTACCACGCCTTTTATCAGCATCACCCTTACTCCACGCAGTGGGGACCGATGCACTGGGGGCATGCGCGCAGTAAAGATCTGCTGCACTGGGAGCATCTGCCGGTGGCGCTGGCGCCTGAAGGCCCGGCAGACAGAGATGGCTGCTTTTCCGGCTCGGCGGTGGTCGATGGCGACACGCTGGCGCTGATCTACACCGGGCATAAATTTCACGGCGATGCCACGGATGAGGCCAATCTCTATCAGGTGCAGTGCCTGGCCACCAGCCGCGACGGCATCCATTTTGAACGTTATGGGATGGTGCTGGATACGCCGCCCGGGCTGCACCACTTTCGCGATCCGAAAGTGTGGCGGGAAGGGGATGCGTGGTACATGGTCGTCGGCGCACGCGACGGCGAAACGGGCCATGTTCGTCTTTACCGCTCCGACGATCTGCGCGAGTGGCAGGACGCCGGTGTGCTGGATGAGGCGGAAAAAGCGCTCGGCTTTATGTGGGAGTGCCCGGACTTTTTCACCCTCGGCGACAAACGGGTACTGATGTTCTCGCCGCAAGGCATCGCGGCGCAGGGCTACAGCAACCGTAATCTCTTCCAGAGCGGCTATATCCTCGGCCAGTGGCAGCCGGGCCAGCCTTTTGTGCGCGAAAGCGAGTTTATCGAGTTGGATCACGGCCATGACTTTTATGCCCCGCAGAGCCTGCTGACGCCTGATGGTCGGCGGATTGTTATCGGCTGGCTGGATATGTGGGAATCGCCGCTGCCGGAGCAGCAGGATGGCTGGGCCGGGATGCTATCGCTGCCGCGAGAAGTGAGCCTGAGCGCCGACAACCGCGTGCAGATGCGTCCGACAAGAGAGGTGGAAACCCTGCGCGGCGCGTGGATGCCATGGCCGGTTACGCGGCTTGAGAATCAGCAAATCACGCTGCCGGAGAACGGTGAGGCGCTGGAGGTGCTTCTGCGCTGGGAGTGCGGTAACAGCAGCGCAGAGCAGTATGGCGTCAGCCTCGGTGAGGGGCTGCGCATCTACGTTGATGCGCAGATGCAGCGCCTGGTGCTGGCGCGTCACTATCCGCAGTATGGGCTGTGCGGGATGCGTAGCGTGCCGGTTGATATCAACGCGTCGCTGGAACTGCGTCTCTTCTTCGACAGCTCGTCAGTTGAGGTGTTTGTTAACGACGGTGAGGCGTGTCTCAGCAGCCGCATCTACCCTGATACTGATAAGCGCGCGCTCGCGCTGTTTGCGTGGAGCGGTTCGGCGTGCGTAATTGAAGCCGGGGCCTGGCCGCTGGCGTAACAGAGCGAACACTCCACGCCGGCGCGTGGAGCTTTTTAATGATGGGTTTAAAGCGCTTCGCACACCGCCCTAACGCAAATTGTTTGACGCTAAGGTGAGAGTGCTCAAGTGATTGATATATATCATTAGACGCAATACGACCGGCGGCGTAGAGTACCGACCGGATTGTCCTGTTACCGCCCCCAAATCAGGGGGCTGTACGTATGAGCAAATTATCGGGAAAGTATGCGCAGAGAAAAATATTGACGCATGGCGCCTGCCGGAAAACATATTCTTCGGAAGAAATAACAGTATCAGAAACCGCTGTTTCAATTAATCAGCGGTTTTTTTGCAGAAATATTTCACTTATTAAGCTATTTCGAACATACAGCAAGACGTGAGTAAACAACAGGTTAAAAAATAAAATGACAAATTATACGGATGTGGCGGTGAAAGAGCAGAATATCGGGCCCGGATTGTGCTTTTTACTGCTGGTAGCGGTTTGGGCTGGCGTATTTTTCCTGCCTGAAGCTATTATTTTTATTCTTCCCGGGATGATGGCTTTTGCACTGCTGTTTTTTATTTATTACCTGGCATCGGAAGGGCATCTTGCCGGTATGCTGAGTGGAATGGTCATCAGCTTCATTTTGATGGCTATCGCCGCAGCCATTCCGATTATTGGTTGGATAGTTCTTATCTGCTGGATTTTGTACAACATCGGCAAAGCATTTGAAGGTATTAAGAATTTGCTGCCGGATGCTCTGCTGAGCGTAACGCTTTATGCCAGCCTCTTAATTCCTGTTATTTATCATCTTAATAATAGCGACAGCAATGTGTGGCTGACGGCAGGATGCGGCGTCGTCTACTTTATCGCGGCAGCAGCATCTGTCGGGCGTATCAGCGAACGTTCGGCTACGCCAAAACACACTTTTTTCCTCTTTTGCGTGATGTTGCTATCTGTACCGATGATTATGCTACTGATTGCCTCGATTTTCGCCTCGCTGCGCGCGGCTTTCAGGATGAGCCTGGTAAAAACCTCTGCAACACTGCCACAATCCGTTAGCGGGTACACCACGGCACGAGGAACTGTCGTTGCTGACTATACGCGTAACGTTACCCAAACGGTGGTCACCTCGACGATCGTTCCTGGTGCCGGAGCGGTGGGCGCATCGCTAACCCGCTCACTGGCTGAAGTGAGCACGCCTGCGGATGAACAGCCTGTCTACCAACTGAACCATGAAACAGAGCAGCGCTACGCGACGAACAAAGATCATCACTTTTATCGCTATGACCAACTGAACGATAAAAAAATCGCTCATTTTATCCAGGCCGTTGCCGCAGCGGGAACATTACCGCCGCTTAAAAAAGATGATCTTCTTTTTTACTTTGATGAAACACTGGCAGGAAAGGGCGATCGTGGCGTGGTGTTAACCGATGAGGCTATCTACTGTTTACCAGGCATGTTTGAGGATGAAAAAAAATTCTTCACGCGGTTCAGCGATATTCAGAAGGTGACTTTTTCCGGTGCGTTGAATAAGCAGATTACGCTCTGGCTGAAAGAGGGGAAAAAACAAAAAATCTCGCTGACGCAATCGAACGCTGGCGCGAAAAAACTCTTCGAAGTCATTGAGCTGGCGATTGCCTGAGAGAAGATGAAAAAACTCCACGCCAATGTGTGGAGTTTAAGCTTTACCTGATGCCAGATCCTGCAATGAGGCAGGGTGGGAAAAATCCCGTTATCAAGCGGTTGTTAAATGAAGCATTATGAATAACTTTCCCGCGTGGCTCCCCATCGTCATTTGATCTAACCAGGTCCACATAAACGGTTAAAAAATGCTTCTCTCCGCTGAAGCGCAGCGCATCTGGCTGCTTTTTATTAGCTGCATCACAAAACCTTAAAAAATCTCCGCAAAATTGAAACCGGGCCCGCTCGCATCCCACTCAACGCTATCGTTGCGGGGTGAGCTATTCATTTCGCAAGTCATCAACTGACCGGTTACTGATAACCGGCACAACCTGGCGGAGTGAGAATGATGGAAGGAATTAGACGCCCAGCTTCCCCTGTACAGCACGATGCGATTGAACTGGCCTCGCGCGGTGGGCCATCAACCAGCGCAGTCGCTACGACAACCCCTGCTGCGAGGGCGCGCTTAGCGGAGATTGGGCGTATTGCGAATACGCTGCATAACGCCTGTAGAGGCGGGGCGGATGTACATGAATACCTGGATGATATAGCTGTTGCCCTGCACGATGATTTGCACCAGACGGACGATCAGGTAAAAGATGTGCTCAAATTTGCTCGCAGCTGCGACACGATGATCATGGCTAAGGCAAAGGGGGCTATTGGCATGATCTATGCCCTTTCCGGTGTCCCCGGCGATCTGGTCGGTAAGGGGATAGCGAGCGCGATGAAGCTGGAGCCGGGCACGCCCATGCACAACTTTGTCGCTGGCGTGGCGGGGGGGATGACCGCCGTAGCGTTCAAAGCCGTGCTCACACGGGTTATCGGTAGCAGCATTCAGGATTCGAGATGGATGCAGGCGGATATGGATTCGCTGCACCCTCTTATGCAGGAAGAGGCAAAAAAACGCGATACCTTTCTGCATAAATTAAAAATGGCGGCGCTGGGCGGGACGGGCTTTAACGTCCGCAACCCGATTACCGGTGGGGTTTCCAGTGCAACTCAGCTATTACCTGAAAATAAGCCGCGGCCAGAGCCGATGGGGATTATACAAGCCGCGCTTAAGCCGGGTTATGCCATTAATCAGATTGCTGGTTTTGGCCTGACCTCGGGTGCCGGTTCATTGAGTGGCGTCGTTGAAAACTACTACGACAACCTGCACGGCGCGGAGTTTTTATTTGGCCGTAACGACTGGAAAGATCGTTATATGGCGCTGTCCAACGGCAAGAAGAATAGTGGCGAGGGTAGCCACTTCGATGCAGTGCTGGCGCACGCAAAATCGCCAAAACGTTGGGTTGAGGGCGTTACCACGCTGAGTGCATTAAGCGTGGTAGCCTCGGAAGGGATGGAAGCTCTCGGTTTGGGCACCGGCTCGGGCGCAGCGCGCGTGGCCAAAGGTGGCTTCGAGAAAATTTTCACCGACGGTCAGAAGGGGGCGGCTGAGACCGCTTTGGAGCTGGCGAAAAAAGGCAGCTTCCGCGCTTCCCGCGAAAGTGTAGGCAATGCGGCGGCCCTGATACCGAACGCCTATTCTTACTTCCAGCAGGGTTTGTTTGGTCTTCTGTATAAGGAAGCTGAGAGTGCAGTGGCAAACAAGCTTCGCCCGAAGGCCGCCGCCACGATCGAAGAGGAAGCCCCGGTAAGTTCTGGCGCAAGACCGCCCGCAGGCGAACCGCCGGTAGCGGGGCCGTCAACGGACGCCGAAGTGCCAGCTGAAGAGACCCGCCGGGAATCGCCCGAAGCGCCGGAGGTAGAGGCCCGTCGTGAATCGCCGGAAGCGCCGGTTGTTGAGATTCCTCGTGAAAGCTCGCCACAAGCGCCGGAGGTTGAGGCCCGCCGGGAAAGTTCGCCCGAAGCGGAGGTTGTTGAAATTCCTCGTGAAAGCTCGCCGCAAGCGCCTGCCGTTGACGCCCGCAGGAGCGACTCACCCGCAGCGGGCGAATCGGACAGCGCCAGCGTCCATTCGCATACCTCCGGCCCGTTGCGTAACACTCCGCCCGGGCGTTCACCCGAGATGCGCCGGGGTGATACCTATGCATGGTGGCAAACCTTCCCGGGGCTGGCGAGTATCAAAAGCCCCCAGCCTGAGAAGTTAACGCAGGCTGACTACGAAGCCATTATCGCCCTGCTTGAATCTGAAGCAGAGAAGATGAGCGAGCGTATCGCCGAGATGATCCCGCTGCCGGACTCCTTACCGACATCATCAGCATCATCAGTGGCGTCCGGGTCTTCTGCCTCATCAGAAGCCGCAGGGCCAGCAGGATCGCCAGAGCCTGAAGAGCCGAAAAAAGCCTCCTGATGCCCCCTCTTAAAAGCCGCAGCGATGCGGCTTTTTTTCGTCTGAATTTTCGCTGTAGCACGCTCTGCGCGGAACCCGCGCCGCGCGCTGTCCACTCAATCATACCCCGGTAAAACCGGGAGGGATGCGTCAGCGTGACTGGCGCTAATGATGACCCTTTGTTGAGAGGACAGAAGGATGAATATCTCGTCAGGTTCGGTTTTCGCGCCGCTACAGCCGCAAATGCCTGATTTCAGCGCGCTCGATGAAAAAAACGTTGCCTCGTTCAGCCCGACAGATTTTGCTGGCGGCAGCCAGGCAATTAATTTTGGCAATGATGCCATGAGCGGCACGGATTTCAGTAGCCTCAGCGCCACGCCCGACAGTGAGAGCAGTATGGATCCGATGCAGATGCAGGGGCTAATGCAGCAACTGGGCCCGCAAATACAAGCACTACTGCAACTGCTGATGATGTTGCAGCAGCTCTTCTCCGGTCAGCAGCAAAATAACAGCGCAGGAGCAGGCGCTGGTGCTGGAGCGGGTAGCGGCGGCGGAGCCGGAGCCGGGATGCCGGGCGCCTCAGCAGAGGAGGGGGCTGCGCCCGCCGCACCGGTGAACGCCGCTGTGCAGCAGCCTGTTGATCAGCCTGCCGCCGCTTCTGCACAACAACCGGGCAGTGCGGCACAACCGGGCTCTGCCTCCAGTGCTGCCCTGAACACACCTGCCCAGCAGACACCGGCATCCGGCGGCGTTCCGCTGATAAAAGGCGAGTCGGGACTGCATTTACCTGCGCCGCTACTCGATCATGAGAAGGCGATAATGCATGCCGCCAGAGAGACCGACCAGCCGCCTGAAGTGCTGGCGGGGCAAATCTGGCAGGAGTCACGCGGGAAAATCGATGCGACCACCGTTAACGGCGGCAATGGGCTTTCCGACAGCGGCCTGATGCAGGTTAATTCGAACACCTTCGCCGATCTGCAAAGCAGATACCCGCATCTGCTGGGATCCGATGCCAGCCCCGCTAACCCTAAAGACAGCATTATGGCCGGTGCGCTCTATTTGAAAGAGCAGCGGCAGGCGTTTGGCGGCGATCTCGGTGCCGGGCTGCGGGCCTATAACTCAGGGCCGGGGAATGTGAATGTCAACGATCTGACAGATATCTCGAAAACCGGTACCGGCGATGCAACCTATGTCGGGAAAGTGCTCAATTTTGCCGATGTTATCTCCAGCGGCAAAGGTACGTTACCTGCATAGCAGGCAAAAAAAAGTCCCTGTATCGGGTACAGGGACAAACATCAGCAAGGTAATAAATCAGGCAAACGGCGGCGGTTCGTTCTTCCCTTTCCCTCCGGCATTCTCCACCGCAATCTGCACGGTGTCGGTAGCGGCCGTAATGCCCCAGCCAATCGGCCCACGCGCCACGCTCATTCCACCCTCAGCCAGACCTTTCAGGCCACCGGTGAAGACTTCGCCCAGATTACGGGCCTCGCCAATGTTGTTGAAGAAAGGCGCAGCAACAGATTTGAGAATCGGGATGTTCGACAATATCTTGCCGAACTCGCCCATCCCCCACTGGAAGTTGTCTTTATTGGTCCCATCCTTTCTTACGTGCGTATCATTGGTTTGCGGCAGCTGTTTATTCTCCGGCAGCATTTTCAGCCCCTGTTCGGCGATATCCTTCAGTACACCCGCCTCGGTACCGTGGCGGGCGTCGCCATCCTTGGTGATACCCTCTATTTTGTCGTTAGCTGAGATCTCCGTTCGCTCGCTGCCATCGCGGGCATTGAGGCCTTTTATGCTGTTTAACACGCAGGCCATGTTATACGCCGCATCAGCACGACTCTTCGGATCTTTATTGGCGTCCGTCCAGTCACCAAAGCGCTCTTTTAGCTGCTCGCGCTTGATATCTTTCTGATTGCCGAGATTTTTCAGCACCGGGTTTTCATCAATGATCTGCTCGGCGCTGCGGTTATCACCCGGCGGACGGCCTTTCAGGTTATCTTCCGTCGGCCTGACGCTGAGGTCCTTCTCGCTGGTCCGCACGCCATCGCCCGCTGCCTGCGGCGTCTCTTCACCTGCGGTTTCGCTGGTAAATAACGCCACGGGCATCGTTTCCCCTTCGGCGGCGGGATCAACAAGCGCGCCCAGTCCAACCTGCTTTAACAGCTGATCGAACTGTTGGGTCGGATCGCCCAGGCCCGCCAGCGGCGTTCCGCTAGTGCCGGAGTAGCAGATCGGGAGATCGTTACCCAGACCCGGCAAAGAAGACCCGGGCAGGGGAGTGGTTAATGGCAGGTTACCCGGCAGTTGCCCGCCGGGTGAAAAAGCGGGGGTGATCCCCCCCGCGCCAGGTACTTGCATAACCATATAAGCCCCCCTGAATTAGAGCTGCGTATTTTTCTGGGAAGATTGCTCCTGACCGCCGCCCAAAAGCCCCTGCAACAGTGACGTCAGCCCCAACAGCGACAGCAGATTTTGCATCATCCCACCCTGTTGACCGCCACCGTCAGCCGCTCCCTGAGCAGGAGCCTGCGGTGCGTTGCCGCTCTGTTCGCCGCTGTCTGCCCCCTTGCCCTTATCGAGACCCATCATCTGCTGCAGCAGTTGCTGGAGCATCTGCATCAGCTGCTCAAGCGGGTTACTGCTCTTATTCGCACCCTGAGACGGGGCCGGGGTAGTTGGCTGTTCCGGCTGCTGCGCCTTATTACCGCCGCCCAACAGCTGTTGCAGGCCTAGCAGCATCATAAGCTGCTGCATTAAGCCGCCGCCCGGCAGGGAGTTGCTGCCGCTCGCAGGCGCGTTTGCACCGTTTGACTGACCGTTGCTTTGGCTTCCGCCGAGGCCGCCAAGCCCGGTCAGCGACGCGAGCGTGCTCAGGCCGCCAAAGGCGTTACTGGCAAAAGAGAGCGGGCCCATTTTCGAATTATTGAGGAAAGACAAAGGCGAGGATTTGCCTGGCTGATCGGGGAGGTCTGGTTTGCCTGACGGCGTGCCCCCCGGTTTGCCTGGCATATTCGCCGGCGGGAAATCGGCTCTGTTTGCGTTTGTTGCTCCACCACCAAATCCTGGAATCTTCATAAATGTGTTCCTCAGAGTTAATAAGTCAGCGATTGGTTGGGCAGCAGCCGAAGCGGTAACATTTTGCAAACCTAATTCATGCTGTTTGCACAATTTTACCTTTCGGGCTGATGCTGCCTCGCACTGTGAGTGGCGATTGTTCCAGGGTAGTTCCGCTTAAAAATCTCTGTTTGTGATGCGTATTCCGAGTTTTAAAACTTATCGCCGCAGCCGTTTGGTACTCAATTTATTGTTTTTAAATCTCTTTTTTTAAATCAGGTAAGGAAATCCCTACCTGCTGAGCGGCTATCCCTACGAAATAATAATCCTGGACTGATAGCGAGGATTACCTGATTGAGTGAGAGTGAGGCCGCTGTAAATTTGTAATTCTTTACATCAGGCTCAACTTCCAAAAAATCCACAAGCGCTGAATTACCCGCGCGTCCCGTGCAAGGCGCGCTTACGTGAAGCTAATGGAGAATGTATGGTTCGTCTTACCAGGACAGAGTTAATCCAGGGGACTGCAGATGAGGGGAGTGAGGATAACGTTTTACGCCAGGTTGACTCCCGCCCACGCGCGGCGGCGGGTTATCCGGAACCTGTGACCGATATCCATACCCATCTGTATAAGATTTTAAATACGATTGCACCGTTAAAAATTGATGTCCTAATCGAGGGGGAAACGGGCACCGGGAAAGATGCACTGGCCCGGCGGTTGTATCAACTTTCCGGCTGTCGCGGCCCGATGGTGCCGGTTAACTGTGCGGCCATCCCGGAGACACTGGCCGAAAGCGAGCTGTTCGGGGTGATGGCCGGGGCGTTTACCGGCGCCAGCACTTCCCGCGCGGGCTATATTGAGAGCGCCAATCATGGCGTGCTGTTTCTGGATGAAATAGACAGTATGCCGCTCACGGTGCAGGCCAAGCTGCTGCGGGTACTGGAAAACCGCGCGGTGGAGCGACTCGGCAGCACCAAAAGTATTGAACTCGATCTGCGCGTGGTCGCCGCCTCGCAAATTCCGCTCTCGCAGCTGGTGGCGCAGGGGCGTTTTCGCCGCGATCTCTTCTTTCGCCTCGACACGATCAAACTTGCCACGCCAACCGTGCGGTCCCGGCCGGAGCTGATCCTGCCGATGTTTCGCCGCTTCACCCAGGAAGCGGCGATGCGCCTGAACCAGCCGCTGCCGCCGGGGTCGCCCGTGCTGGATGAAACCCTGCTGCTGCATAGCTGGCCGGGGAATATCCGCGAACTGAAAGCGGCGGCGGAACGCTTTGTGCTGGGCTTGCCACCGCTGTGCTGTGAGATAAAGCAGGAGGGGCGCGGGCTATTAAAAGAGCGACTGCGGCGCATTGAGCGCAGCCTGATCCACGACTGCCTGAAACGGCACGGTAATCGTATTGATGACGTTATTCTTGAGTTAGGTATTCCCAGGCGCACCCTCTATCACCGCCTGAAGCTGTTAAAACTTACCGCCTGACACGTCGCCCGCCCCTCTCGCGGTGGGCCAGAAGGCCTCTTCTGCATAAATTTTTTCTTTGCGATGGAACCAGGTGGCTTCGTTTATCACTTAATGAACGCAACACCCAAATACAACCCATCATTAACGCGAGGAATTACTATGTCAGGTGCTAGCTTACTTGCCAACGGGATCACCAACGCAGCCTCTGCTTACACTCAGGTTGCCGGTGCCTATAGTGGTGCGAAATATATGGTCCGTTCGCAGCAGGCGATGGACAGAATGCAGGAAAACCAGGCCGATAAAATGGATCGCGATGTAGAGTTCCAGCGCATTAACGGCATCGCCGAAAGTAATGCGCAGGCCGCATCCGCCGCAGCCCAAGTCAAAATTCAGTACTAATCGACTCCGGCAGGGAGGCGTTATTGACGACTCCCTGCTCACTCACCTACAGGAGTTTTGCTGATGAAAGTCTCTCAATCTCCCTCGCTTACCTCCGAACCGGTACCGTCAGTTGACATCTACGATGAAGCACCGTCGGCGGAAGATATTCAGTGGTTTAATGCAAAGCTTAATGGCGCCGCGACTGAAAGCAGCAAGGCGGCCGCTTCGGAGCCGGGCGTGGTTGGCAATATTCTGCAATCCCTTAGCGGCAACCAGCGTGCGCAAAAAGATGCCTTTCACGATCTCAGGGTCGCGTCGCGATCCTCCAGTGCGGAAGACTTCTCCCGCGCCAATGCGCAGCTGTCCAATTACTACATTGAGAGTCTGATGAACGCCAAAGTGATCGCCAAAACCGTTCAGTCAGTCGACAAACTCAGCAACCTGCAGTGAAGCTTATGAATGGCTCTGTCATTAAATGCCTCTGCGCCCTGTGGCTGACGCTGCTGCTTACCGGCTGCGGTGACCAGACCCAGTTGCACAGCGGGCTTTCGGAAAACGATGCCAACGATGTGGTGGCAGAACTGAGCCGCTTTAAAATCGAAGCGGAAAAACAGGTCTCCAAAGAGGGCGTGAGCGTTAGCGTCGCGCGCGGTGATATCGAGCGGGCGGTGAATATCCTCAATGCCGCCGGGCTACCGCATCAGGCGCGAACCAATCTCGGCGCGGTGTTTCAGAAAAGCGGCGTTATCTCCAGCCCGCTGGAGGAGCGCGCCCGCTATATCTATGCCCTGTCGCAGGAGGTAGAAGCGACACTGTCACAAATCGATGGCGTGGTGGTGGCGCGGGTGCATGTGGTACTGCCGGAGCGTATCGCTCCCGGCGAGCCGGTACAGCCCGCTTCCGCCTCGGTATTTATCAAGTATCACGAAAATCTCGACCCGGACAGTATCGAGCCGCGCATTCGCCGGCTGGTGGCAACCAGTATTCCGGGGCTCGGCGGGCGTGATGACCGCGACCTGGCGATTGTCTTTGTCCCGGCGAAAGCCTGGCAAGACAGAGTTGAAATGGTGCAACTGGGGCCGTTTCAGCTGACCCCGGAGCGTTACGGCATGGTCAAAATAGTGGCAACCTGCTTTGGGGTGCTACTGCTGTTGCTGGTGGCGAACGCATTTATTCGTCAGGCACTGAATCGTAAGCGCCAGGCGGCAGAGGCGAAGTGACGGATATGCAGAGCGCTGCGCCCGACGAGCAACTCGCCCTGCGCTGGCTACGCTGGTGGCACGCTGACTTTTGGTTGCAGGCCGATGAAAGCTGGCGTACCCAGCCGCTGGCCCGCTTATCTGCCCCTTTGCAGAGGCACTATCTACGCCAGCATGCCGCGTGCTGGCAGCGCACGCTGGGGGTACAGGGCGAACTGGTGGAACCAGAGCCGATGGTGCTGACGATCGGCGACTTAAGCTGCGAGCAGCGCGCGCAACTGCTGGTTTTGGTGGCAGAAATTTGTGCCGGGGGCATGCCGCTACCCGCTGAGTTAAAGATCTGGTTACGGCGTGTGGCGAAAGGGATGCGCACCGAGTGCTGGCTGCCCGCCGGGTTGTTCACCGCCGGCGGCAGCGCCGACAGCCTCTGCCTGCTGCAAGCGTTATTCCCGGCCATCTGGCCGCGCCTGCGGCTGCTCTTTCCTGCAAGCGATGCGCCTGTGGAACCGGCGCTCTCACTGCCTCTCCATCGGCTGCGTCCTTTATGGGAAGCGGCGCTCTGGCAGGTGCAACAACATTCGGAAGCGACGCGCGATGTGGAAACTTAAAAGCCTGCGCCTGCCGGACGGTAGCGCGCCAGCAGGTAATTTGCTACGCCGCGAGGAGATTGCGCTCGGGCTTGAAGCGGCTGCCATTATTGAGTTGGCTCATAAAGAGGCGCAGACGATCCGCGAGCAGGCACGCGCCGAGGCGCAAGCTGAAAGGGAGGCCTGCCAGCGCGAATGGGAAGCCGCGTTCTGGCAGCAGGCGCAGACACTTCTTACTGACTGGCAGCAACAGCGCGCAGCCGAAGAGGCGCAGCTGGTGGTACTTGCCGGGAAGATTGTCAACGAGGCGCTGCAACACCTGCTTGATGAGGTGGATGATGAGCGCCGTTTTCATGCGCTGCTCAAACAGCTGTTGCGTCACCATCCACGTCAGCAGCAGGCGATGCTCTATTGCGCAAGCCTGCAGGAGCAGGAGATCCACGGCTGGCTCGCCGCGCAGCCGCAGCTGAGCTGGACGTTGTGCGCCGACCCGATGCTTGCGCCAGACCATTTGCGGCTTATCACCGACGCGGGCGAGCTAATGGTTGACTGGCAAACGCTGCGCCAGCAGCTCGCGCCCGCGCCTGCAGAAGAGGAGGCATAAAAAAAAGCAAAATGTGTGGAACTGCTTCGCTTGCCGCACCACTTAAAAGTGGTGCCTAACAAGAGGAGTGAACATCATGAGTTCAAACGATCTGTTCCAGCGTCAGTTATCTTCCAACTCCGCTCGCAAACATCATGAAGCCTATCAGTTTGCCCGCGATATCTCGGGCGAATCCTTCAGTCTTGCGGATATGTATGCTTTCCAGAACCGGCTGCAGGATATGTCCAACGCCAGCTGGGCAAGTTCGCAATATACCCAGTTTAAGTTTGGTATCCGTAAAGCGATTATCGACGCTATTAACTAAGCCCCTGTCAGCAAGGAGTCAGGCGTGTTTACGTTTTCTTTTCCGGGCCGCCTGCTGGCGGCCATTACCCTGCTGGTGCTGAGTATGGGCATCACCAATGCCCGTGTGCCGGATGAGTGGAAAAACGGTGCGTATGCCTATTCGGCAGATAACACCCCGCTTAGCATTATTCTTGAAGATTTTGCCACCAGCTTTGGTGTCGAGATCAATCTTGGCACGCTGGGCGACAGCAATGTCACCGGTAAACTGCGCGCAGAGAGCCCGGAAGCGTTTCTTAATCGCCTGGCGCTTGAGTATCGCTTTCAGTGGTTTGTCTACAACAACACGCTCTACGTCAGCCCGCAGGCCGCGCAAACCTCCCAGCGTATTGAGATTTCGCCGGAAGCGGCGCCGGATCTGAAAGAGGCGCTGCGCGGCGTTGGCCTGCTGGAGCCACGCTTCGGCTGGGGCGAACTGCCGGATGAGGGCGTGGTGCTGGTGACCGGGCCGCCGGAGTATGTACGCCAGATAACTGAATTTGCCCGTAAATCGGAGAGCAAACCGCAAGCCGAGGAGAGTAAAGATATGATGGCATTCCCGCTGCGCTATGCGGCCGTGGCGGATCGCACTATTCGCTATCGCGATCAGGAGCTGCTGGTGCCGGGGGTAGCCACCATTCTCAATGAACTGCTGGGCCAGGCCAGCAACGCCTCTGCCGGTGGCACCTCATCAGGCCAGGGGGATGATGAGCAGGTATCCCGTGAACAGTCGCAAACGATTTTAAATGAGCTGATTAATCGCAACATGCCGGTCTCCGGGCGTAAAAAAGCGCCGGTCAGCAAGCTGGCGGGGAAAGTGTCGGCGGATGTGCGTAACAACCTGCTGCTGGTGCGAGACGATCCGAAAACCCGCGGCTCTTACCAGGCGTTAATTAACTCCATTGATGTCCCGCAAAAGCTGATTGAGATCGATGCGGTGATTGTTGATATCGACCGCAGCGCGCTGAAGCGCTTCTCCAGCAGCCTGGGCGGTCAGTTCGGCAGTGTCGCCAGCGGCGCCAATATGCTCTCTGGTGCCAGCACGCTGTTTGTCACCGATTTCCAGCGCTTTTTTGCCAGTATCGAAGCGATGGAGGGGGAAGGGACGGCAACGATTATCGCCAACCCAACCATTCTGACGCTGGAGAATCAGCCTGCGGTGATTGATTTCAGCGACACCGCCTTTATTCGCGCCATTGGCGAGCGGGTGGCAGATATTCAGTCTGTTACCGCCGGGACTAGCCTGCGGGTGACGCCACGCGCCATCAGCACCTCACAAAAATCGGCTATCCAGCTCATTGTTGATGTGGAGGATGGCAAGCTCAATAAAGATGACGATGGCGACGCACAAGGCACCCATAACGCTGCGGTCAGCACCCAGGCGCTGGTGGAAGCGCGCCGCTCACTGGTATTGGGCGGGTTCCACTCCAAAGAGACGGGCGATCGCGAGCGACGCATCCCGATCCTCGGCAGCATTCCGCTGATTGGCAAGCTCTTTACCTCCACGCGCTACGAAACCTCCCAGCGTGAGCGGCTGTTTATTATTACGCCGCATTTGATTGGCGACCAGGTCGATCCCTCGCGCTATATCGCTGCCGAGTCGCGCGAACAGCTTAATAACGCGATGGATGAGGTGAGCAACCGGCATAAATACACCGACATTCGCGGGATGGTGGAAGGCGCGATGCGCGACCTGGCGCTGAACCGTGTGCCGACGGGGATGACCAGCGGCGGCACCGGCCAGACGCTATCGGCCTTATGCCGTATTCCGGGCGCGTTCCAGAGCGATTTCCGCCGCCATCAGTGGTATGGCAACAGCAGCGTGCAGATAACCGTTGGGGTGATCACCAATAACACCCGTCAGACGCAGCGGTTTGATGAGAGTGTCTGCCGCAGCGATCGCACGCTGGCGGTGGCGGTCTGGCCGCGCGGGGAACTGCCGCCGGGAGGATCGGCGGAGGTGTTTGTCGCCTTTGACAGCAATGCTCCGGCACGCCCGTCGCGCGCTTCGCTGCTCTCGGCATCTGGCGGCGCACCGGCAAAAAACTTCTGATGAGTGATAAGGAAAAAGCATGTTACTGCGAATGATCTTACTTGCCGCCGCCGCGCTTATGCTGAGCGCCTGCGCGCGGCCACAGGCCGGGTGTAACGACGTAAGCTGCCGCCCGTCGTCCGATCTGCATAAGCTCACCATCTGGTGGCAACCGCAACTGCGTAATGGCCCGAACGACTACACGCAGATAGCGGTCGATAACTAACCGCGTTTCGGCAGTCTCAGACCCCGGGCGATCGCCGGGGCCGTATTTGAGCGAGGATCATCATGGCTATTCACCTCCCTTTTCTGGGAAGCCTGCGTGCGGCGCAATCTGTGTCGCACGCCAGCACCGGTAACGCTATTCCGTTACGTCAGTTTTCCCGCCGCCCGCAGCAGACCGCGGGCGGCTCGCTGGATCAGGAGGTGGCCAGCCAGGCCGCGCCGACCCTGCGCCAGCAGGCAGCCGAAGCCCGCCAGCGTATGGGAAACCTGCGCCAGAGCCTCCACCGCCTGCGGGAAACGCGCCACCCCCAACCCATACCCGGCGCGTCGAACAGCACCTGCCCGCCGGATGTTAACAACAGCGCACCGGTGGCAGCGAGCAGGCGCCACAGTGAAGCCGCGCCCGACGAACCGCCGTTACGCCCGATGCGCGAGCCGCAATCCTGGCCGTCCCGCCGCCGCCATCTGCTTTCCCCCATTGAAGAGGAGCGCTACGCCGCGCTGCAAGAGAGCCAGCGCAATACTCAGCAACAGCGGGCATACCGCGCGGGGGAAGAAAGCGCGGCCACGCGGCGAGGCGGCCTGCAACCACAGTTTGCCCGGCTTGCGCTTACGGATAACGGCAGCTTAAGCGTCCTCGACAGCGCATCGGAGCCTCTTACCGCGCTGCTCAACGAAACCCTCGCCCGACCACAGCATCGCTGGCTGGCGCACCAGGCCAGTGACGATAATTGCCAGCATCTCCTGCAGGATCCCGGCGGCAGGCTCTTTACGCTGCAAGGGTCGCCGGTGGCGTTTATCGGCCTGACCAGCAGCCGTCCGGTGCCCGGCTGGCAGCATCAAACCCCTCAGCAGCGGCTTGCAGCGTTACCGGATGAGGCGACCCAGGCGCTGATGACCGGCATCTTTCGCCACGACCGCAAAATCACCGGCGGTGATGAAGCAGGCGGTAGCCCGGCAGGTGAGGCTGTTTCAGAGCAACTGCGCGAGCACAACGGGCGGCTTTACCGGCTAAACGAAGCCGCCATGCGCTGGGAGCAGATCGATAAAGATGAAGAGAAAAGCTATAGCAAGTTAAGCAAGCAGCCTGACGGCATGCTGTATGCCATTTACGATAAGAAGACCCTGCATAATCTCTCCAGCGGCGAAAAGTCGGCAAAAATTGGCAAAATCACTGCCTACTGCGTCAGCGCGCAGGGTTCTGCACTACTGCTCCTCAGCGATGAGAAAACCGCTGAACAGTCGGTAATGTTGCTCAACACCCTCACTGCTAAAAAGGAGCAACAGCAGAAAATCACCCTCAAAACCGGGAACGCGGAAGGCGACAAGCAGGCTTTTCACGCTACCGGCGTTGCGCTGCATAACGATAATCTCTATGCGCTGGACAGCGAAGGGGGGCTCTGGCGCGCGGCATTACCGCAAGGGCAGGAGCACAGCGAGATTGTTATGCAGCCTGATATAAAGCAGGCTGCGCTGTTGGAGCAACTGGGCGCAGGGGTGATGTTCAGCAGCCTGCTCTCCCATCAGGATGGAGAGCTGATGGCGGTGGTGAAAAGCGGTGCTGACCAGAAACATCTCTGCGCGCGCAATGCGCAGGGCCAGTTTGCGGCGCGCTGGAATCTTAGCGAGAGCCTGGTGCTGGATCATCACGACGGTCTACTCCAGCCGCGCCCCTTAGCCTATGAGAGCATCGACCTTGGGCGCGCCGGGCAACTGCTGGTGCATGAAGGCAAACTCTATGCGTGGGATAAAAACGCCGGGCGCTGGGAGGCAAGCCAGGAGAAGGCGGATAGCATCAAGCGGGCGCAGGATGGCAGCGGCTGGGTGATCCGTGACGGGCTGCCTTCGCGCGTTAAGATAAGCCAGAAGAGCGACAAGATTGACGGTGCGCACCACCGTTTCGCCCTGCGGCAGTTAAAGGCCAGCCTGAGCGTCGAGCTGCCGCTGCCGGGATTCGATGAGCATAATAAAGCGCGTGCCATTGCGCCGCTGGATGGCGAGCACTGTGCGGCGATCAGCGAAACCAACATCCTGCAATATCACCGCACGCAGGCCGGAACCCGGCAGGCGCATAAGATGATGCAGACCCTGACGAAAGCGGGGATCGCCAACTGGCTGCCGCACACCCGCGCCACGTTGCCTGCGAACGGCGAGGGCAACACCCTTACCGATATCACCACCGATCAGAAGCGTAACCTCTATGTTCTCGACTCACAGGGCAGGCTATGGACGATGCCGGAAGCGGAGTGGCGCGCATCCCCCGGGAGCCGCCCGGATGCGCGCTGGCAACCGGTGACGCTGCCCCCCGACCTCGGGCCAGTAGAGCGGTTGCATAACAGTTCCAGCGGCGCGCTGATGGTGGCGGACAGAGGCGGGCGCAGCGCGATTTTGCAGTTGCCCGGTATGCCGCAGGAAAGTACGAGCGAGCAGCAAGAGGGCGCAAATCAGCCGCCAAACGCTCTGGAGGCGAGCTGGCAAGTACAGGGTGAGTTTGACCCGACCGCACTGCCCGTCAGCATGCCCCGGCAGGAGCCGCTAAAAGCGATGGAGCGGCTGGATGAAGCCTCGAAAAGTGTCAACATTCGCGGCATGACCCTGAAGTATGAGACCAGCATCGCCGGAATGACCGGACGTGATGGTAACCATGTCAACAGCCGCCTGCGCGACCGGCTTGGCGCGCACTTGATCAATACCCGGCTGACGACGCCAAGACCCCTGAAAACCGCCTGGTACGCCACGCGGCATAACTGGCAGGGGCGTGACGGGCTGCGTCCGCTCTATGCGCAACAGGCGCAGCTCTATCAGCGGCTTAAAACCTTACAGGCAGCCCCTGGCGCGACGGCGCAGGAGAGTTTAGCGGCGCGGCTCGCCGCGCTCGATACCCGCCATTTTGATCGGCAGTTTATCGGCCATCTGCAAAACCTTATCGACACGGTTGCCGACAGCGTGCAGCACCACGGCACGCTGCTCGGGCAGCATATGGGCGCGTTACGCGGGGACGGGCGTGAAAAAGAGGACTTCAGCCCCTCGCGGATCAAGGCGGCCACCCAGGCGCTCAACCCCTACAGTGATGATGAGAACCTGCTGAAACGGCTGGATGCGGTCTACCGGCGCTATCCGCTGCGCGAGGGCAGCAGCACACCGGTCAGCCACTTGCAGGCGCACGGCGTGGTGGCCCGGCATCAGAAAGCGCAACCGCCGATGGGGCGCATGCGCGATCCCCATGATGAGATGGGGCTGGTGAAATCCCGCCTGGTCCTTGATGGGCTGATGATGTCCGCGCTGCACGAGGTAGTGGATCAGATGGCTGACTGTAACGCTAACCCGCAGGCCAGCCCGGCGCAGGTTGCGGCGATTAAAGAGCGGGTGCGTTTTTTGCGTGACGAGGAGTATGGCGAAAACCTGGTGCAGAAAGCCACCAGTCAGGGTTTTCTAAATAATAGCCAGCTGGAAGCCTGCTATGACGCCATCAAATCCTTTATTAATGCGCTGAGTAAGCCGCACCACGGCCTGAATATGACCACCCGCACGGTAATGAAAACCCCCGACCAGCAGCAGATGGCAGCGCAACTTCTTAATACGCTCAAAGCGCTGGAGCCGGGGGAGAACTTTGCCTTTGGGCGTAACTATGGCGGCATGGTGACCCTGTCGGTGATCCCCGGCGGGGAGGTGATCGGCATTCCGGGCGTGCGCGGCAACCTCGATCGCGCCTACAGCGCCAGCTTCTCCCGGAATGATGGGGGGATTAATGTCACCTTTAGCCGTAACGGCGGCGGCACCGGCACGGTATTTGGTGCCGTAGGCTGGAACCCGTTAAGCCAGCTTGCCGAGAGCAGCAGCAAGGAGCCTGGCGGCAACCGCAGCATCGCCCCTTCGGTGCGGTTGGGGGGGCTGGTGGCCATCGCCATGCAGCGCCAGTTGCAAAACAGCGTCAGCTTTACGCTGAGCGAAGCGGAGCTGCAGCCCTTTATCGCGCAGCTTACCGGCGGAGAACTCAACCCCGGCGAGCTGCTGGAGAAGGGCGTCAGCCATAAAGTGAAGCAGGGCACCACGCTTAATTTTAATGTTGACGCCACGGCGATGGCGATGGCTGGCGGCGCTCTGCGCTTTCCCGTCGGTGGCGGTGACGGCAAGAAAAACCGCGCCACGGTGCGCGCTGGCGGTATGGCGCAGTTGGGGGCGAATATCCTCAATGCGCAACGTGAGCGCGCCACCACCCACAGCGCGACGGGCAGCACGCTCGGCCGCAGCGATAATCGCCTGCGGATGTTTAACACCGCCAGCGCCGGGGTCGGCCTTAATGGCGGGGTGGGCATCACCGCCAGGCCGGCGTCGAACCTGCGCATCCCGCTATTTGGCGTCAACAGCACCACCATTCAGGCCAGTATTGATAACCGCACCAAACACAGCATGAGCATCGATATTGCCCGGGCTGAGCCGGTTCACCCGCGCCAGCTGGAGAAGCTGATAGAGCAGGCAGGCAGCAACTTTGACGATCCGCAAACCAATAAGCTGTTGCAGGAGATAAAGGATGCCGACAAACCGCCGGAGAAAGCGAAAAGCGAGCTTTCGGCCGGGCTAAACGCGCTGCAAAAAGCGAGCCTGAGCGCGCGCAAGGCGCACGCCGGCACCTTACGTCCGCTTTCTAAAACCGAACGCAACACGCTTGAGACGTTGAACAAAGAGGACGGTGCGGCAAAGACAAAAGAGAAGAGCGACACGTTCAGCACCTTTTTGCAGGATGAACCGCAGGCCACGGCGAATAAGCTCGATAAACTGCTGACCCATCTGCTGGCGCTAACGCCTGCCAACAATGGCCAGTACGGCGTGATTAACAGCGCCCGGGCGTTGGATCTACAACGCCAGGCGCATGGGCTGCACTGCCATCAGCTTAACAGTGCCGAGTATCAGAGCACTTATAACAATCTGCGCAAAGTCGACAGCAATAACCTGATGCATGTGGTGCATAGCCTGTTTGCCAGCGAACTGCCGGAGAGCGCCGCCGAGGCAATCAGCCGTTTTATGGAGGAGAAGCCGCTGCTTAAAGAGGCGATCCGCGAGCTGCAAAAAAACCGCAACACCCAGGCGGTAGTGACCCTTGAGCTACACGATGACCGGCGCTATGCGCTTCAGCAAATGTGGCTGCGTCATGAAACCCAGCCGGAGGAGATCGCAGCGCTGCTGCGCGATCGGCACTACCTGCGGGTCAAATCGATTGCTTTTAGCGAAACCGACAGCAAACAAGAGGGCATCTCCATCCCGCTGTTTGTCGCCGGAAGCAGTAGCGCCGCCAGCGTCAGCGTCAGCCGTAACCTCGGAAAAATTAACTTTAACTATGGTGCAAACCAACTGTCACCTCTCGCCTTTACCCTTGAGGGCGAAATCGCCCACGCCAGCCAGGCGCTGGTGGATGCGTTGACGAATGCCGAAATTCAGGAGAAGCGCGGGCGGCTGTAACCCGCGTTAAATCTTACTTTTACAGGAGGTTATGATGACGCAGCAACGACAGCTACAAGGGCTGCTGGATGATTTTGGCCGCCGCCAGGGCATCTCTCTGACGCTGGTCAATGGCGTTTGCGCATTGCAGGATGAGCAGGGCCAGGAGGCGGTAGTGCTGGAGCTGCCGCCGGGAAGCGATACGCTACTGCTCCATTGCCAGCTCTTTGCCGCCCCCCAGCTTGCAGAGCAACTCACCACCTGGCGGTTGTTAATGAAGCTCAACTTCGAGATGCATGCGATGCGCGGCTGCTGGCTGGCGCTGGATGAAGAGGAGCAGGTGCGGCTCTGCTACCAACAACCGCTGGCCGCTTTAACCCCGGCTACCTTTAGCACGTTAATGCTCGCCTTTATGCAACAAGCCCGGGAAGCGCGGGCGTTACTGCCAGAGATTGTGGCTGCCTGATAAGCGCAGATCCGCGCACTACTCTTCGCGGATCTCAATCACCTCATCCAGGTAGTGATCTTCCAGCTCCCGCAGCAGGCGATAGACGTGGGCCACGGCATTTAGCGTTTCGCGTGGGATATAGGCACCTTCGCGGGTAGTGCGCCACAGCGTGCGGGTCAGCCAGATAAAGCGGATCACCGGTCTCTTTTTACGCTGCGCTTCTTCAATCAACGCCCGCGCCTCTTCATCACACGCCTTAAACAGCAGACGCGGCAGCGGCGTTTCATCCGGGCGGTAGTAGAGGCCGACGGCGAAATGGGTCGGGTTAACCAGCAGCACATCCGCTTCTTCGACGTTGATCTCGCGCGCGGGAACCGGCTCTTCATTCAGGATCTCCTGCGCCACCTGGCGGCGGTGGCCTTTCATATGCGGATCGCCTTCGCTCTGCTTGAACTCGTTTTTCAGATCTTCATGGCTCATACGCTGCTGTTTCAGGAAGAAGTAGCGCTGAATACCAAAATCGAAGAGGCTTATCACCAGCATTACCATCAGCACCCGGCGCGACACCTTCATAAACAGCGCCATTACCCCTTGCCAGAAACCATTGAGATCGCCAAGCGCCAGCTGAGCAAGGCCGCCGAGGTCCGGCAGGATCGCTTGCCATACCACCAGGCCTATCACCACCGCTTTAACGATGCTGGTCAGAAGCTGGGTAAACTGACGGGCGGAAAACATATTCTTCAGGTGATTAACCGGGTTAAGCGCATCCAGTTTCGGTGCCAGCGCTTCGCTGGAGAAGAGCGGGCCGAACTGCACCCAGCCGCCCACCACGCGCAGCAGCATAGCAATGGCGCAGGCGAGACCGACCAGCACCAGCATAACGGTGACGCTGTCACTTATTACCTCTTCCAGCGCATGATCAAACGGGTCGCGTAGGCGGGATAACGGCAGCAGCATCATTGCCTGCAACCGCTGCATACTCGAGTCGACCATGGCAAAAATGGTCTCAAGGATGCCGATAGAGATAAGCAGCTTAGGGATATCCTGGCTCTGGCTGACCTGGCCTTTTTTGCGCGACTCCTTTAGTTTTTGCGGTGTAGCGTCTTCGGTTTTTTCGCTCATGGCGCGCTCCCGGCGGAAGGGGTGAAGATCTGCGGCAGGATATGGATAAGATCGCGCAGTTCATACAGCCGCGCATTTCCCAGATGGTCCAGCAGCGGCAGATAGAGGATAAAAAAGAGCATGCCGAGCAGGCATTTCAGCGGGATCGTTAGCGCCGTCGCCTGGAGCTGCGGGCTATAGAGGCTCATAATCCCGATGGCAAAATCGAGCAGCAGCATCAGCGCCACCGGCGGCCCGGCGTAGAGCACCATATCGCTGAAGACTTTCCCCACCAGCGTCAGCCAGACGTGAAAACCTGCCTCTTTGGGAAACGGCATCCACTGGGTGGCGGACCACAGATGGTAACTGTCCCAGATCACCTGGGTGATGGTTGATAATCCCAGCCCGGTCACCAGCAGTAATATCAGCACCTGCTGCATTAACTTGCCGAGCGGCGTCACATCCGGCCCCAGTTGGGGGTTGATCTGACCACCCATCAACGCGCCGCGCTGGTTATCGAATAACGCACCGACAGACTCATAGAGCCAGAAAGGCAGCGCCAGCAGCAACCCGAGCATGGTGCCTATCAACAACTCTTTCAGCACCAGACCTGCCAGCGTCATCATCGTCGGCTCAAGCAGATCAATCTGCTCTTTAATACCCGGCGCGATAAACAGCGCCAGCGCTACGGCAATCGCGGTGCGCAGTATCCCTTTGATGACGCTAAACGAGAAAATTGGCGTCAGTAGCAGGCAGGGGAAGATGCGCGCCATGCCAAGGGATAGCGCGAGGATCCCATTGAAGGTGTCGGTAAGCGGGTAACCTATCAGCATCAGGAGCCGACCGTTGACATCATGGCAAACGCCGCCTGCGCCAGCTCCATCAGCTCAACACCGACCCAGCGCCCGGTGAGCGCCAGCGTCAGGCCGACCGCCATCAGCTTGATGCAAAACGGCAGGGTTTGATCCTGCAACTGCATCGCGGCCTGCACCAGCGAAATGATCACCCCGGAGATCACTGCCACCAGCAGCGGCGGCGCGGAGAGAATAACCACCAGCAGTAACCCCTGGCGAAACAGCGTCAGAATATCCATGCGGGCCTCATAAATAGCTGTAGAACAGACCGTCGAGCAGCCGCGTCCAGCCGCTGATGAGCACAAACAGCAGGATTTTCAGCGGCAGCGACACGGTCATCGGCGACACCATCTGCATCCCGAGCGCCAGCAGGATATTGGAGACGATCAGGTCCACGACGATAAAAGGGATAAAGATCAGAAAGCCGATTTTGAAGCCGTTTTGCAGTTCCGACAGTACGAACGCCGGGATAATAAGCAGCATATTCTCCGGTGTGACCGAATCAGCCATTCTCTTTGGCCACATACGCTGGGCGTTTTCCTGCAGATGGATAACGATGTCCGGGTCGGTATTTTTGCGCATAAACGTTTTCAGCGGTTCGATACCGTTAGCGGTGGTGTATTCCAGCCGCTCCATACTGCTGAAATCGACCGGGATCGCTTTCAGCCGGTCGGTCATATCGCTAAACACCGGTGCCATAATAAAGAGCGTTGCCGCCAGCGCGATGCCGTTAAGCGCCATGGTTGGCGGTACCTGCTGCACGCCCATCGCGTTGCGCGTCAATTGCAGCACCATGGTGATTTTCAAAAAGCTGGTGCAGATAATGAGCATCATCGGCAGCAGCGCCAGCGCACCGAGAAACAGCGCCAGCATAATTGGGTTTAGCGGCCCCATCTCCATCGGAATCACCTGTTCACATCCACGACGCTCGCCACGCCCGGCAGCATATGGGTAATTTGCAGCCCCAGACGCCCTTCGACATCGACCAGTTCGCCTTTCGCCAGCGGAAACTCGCCGTGGCAGAGCAATGCTTCACCCGGCACGACGTTATCGACGGTGACCGTCGAGCCGACATCGAGGCGATTTAACTCACCGAGCGTCAGTCTGAGATGGCCGCAGCGCACGGTTAAAGCCAGCGGCAGCGCATCAAAAGGCGAGGCCGCAGGCGTCGTGGTTTCAGTCAGGTTTTCATCCGGGTGTGGGGTGTCGGCAGGCAGATTATCTTCGGGGGTCACATTCACGTAAGTATTCTCCAGACGGGTAATAAGAAAACGGGCAGGATGCCCCTCCTCGAACAGCAATTCGCCCTCAAGGTGTAATTGCGCAAGGCGAAGCTCGCCGCGACCGGTCGGGGAAAAATACGAGGTAGCAGGGAAAACCACATCATCGGGGCGAAGTGTGCGTAACTGCGCGGGGGCAAACGACACCACGCCCAGATCTATCGGCAGTGATAACGGCAGGTCGCTGCAAAGCGGCGCAGGCAGCGAAACCCAGCCAGGCTGGTTTAACAACGCCGCAAGGGTGGCGTGCGCAAGGTATAACTCACTTTGCGCCTGCGACTCGCCGAGCGTGACGCTCATCGCAAGCCAGATACCGTCAAGGGGCGCGCAGGAGGCCTCTTGCGGCGTCAGGTCGCCAAACAGCGCGCGCAGCGCCGGGCTGAGATGCTGGTTAAAGAGCGGCCAGTACCACTCAGCGCACGCGCCAGGCTCCGGCAGCAGCGGGCAGGTGGAAAAGAGGCTCAGCAGCGCTTCGCTACCTGCCAGAGATAACAGCCCGGCCTTGCAGGAGAAGCGCTGCGTCGGTGGCCGATCGCCGGGGAGAGTCAGCCGGAGCTGAAGCTCACCCGCTTCCCCCTCAAGGGTGAAGGGATAGCCAACACCGTGGCCGATACGCCGACGCAGGCTGGCCTCCTCGCGCGGCAGAGTGCGCAGGGTTAAGGGTTTCATTCCCGGCCTCCGCGCTGCTCAAAGCGCAGGCGCACGGCGCAGGCCATCCGGCGGCGCAGCGACTCCCGGCAACGCTCCTGATGGGCAGCCATCATATTCATCGCCGCTGGCGCAAAACGCAGGCTGATATCCCAGCCCGCAGCAAAAGGGCTCACGCGGGCATCCACTTCGCCTAACAGGGGGAGCAGCAGCGTCATGGAGACCGGGTCGGCAGGCTGCTTCTCCACCATGGCGCACAGCGGGGGTTCCAGCTGTTGCCAGGCCCTGGCCGGTGAAGCAGGAGGCTCATGCTCATGGCCTAGCTGTGGCCCAAAAGAGGCGCTGCCTTCCCATGGTGTGATAAGCGGTTGCGGCACGTCGCTGGTGGGGAGCAACAGCGCGTCAAACAGCGAGCTCTCTTCGCGAAACGGCTCGGCGCGGGATTTACGCTCGGGGTTAGCGGCGTCTGACGATGCGGTTTGCGGCGAACGGCGCTGCACCTCCGGACGGGCAGGCGGCGCGGGGTTATTTTGCTGGGTGTGGGGTAAAGCTGTCATCGTAATGCCTCGCTATGCTCCATCAGGTATTCCAGTTTTTCCACATCACGCAGCCGCGCCTGGGTTTGCTGCTGCGCGTGCTGCACCTGCTGCTGTTGCGTGGCCTGCTGTGTGCGGCACTGTTGCAGCTGATTACGCTGCCCGCTCACCGCGTCGCTGGCCTGACGCTCCTCCGTCAATCCTTCGACCAGACGCTCCTGCTTTTGCAGCCCCGACTGGTGGTGTTCGGCAAAGCTCTCGCGCAGCTGTTGATAGTGCTGTTGTGCGGCTGCGAGCTGTTGTTCCGCTTCAGCTGACTGACGCTGCGTTTCGTGCAAAGCCTGCTCCGCTTGCCGTTGCAGGCGTTCGCAGCGGCGTAAGCGCTGGCGGCGAATCGGCAGCAGCAGAGAGAAGGCCTGCTGCAATTCGGCGCTGCCATCGTCAGTAATGATGTCGTTATCAGGTAGCGGATGACGGCGCATGCTGGCTTACCTCCGATAAGTGCTGCAGGGTGTCGTCATACTCTGTAGGGGCGTGCATTGCCTGTTGCAGATAGCCATTAATCGCCTCCTGAGCCGCTACCGCCGCATCGGTCATCGCATCGTGGCCCGGCTGGTACTCCCCAAGGCGAATTAACATCTCAACCTGCTGCCAGGCGGACATCATGCGCCGCAGCTGCGTGGCGTGGCGGATATGCTCGCGCGTGGCAACGTTGCTCATGGTGCGGCTGAGGCTTGCCAGCACATCGATAGCCGGGTAATGCCCGCGCTCCGCCAGACGGCGGGTCAGCACAATGTGGCCATCGATCAGGGATCGCACTTCATCGGCGACCGGGTCGTTCATGGAGTCTGCTTCAATCAGCACCGAGTAGAGGGCGGTGATGGCCCCGCGCGAGGTTTGCCCGGCGCGCTCCAGCAGGGTCGGTAACAGGGTATAAACCGAAGGGGGGAGACCGCCTCGCCCCGGCGGCTCGCCAAGGGCAAGGCCGATTTCACGCTGGGCGCGGGCAAAGCGCGTCAGGGAGTCGAGGATCAACAGCACGCTTTTGCCCTTATCGCGCCAGGCTTCGGCGATGGCGGTGGCGGTAAATGCGGCTCTGGCGCGCTCCATACTGCTGCGATCGGAGGTGGCGCAGATAAGCACCGTACGGCTGCGCAGCGCCTCGTCCAGTTCGTGGTCGAGAAACTCCCGCAATTCGCGCCCGCGCTCGCCAATCAAACCAAAGACGATGACATCGCAGGGGGTGTTACGGGCGATCTCCGCCAGCAGGGTGGTTTTCCCGCAGCCCGCACCGGCAAAGATCCCGACCCGCTGGCCGACGCCGAGGGTCAGCGGGCCGTCAATCGCGCGAATACCGGTTGGCAGCGGCGTCTCTATGCGCGGACGATCGGTGGGTGCCGGGGCATCGCCCAGCACGCCGACCGCATTCTCCACCGTACCGGGCAGGGCGAAGGCCCCGGGCTGGCCTGCATCGAGCGGGCGGCCAAAGCCATCCAGCACACAGCCGAGCAGGGCGTCAGAGACCACAATAGAGTGCGGCAGGCGCAGCGGAACCACGCGCGCGCCCCGGGCGATACCGTCGAGCTGACCAAGGGCGGAGAGCAGCGTGTGCTGCGGGTTAAAACCGACCACCTCTGCCAGTACGCTCTGCCCGTCATCCCGGGCGATCTGGCAGAGATCGCCGATCCGCGCCTGGGGCAGGCTGCTTTCAAGCAATATGCCGTTAATCCCGGTGATGCGGCCAAAACTCTCGACCGGTGAAAAGCTTGCCAGCCGCCGCCGCTGCTGTTGATACCACTCCTCCAGCGCTACCGTCATTACCAGCTCACCTTGATGTTGTCGCGACCGTTAAACTCAATCTGATCGCTGGTGATCGATACCAGCCGCAGATGGTCCACTTCATCGCCGACAAACAGGCGCTGCCCGTCGTCGGTGACGATATTGGCGCGGCTACCGGTGGTGATTTGTACAATCCGGAAGGGCAGGCTGACCTTCAGCAGTTTGACCTGATTATCCAGCGGGGTAGCGCTGGTGTAGGTGGCGTTAAAGCGCTCCAGCATTCGGTTAAAGATCTGCATCTGCGACTTACTGAGTCGGCCCGTCAGACGCAGCCGCTGATTGTGCATATCCAGCTTCACCACCTTTGCCAGATCGCGTTCGCGCAACATTTTCTGTAACGGTGCCTGCAACTCTGCGGGCGTGCTCTGCGGTGTAGAGGAGGCAACCTGGGTCTGGGCAACGGTGGGCTGCAAAACCCAACTGGTTACCGTCAGGGTGAGCAGCAACATCAGGCTCCATGCCAGCGTGCGGATGCCGCGGGTGAAAAAACCTTTACTGGCGGCGACGGGGGGAGCGGCCTGTGGCGGTGCTTCTGTGGATCCTTCTGGCGCAGGCGGTGTGGCAGGGGGCAGGCAGGCGGCCCAGGGCGTGTCGATACGCGCCACGCACAGCCAGACGTCAGCGACCTGAAAAGGCGATTCAATATTGATGCTAAAAGCATCGCCGCTCTCCGGCTGTGCCAGCCACTGGGTCTCTTCCCGGCGCAGCTCGCAGGCGCGGGCAGCAACGCGCGCATCGCTAAGCATCAGATCGGCCTCATCGGCCTGGCCAATCAGCCATTTATCGCCGAAGAGGGGTAACGCGGCGCCCAAATGCAGGCCAGACAGCACGCGCAATTCGAACATGATCAACTCTCCCACGTGGTAAGCGAGTAAGCGGCCGGATCAAGCTCTATACGTCCCAGCACATTTACTGCGAGATTAGGTTGTAGCTCTGCAAACGAGAGCACCGGCACATAGTGAAACTCTTCCTGGATAAGCCCGCGCATCGGGCTGCGCAGATCCTGTGCCACCAGCAGCACGGCGCTTTCCGGCGTGTCGACCGGGAAGGCGTTGGCGATGACCGAGAGAATGGCGGTGATCTGCTCATGGGTGAGCGCGAAGAAGAGGTCGTTTTGCGTCTGACGCAGCGAGTCGCGCAACTGCTCTTCCAGCTCCGGCGTCAGCAGCCAGACATGCAGGCCATCCGGGCGGGCATACTGGTAACAGAGATGGTTTTTTAGCGAGATGCGCACCTGGTCGGTCAGCAGCCAGACGTCGCGCTCATGCTGCCCATGTTCGATCAGCGCTTCGGCAATAGCGCGAACCGATCGCAGCGGAATACGTTCGGAAACCAATTTTTGCAGGACGCTGGAGAAACGTGAGATAGGCATCACGCGTTGTAACTCCTGCGACAGCTCCGGCTGCTCCGCTTCCAGCCAGCTCACCAGCGCGCGGGTCTCCTGTAGCCCGATAAAGTGCGGGCTGCTGGCGTGGATCGCGTTCTCCATGCGCTTGACCAGCATTTCGCGCGCCGTCCAGCGCTCAACCTCTTCGTTTTGCAGCAGCGGATGCTCCGCCGCCAGCCAGATAAAATCGCCCTCCTGACGCCGCTCATCCCCCTCGATCACGCCCTCCCGGTCGGCTGGCGCAATCTCATCCAGCCAGCGGCGTTTCACCGCCCGGTGCGTCACAGTAAATGTGCCGATCACCTTCGGGATTTCATAAACCGAGAAGCGAAACTCATCTTCCGTTTGCTGGTCGAGAAACTCGATATCGAAGGCGGGCAGGGTAAAGCCGAAGTGGTAAACGATACGGTTACGCAGGCGGCGAATATCCTGCACCAGCTCCAGCATCTCGGGATGGCCGCGCCATGCGGAGGGGAAGTTGATCAGATAGGGTCGCGTTGGGTTGAACTGACGCAAATCTTCCTTGCCGTTTAGCTCCGGCGGAATGACCTCATTCTCCATTTGTGGCTGCGCCAGGCTCAGGGTCTTTCTGATGCGCCAGATCTGGAAACCGCCGCTAATCATCGTCAGCGCCGCCAGCAGCAGAAAAGTCGCCGTTGGCATACCGGGCAGCAGGGCAAAGCCCACCATGCCCATTGAGGAGAGCAACCAGGCTTTCGGTTGGCTGGTTAACTGCTCGGCAATCTCGCGGCCGATATTATTATCCGCCGTCTGTTCATTGTCGGACGAGACGCGGGTAATCAGCATCCCGGCGGTCAGCGAGATAAGCAGCGCCGGGATCTGCGCGATCAGCCCATCACCGATGGTCAAAATCGAGTAGATGTGCATCGCTTCACCGGCAGGCATACCCAGTTGCAGCACGCCAATACTGATGCCGCCAATCAGGTTGATCACCACAATCACCAGCCCGGCGATGGCGTCGCCTTTGACAAACTTCATTGCGCCATCCATCGCCCCGAATAACTGGCTCTCTTTTGCCAGTTCATTACGGCGGTTTTTGGCCTGTACCACATCAATCAATCCGGCGCGCAGATCGCTGTCGATGGACATCTGTTTACCGGGCATCGCATCAAGGGTAAAACGCGCCGCCACTTCGGCCACCCTTTCGGAACCCTTGGTAATCACCAGGAAATTCACCACGGTGAGGATCAGGAACATCACCATCCCGACCGCAAGGTTGCCGCCCACCACGAAGTTACCGAAGGCCGCCACCACATGGCCCGCGTCCTGCTGAATTAAGATCTGCCGGGTGGTGGAGATGGAGAGCGCCAGGCGAAACATAGTGGTCAGCAGCAGCACGGCAGGAAAGGTGGAGAACGCCAGCGGCTTCGGCAGATACATCGCCAGCACCACCAGCAGGGAGGAGAGGCAGATATTCACCGCAATCAGCGCATCAATTAATGGCAGCGGTAAGGGAATGATCAACATAAACACCAGCGCCATGGCAAAAGCCGCGCCGACCACTTCGGAGCGCTGCATGGCGCTGATGGCGATTCGATTTAATATCTGAAACAGGGTATTCATCTTGGTTGCCTCACGACGCGGCGTTCCGGTTGCGGCGCTGCTGCTGCTGCTCCGCTTTGGTGACGTTCGTAATCATGCCGCGCAGCAATTTCAACGCGTTACTTCGTTTTTCCAGGTCCGGCCACAGCGAGCGAGGCACGCCGCGCAGCAGCGGAAAAAGCGAGCTGTAAAAGAGCGGCTCATGGTGTTTGCTCTCGCCGACAATCTCCTGCGCAAGGCCGGTGAAATCACTCTGGTAGGCGCCGTTGTGGCTGATCTGTAACATCCGGCGCGCCAGCGTCAGGCTGTTCATGTCAACATTGGACAGTTTGCTGCGCATACGCTGCAAAAATGTAGTGCTGTCGCTCAGCGTCTGGCTTATCCCGGCGGCATCGCGCAGCCCGTGGTGAATACGCCCGAGGGTAAGAGCGCTAATCGAAGGGGCAAGCGCGGCCATATCATCCGCCAGCGCGCGCTGCAAGGTACGCAGCGTCGGTATCAGATTGCGTGAGCCGATAGCCTCCAGCACCATATCCAGCATCATGATGGCGGATTGCTGGTGGACGATGCCGTCGTAATAGAGGTTGCGCAGGGACTGTTTACGCTGCGGGTCGCTGGTATACCCGGCGATGGCGGGGGCCGTGTTGTTGCCTGCGCGGATGGTCTGGCCGTAGGTCTGCTCTAGCTTATCCAGCTGCGCTCCGGCCAGCGTGGCCAGTTCCCCGTCGCCTTCATCGTGTGCCTGGTTGCCAAGCATACGCAGCAGCAGGGCGGTGCGTGCCGGATCGCCGCCGGTCTTTTCCAGCAGCGTGTCGCTCTCCGGCGGCGGGTTCTGGCGCAGGGCGTTACGCAGCCACTCCATCTGCTCAAGGGCTTGTTGTTCATCGCCGCCGTCGAGCAGGGAAAACAGCTCGTTCAGCTCAGCGACTTTGCCGATCCCATGCTTGCCGCGTAGCTGGTTGCGTAACGCATTACGGCGCTCCTGCGCCTTTTGCTTGCGCTCCATCTTTTCACTGAACGCCGCGCCAATCTCTTCCATCGCGTCATTTAAAGCCTCTGCCCGCACGCGGACATTATCCGGCACGTTGGTTTTGCCTGCCGCTTGTGGCGTGTTTTTATGCAGGGCTTTCAGCGAGTGCGCCAGCGCCGGTATCGCATGTTGTATCTTGAACATCGCCAGCCATCCTCAGTGGTCATTACCCTCTTTCTGTGTCAAAGCGCGCCTGTCGGTTCCCTGAAAAACAGCAAAAAAAAATGTGAATAATTTCATCGGGTAACCAATGCAATTTTTTGCATAACGCAGCGGTCGGACGAGGTAAAAACTGGCTCGGAAAAGTCTGTATTCACAATGAATTGCTTTTATAAACAGAGGGTTAATTTGCGATCGGCAGGTGGCATATCTCTTGCTAAGTAGCAGCGCACTCATTTGCTACCTATCAGAGAGACAAGAAAATGATTAATTCAACGCTCGTGTCCACTGTCGTAGAGTCACCGTTCGCGATGAACGTGAACTGGGATGAGATCTTCGTTACGCATAATAAGAAGCTCTTAAACTTCATTCGTAAACGTATCGCCAGCCAGGAGGATGCTGATGACATCTTGCAAATGACCTGTCTGGAAGTGTTGTGTAACCGGCATAAGTTTCGTGGCGCGTCCCGCCCGGAGACCTGGGTGTTTGGTATTGCCGTTAACTTGATCCGCAACTACTACAAATCGAAACAGAGCCACTATCTGTTCGACAGGCTGGATGATGAGATTACCGCCGATCTGCTGCTGGATGACGATCCCAGCGATTTAACGGAAAACAGGCAACTCCTTAGCCATACGCTGGCATCCATCGAAATATTATCGAAAGACGTTAAGTTGATGCTCTCAATCCTCGTGGAGGAGGAGGGCAGCTATCAGGATATTGCGCAGCAGTTAGCTATACCGGTCGGGACCGTGCGCTCGCGGCTTTCACGGGCGCGGGAGACGCTAAAAGGGAGAATTTACGCCTGAATCCCGGTTTGCTGAAAACGGCAAATTAGCTGCTAAGATTATTAGCTCATTAATATTTAGCGGGTTATGACTGTCATGTCGTCGGGACGCTATTCTCTGCGGCATGATATATCCGTGGAGGGAATGATGCTTTTACAGGGTGTAACCGGGCAGGTTGATCATCATGAGGTTAATATCAGCGGCTTATCCAACATTGCCTTAGACAAAATCCATGATGCGATTTATTTGATAGACAGCCAGCTGCGTATCAAATATGTCAACGAAAAAGCCTGCCAGTTGACGGGATATTCCCGAGAGGCATTTTCGCAACTCAGCTTTGATATTATTGATAAAGAACTGCGCGACAGTGATGTGTTTGCCCTGTGGTGGAAACTCAGTACCCGTCCTGAAGGGATAACATTTACGTCGCAGCATACCGGGCGTAATAATGTTTTTCCCGTCGAGGCGAGCTGTAGCGGATATAACCAGGAGGGTGAGCTACATATATTATGTATTGTTCGCGATATGCATGAAATTCGCCGGCAAAAAGAGCAGCAGCAGCTGCGGGAAAAACAGCTGCACCGGGTGGTGGAAAATTCTCCTGACCTCATTTTACGGTTTGATTTGCAGACCCGATGTGTTTACGCCAACCTGGCGGTTCGTAACTGGTTCAACCTGAGCGAAAACGATGTCAGCCGCGTGCCGCTGACCGAAAGCGTGCCGCGCGGGGGCGTCGGGCTGAGCCTGTTTAAGCTGGTTTCGCGCACTATGGTGGATGAAAACAGTGCCGAAGATGAACTGGTGGTAAAGCGTAACGGCGAGAAACGCATCCTCCATGTGCGCTGCGTCCCGGAATATGATCTGCGTGGCGAGATAATGAGCGTGCTGGCGGTGGGGCGAGATATTACCGCTATCCGTAAGACCGAAGAGGAGTTGCGGCAGCTGACGCATAATCTGGAGCGGGCGCGGGAAGCGGAAAAAAAACAGCTGGCGCGTGATATTCATGATGAGCTGGGCCAGCATTTAACCGCGTTGCGTACCGGGTTGTCGCTGCTGGCGATGCGTAAAGATCAGTCTGCCGACGAGCAGCAGATGGAGATCGGGCAGTTGATGGGGCGTCTGGACAGCACTATTCAGGTGGTTCGCGATGTCTCAACCCGTCTGCGGCCCAATGTGCTCAATCTCGGGTTGATTCCGGCGCTGGAGTGGTTGCGCGATCAGTTTATAAAAAACAACGGCATCCGCTGCATTTTGCTGGCACCCGACGAGCATACCGTGGTGCTGGATGATGCGACGCTGACGGCGGCATTTCGCGTGGTTCAGGAGTCCCTTACCAATGTCGCCCGCCATGCCAGCGCCAGCAATGTCTATATCTTTGTCAAACTCCAGCCGGACGCGCTGCTTATCGAAGTGGTCGATAACGGCAAAGGCTTTCATCTGCAACGTGTGAAGAAAGGAACCTGCGGGCTGCACGGGATCGAGGAGCGTGGACGCATGCTAAACGGCGAGGCGACCATCAATAGCACACCCGGTAAAGGAACACGGGTTAAACTGAAGTTCCCCCTCTCTGTGAGCGTTAAATCAGCACCATCCTGTTCGAAAACCAGGAGGATAGATCGATGAGTGAACGCATACGTCTGATGATTGCCGACGATCATGCCATCATGCGCGAGGGCCTGAAGCAAATTTTTGCACTCGATGACACTATCGAGGTGGTGTGTGAAGCGCCGGATAGCGGCCAGGTGCTGGAGCGTTTGCGCCAGCACGACGTCGATCTGCTGCTGCTGGATATTTCGATGCCGGGCATGAGCGGGGAAGATCTTATTACCCGCCTGATACCGCTCTACCCCCAACTACGCATTCTGGTATTGAGTATGTTTAACGAACCGCAAATTGCCCGGCGGGTGTTAAATAATGGCGCGCTGGGCTATATCACTAAAGACAAGTCGCCGGAGATTTTACTCAAAGCGATCCGCACCGTGGCGCAGGGATCACGCTATATCGATCACGATCTGGCGCAGGAGATTATCTTTTCCGACTACCAGAGTAATAATCGTGCGCCGCATGAGAGCCTGACAATGCGCGAACGGCAAATAATGATCATGCTGGCCCACGGCGAGTCGATTAATGCGATAGCCGATGCGCTCTCCATCAGTAATAAAACCGTTAGCACCTATAAATCACGCATGATGAAGCGGATGAAATTCACCAATAATGCCCATATCGTCAAATATTCCCTGCGGCATAACCTGGTGCAATAAGAACTTTCGCCACTGCCTGACGGGGGCAATTATATTGCTACATGCCCGACCTCATTTTTAGCGGCGCTATAGTGAGATTGAAGAGAGGGTATGAAAAAACAAATCCACGCAGATGCGTGGATTTTATCGTTTTTGTGATGCGTATGAGATTCAGCGAAACCTCATAAGTCAACATAATCGTCAAGAGTTATCGTTTTTTAAATTTCCCTTTTTGTCCTGAGATAATTTCTCAAGCGTTAATAATTCCTGGCTTTTGACTTTGCGGCAAAGAGAAACCTATAGTAGTGCACCGCTTTCTATGAATAGACGGCCATTTAATCGCTGGAAGAAAGAATATTGGAAAGCTGAGTGCTGGACTTTTAGGAGACTAAATGATTGATATTTATAAAGAACTTGATGATTTAATTAGTGCAAGTGGTGAGGAGGCGCAAGGAAGTGGTCCCGCCCCTGAGGATGTAATTGAGCTTTATGAGAAAGAGCTTAAGGTTAAATTCCCTTCTACATATAAGATTTTTTTAGAGAAATATGGGACGCTTTCATTTAATGGAGAGTCATTTTATGGCATCTCAAAGTTAGGCTTGGCCGCACAATCTGCACCTGATGTCAGGTATACAACCCTTAAGGCCAGGGAACTTGGCGATATTGATAACAATATGATTTTGATAAAATCCTCTGGTTATGGCCCACTATTTTCTATTGACGTATCTGTTCAAAGTGGTGGCGAGGCAGCAGTAGTGGAAACAGACTTATCATTCAAGAGAGATGGCAGTAAAAAAATCGTGGCTAAGACTTTTGCAGATTTTTTGGTTTGTGAAATTAAAAAGTCTTTGTAAGATTTATAATATCTTTGAAGAGCTTACATGCGCACCGTGTTAACCAGGCTGTAAGGTATAGTATCCAGAGCAGGATTCAGTATGACGCTCTCGGTGGCATGAGTGTCCCAGGAATTCCAGACATAATAAATTAGATGAACTTATGAATATAAACCAGGCATCGATCGAAAAGTTATTAAGAATCAACTGGCTTTCAAACGCAGGAAAAGATAGCTCTATTCCTGACACTATACGCGTTAAAAATATAAATGCTTTTCAAATTAATCTGGAAAGTGAAGAGTGGGAAAATGTTACTTTAGAAGCCCGAAATAATATCACAGGTTGGTTGGCGAAAAAACATGTGAATGCTTTTCTTGAATGGAACAAGCTCGCAGATGCTGCTGCTATTATCATTGAAAGTAAAATTGTTCCACAAATCCCTCCTATAGGAGGGAATCAAAAGGCTTTGCTTAGTAATATAAAGTGGGATTTATTAAATTATCTATTAGAGGATGCTTATAGTCCCTTTTTAAATAATTCACTTTTTTTTATGAATCTTATTTCTATTTATGAGCAAGGTCATATGCCCTGTGGCTGGGCCGGTCAGTGGCCCCAGGGCGAGCTAATAATTTACTAGCCCTACTGGCGGAATGCGCCGCGAACTGGTTTTCGAGCGCCGCTACCGCTGGGACCGCCCCGATCAGAGAGTCCAGCAGATACACACCGACGCGACGCCCGCCGTGCCGGGCGAGAAGTACAGCCAGTACCTGTGGTCTACGACGCGGCGGGGCAGGTGACAAAGGCCCTCGAACCGCAGAAAAAAGAGCGCTTCTTCTGGGAACCTGCAGGCAACCGCACCGAAGAACACCGTAACCCGGTGTGGCACAACCTGCTGCTGCGCCTGGGCGGGCTGAAGCTCGATTACGACGGGTTCTGGAGGCTCACGCGCCGTCAGGATAAAATAGCGTGGTGCAGCATTTTGCGTATGACGATGAGCAGCAGGTGAAGGAAATCACCTTCATCGGTCATGCCGAATTCAGAAAGGTGGAATACCGCTACGACCCGGTCGCCGGGCGTTACACCCAGATGGACCCGATAGGGTTAGCGGGCGGGATTAATACCTACAGCTATGTGGGTGACCCGCTGGTGTGGGTGGATCCGTTGGGGTTGAGTTGTGGAAAGATAAAAGAGTTTGATATTGTTCCTTATCGACCTGGTAATTCTCCAACGATTGCTTTATCTGTAGAGAATAATGCTGCGACAAAAGTAGTCTTTCGTGATTGGTTAAAACAAAGAACAGATAAACCAGTCGGTGGGAAGGTTGACTGGACAAGAGTTAACAATAGAGAAATGAAAGATCTTTCAGAAAAAATGTTTGATGCCGCACATGTTCCTGTGGCAAATAGAGATGCATATTATCGAGCAGTAAAGCAATATTTACATGATGGGTCTTTTGAGTCTGTGATATTTCAAGGTGAAGAGTATGGATAAAATAGATAAATTACTTGATTTGATTAAGAAAGATAAAAGGTGTGAGGTGAATCCACCCAAAGGGGATTTGCCATCACTCCCTAATAATAAATTGAAATGCCCCGAAGATGTAATTTACTTTTATCAAAAATGCAATGGAGTTAAACTTTTTTGCAACGATAACTCTCTAATCACATTTACCATTCTGCCTAATGATGAAGTTTTAAATTCAAACATGAAGATTGTAGGTGAATTATGTGAATATGATATATCTTCCACATGGTATCTCATAGCAAAAACGGATAACAATGATTATTTATCTATAGATTTATCTCTTGAGAGAAATGGCCGTTGTTATGATAGTAATTACGAGGTTCATGGGGTAGTCGGAAGCAGTACAGTTATAGCACTTAGTTTCTCTGAGTTATTGTCGGAGTTGTATAACACAGGTGGTAAAGATATTTACTGGAAAAAGAAAAACTATGGAGATGCGTATGATTAAATGAGGTTTTATAAAGACAAAATATTATGAGATATCGAGTTTAAGGAAGCGCAGTGTATTATCACATTTGCTCGTGATTACTTGCCATTAAATTCTTTATTTTTAGAGTTGATGGGCTCTTTCTTTAATTTATTTGAGAGAGATTTTTTCATTATTAATCTATGCGCCAATTGCGTGAGTTTATTATTTCTTGATAAACAAAAAGTTTATATTAAATAATTTAATTTCTTAGGCAGTCGCTGGGAATACGGTTACGACGAGCACGGCAACCTGACGGAAGTGCGCGACCCGCTCGGCAATAGCACGTTCACCACCTGGCACCCGGTTTTCACGTTCCCGCTGAAGGAAGTGCTGCCGGACGGTGCCACCTGGCAGTATGAGTACAACGCGCGCGGCGATATGGTCTTATTGGTACAATTCAATCTAAAACCAGGTACGCGAGCACAGTTAGAAGGTATTGGCATTAGAGATAAGTCTGATCTGACTGCTGTAACCCATCCTGATATACCAAGCCCAGTAAAATCAAAAGATTGGGGATTGAAAATGCTTGATTTAAAGGCGATGATGACCAGATAAATATTGGTCCTGGAAGGGAAGGGGGCGCTGCTTTAAAAAATCTTTAACGATGGTATCGATTCTTTTAATGTATTGAGGCAATAATGAATTCAGAGCAAAAGAACTTAGTGCTTTCCGTGGTTAATAATAAGCCACTTAGAGCTGGAAAAATAACAGATGAAGAATTTCTAAAACTTTTTCCATGTAATCAGGGAAATGTTGAGGATTTTATAGATGACATTTTAAAAAATGCGCATTTTTCTAAAGACCTGAAAGAAGTTGAATACGCTTTATATATTGGCTTTCATTTTGGATTTAAAAGCAAGCATGAAGATATCTTGATACATCTTTTGGGTGATGATTTTCATTATAAACATGATGATGTTGTGCGGGCTTTAGTTAAAATAAAGGCTAAAAGCGATGATGCAGTAAATGCCCTGTATAACTGTGCTTTGTCTGAATATGATTACTTGGCTGATGACAGAGAGGATGATAATTACATGTTGGCATGGAACTGTATATACGCTTTAGTAAGAATAGGTTCAAAATACGCTGTTGAGAAATTAAAAGTATTGTCAAGAAATTCCATCTCTGAAATAAAGAACAAAGCAGTGCAGGTTGGAAAATCTTACGGTGTTTTAGATTAAAAAATAAATTTTCATTTAAGCCGGTTTCCGGCTTGAATTTTATAAGGCCGTTCTTGAGGGAGAAGCGAAATTGCTAAATGTATGTCCCCAGCATCTATGTACCCTTTTATCTTTTCGACAAGGCTGGTTACATCTGAAATGTTGGTAATCCATTTTTTGCAATAATCTTCAACGGCTTGATTACGTAATCCTATTTGTATGGTGCGATAGTTTAGTCTATTTAGATATAAGTCCCTTTCTGGATCCCATTGTATTATTACATCTGATTTTTTTATATCGGTGCGCCAGCTGTCTAAGCTATTATGAAGAGACTCGCCATGACTGCTAAGTACTCCGCTTTTTAGTATTTCACGGAATCCTGTGTAGCTTATATCTATTGCTAGAATTCTTTTTTGTCTTGAGTCTTTTTTTGCCCATCCTGAACGGTACATCATCCATAAAAAAGAAGGCTTAATCCATGTCATTCTGCTCATACTGAACGGTGGAGATACGAAGGTTTTGTTCTCAAGAGCGCTTTCTGCTATTTCATCGGAAAACGCCTGATAAAGTCGAATAAAATCATCCGTATAATATGCTCTAATTTCATTTGTTGAAGTTAAAGAGGTGGTTATTTTATCCATTGTTTTTCAATTATAGATTGTAGATATCATTATTTATGATAAGCAATATCCAGGGATAATACCATGTCCCACATTGATACTTCGGGCTGTATTCTGGTAAAAATCAACAGTAAACCAGACTCTTAAATGTTTTGCTGACGGCAGCAGCTGGTAATACGGCTACGACGATGTCGGGGGATGATCTTTCTGATAGGGAGCTTACCGATTAAAACAAAAATCCACGCAGTTGCGTGGATTTTATCGTTTTTGCGATGCGTATGAGATTTAGCGAAACCCCATAAGACAACACATTTTAATTAGACGTTAAACCGTGATTTTAATTATATTTTATTGATATTTATGTTTTATTTAAAAATTAGTCTTTAGAATACTCATTCTTGTACTCATTTTGGAGTTGGCTTGCTTTCGTAAGGCGAAGCTCATAGGTTCTACTCCTATTATCGCACCAATCAAGTATCTCTCAAAGTCTACTCCAGTTCACTGAAAACCATTATAATCAGCATCTTCCAGCTCTCGCTTGCATTCTGACGTCTACTGACACCCCCCAAAATATACATGCATATGGGGGTACATTTGGGGTATGTGCTGTTCGGTCTTATGGATATACCCCCAATGAAACTTAACGCCCGTCAGGTTGATACCGCAAAGCCAAAAGATGAACCTTACAAACTCTCTGATGGTGGGGGACTTTACCTTTTGATTATTGGCGGCTTAAGTACCGTGTTGTAGGCAAGGAGAAGTTGCTTGCTCTTGGGGTTTATCCCGACGTGACTTTGGCTGATGCTCGTAGTAAACGTGAAGAGGCTAAAAGGGGCATTGCTGTTGGGATTGCCCCAATGTAGCGAAGAGAGAAGAGAAACTAGCCCGATGCCCTCATTGCCGAATCAGCCTACCGAGGATTTTTGCAGAGAGATCCGACGCTGCTAACCAATCAGAAACAAAAGGAACAGGAGGAAATCCGTGCTCAAGAAGTTGAACGTCACCAGCGTAGGAATTTTATACAGAAACTTGCTGTGTGGTTTGTTCGTGTCACTAGAGTATGAAATGCATTCTGCACGGTTCGCCGTCGGTGAACTCATTTCCCGTTAGCAGAGTCAGTTCTGAGAGCAAATAGATAAGGATAATTGCCGCCAGCTCTGCATCCATGTAACAGCTACTCGTATGTTTATGCAGAACCAATTCAACTTCATTCTGATGCGAATGACTCACAAGCATTCGCATACCTTCAAAATTTCTGCTTGAAAAGCATGCTTAATCAATAATTATTTTCCTTTAAATCAATAAATTAATTTTGATTGCATTTTGGTTTGAACCCTTGCGATTTAGACGTATTATTTTGAGATTAATCCACTTGCTCAACCTTCATTGCTGCTTATGAGTGTGCGTGAGGAATGATTTTAAGGTTATATATCATGGAGTTATTGAAGATTCTGGCGGCGATTTTAGTCATTTACTTGTTGTTTTTTAGAAAGAAAAAACGTAAATCTCCAAAGTCTTATGCTTCAAGCCCCGTGAAAGCACCGCCAAAAGAATGGCTCGCTGACATCAAGAAAAAAGAGGCGGTTGTGCGAAACGATGATAGTGAAGACGATAATCTTGCAACTTTTACATTGAGCGGTGGCCGGGGTGTTGAACTTCGGCTGACAACCAATCATTACCGGAACACCTCAAAGTCAGCAGGTGCACTAGCTCGATGGGTACTTCCGGGTGAGATGATAACTGTGGCTGGTGTAGCAATTAGCGGTGGCCACATTTACGTGGGGCAACGCATGAAGCCCTCCGGTCAGGAATCAGGCGGCTATTATGACGATGGAAGTGAGGCATCATTAATTGATGACACATGTAAGATAAAACCTACTGCTTATCTTTACGAGGACAGTTCATTAGGATACTGGCCCAGTTTTTCCTCTCTTTCCCCAGAAGCACGCGGTGCGTATGTCAGTTGGCTTGCCAGCGATAGGTCTGATCCATCGTGTCCTATCGGCTATGTTTTTATCTACCTCTACGGCCTGGAAAGAAAAGCGCTCGTAGATTCCACTGACCCAAAATTCCCTGATGCTGAGTTCCGTAATCTGTTCAATGAAGTCGCTCGGTTAAGATCGGTATTCATTGAGAACCGCTCCTTCCGTGGATATTCGACCCAATTACTCGAAGCCATGTCTATTCTGTGCCCGAACATGGGCTTAGCCACTGAGCTCGATAGCAATTCAGGTTTCAGCAACAGCATGCAATTTAAGCTGGCTCTGGCAAAAACTGTACATGAAGGAGTTCCTGTATCAGCTGAACTGGCGTTGAACTGGGTAATAAACCACACCGATTATTCGCTGCGTACCCCGGCTCGCCGCTGTGCTAAAGAGTTTGCTGCGCTTTTCAAACGGCGTTACACCCTCAAATATGGTGAAGGGATGGTCGTTAAGGCGAATAAAACGCGCCTAAGGTTAGATTACACACCAGCAAGTCCTAGTTTGCGAGGTGTTCGACTTCCTGTTCCCGACCTGCCTGATCCAAGTGCGTTGAAGAGCCCTGTCCAGAAAATTATGGCTCTTGCCGACATATGTACGGATGAACTTGATGCTTATAGTCGCTACCTTGGTAGGAAAGGTACGTCAGTCAATGATACGGCTGCAATTATGTTGCTCCCTTCAGAGATCGTTAATGAAAGTGCAGAAAAAATATTAAGCTCATTCAAACGCTGGGCTGATGAGGCGATCCTCGTCAAGGAGGGGTTAGTCTCAGTTGCTGACTTTTGGGCACATATGAATGCCAGTTGCCCCAATAAGATCAATAAAAAAGAGGCCGATTTGATGCAGGCCTTTGCTCTGAAGATGAGTTACGGTGTGGCACCTGACCCGTATTATCACCATGTGAAGGCGGATGTTGATGGGACACTTGTTCTATTCCATGCCGCCGAAGATGGACGCTTCTCACCTTCTCCTGAATTTATCTCAGCCGTAATGACGCTCAGATTAGGGGCGATGGTCGCCTTGATTGACGATTCTCTTGATCAAGCTGAACAGAAAGTGCTTGAGAATGCCATCAACAACAATCCTGGCTTCACCGATTATGAAAAACGCTCTCTACATGCGTATTTAACGTGGCAACTTCATACCCCAGCCAATATGACAGGAATGAAAAGCAGGATTGAGTTGATGGGGGCCGCGGAAAAAGCTGCTGTGGGTAAGGTTATCGTTAGTGTTGCCTGTTCGGATGGGACGATAGCGCCTGCTGAAATCAAACAGCTTGAGAAGATTTATTCAAGTTTGGGGCTGGATCCCTCATCTGTCTCGAGCAATATCCATCAGCATTCCGCAACTGAACATGATCTCGTCTCGTCTGTAGCAACTGATCAGACAGCAGCAGGGTTCACACTGGATGCTAATGTACTTGCCCGCCACGAATCTGCCACGGATGATGTTCGTAAATTGCTGAACACAATTTTCACCGAAGAAGAACCGGAAGAGCCAGAAAGCGCTCCAGCCTCATCAACGGAGGCGGGGGGGCTTGACTCCGCACATAGCCAGCTTTATCGCAGTTTGCTGGAGAAAGAACAGTGGTCCCGAAAAGAGGCGACAGAATTGTGCGGAAATTTGAATTTGATGCTCGGCGGTGCGCTTGAGGTGATCAATGACTGGTCCTATGCGGTGGTTGATGCTCCAGTACTGGACGATGCCGATGATGATATCTGGGTTGACTTGGAAATTGCCAAAGAATTAGAGGGATAGTGAATGTCTGTAACACGTATAAGAGTGAAAGAACGTGACGCTATTATTCAGTCACTTAAGTCAGGTGTAACGCCAAGGATAGGCATTCAGCATATCCAGGTTGGCCGCGTGAACGAGATCACCGCTCTCCACCAAGATATTGAGAGGATTGCTGACGGTGGTGCAAGCTTCAGACTTATCATCGGTGAATATGGTTCTGGTAAAACGTTCTTTCTGAGTGTTGTGCGCTCTATTGCGCTAGAGAAGAAGCTGGTGTCAGTCAGTGCAGACCTTTCTCCTGACAGACGCATTCACTCATCGGGAGGTCAGGCTCGTAATCTCTATTCTGAGCTTATGAAAAACATGTCCACCAGAAACAAGCCGGATGGTAATGCGTTACTTAGCGTTGTTGAAAGATTCGTTACGGAGGCAAGGAAGGAAGCTGACACGGACGGCTCCGAGGTTTCATCAGTTATTCATAAGCGCCTGGCTGCCCTGTCAGATATGGTGGGCGGATATGACTTTGCGAAGGTCATTGATGCATTCTGGCGGGGGCACGAACAGGATAATGAAACGCTAAAATCCAATGCCATTCGCTGGTTGCGGGGAGAGTACACCACCAAAACTGATGCCCGTAACGATCTCGACGTTCGGACTATTATCTCAGACGCTTCATTCTATGATTCTTTAAAGTTGATGAGCCTTTTTGTCCGCCAGGCAGGCTATGCCGGTCTTTTGGTCAGCCTCGACGAAATGGTGAACCTCTTTAAGCTGAATAATACGCAAGCAAGAACAGCGAACTACGAACAGATTTTGCGGATTCTGAATGACTGCCTGCAAGGCTCAGCCGAGAACATTGGTTTTATCCTCGGGGGGACGCCAGAGTTTCTTTTCGATCCGCGTAAAGGTCTTTACAGCTATGAGGCTCTCCAGTCGCGTCTTGCGGAAAACCGGTTCGCGCAAAAAGCAGGAGTGATTGACTACTCATCCCCTACTTTGCATCTTGCCAGCCTGACCCCTGAGGAACTGTATATTTTGCTGAGAAATCTTCGCCATGTTTATGCAGGCGGAGATCCAGAGAATTATCTGGTACCAGATGATGCACTGACTGGATTTCTGCATCACTGTAGTAAAACCATTGGAGACGCTTACTTCCGTACCCCCCGTAATACCATAAAAGGTTTCCTGGACATGCTGGCCGTGCTGGAACAAAACAGAACGATGAACTGGCAAACTCTAATCGAGGGTGTGGTGATTGAAGAGGACAGGCCCAGCGATATGGATGACGCCACTACGGAGGAAAGCGATGACGACGACGGACTGGTGAACTTCAAACTATGAGCAGTGCCTACGATAGCCTCGATCCCCGCGTCCGTAAGTGGGTTTACAAGCAGGGTTGGTCTACATTAAGGCCCTTGCAGGAGAGTTCTATCCCGGCAATTTTAGCCCGTGATCGAGACGTGCTAATCAGTGCAGGTACAGCAGCGGGTAAAACAGAGGCTTTCTTTCTTCCTGCCTGTTCGGCAGTTGCAGATCTCACTAATGGATTTGGCATCGTCTATATCAGTCCGTTGAAGGCGTTGATTAACGATCAGCACCGTCGTCTTGAGAGCCTTGGAGATGCATTGGAAATGCCAGTGACTCCCTGGCACGGGGATGTACCACAAAGCAAAAAGAAGAAGGCTCGGACGAACCCTGCTGGCATTTTACTGATTACACCTGAGTCGCTTGAGTCTTTGCTCATAAACTCAATGGGCTGGCTCAAACAGGCATTTTCTTCAGTCGCATACATCGTCATTGATGAGTTTCATGCTTTTATTGGCTCAGAGCGTGGTGTACAGCTACTTTCTCTGCTCAATAGAATTGACCATGTGCTAGGACGCCAGGTAAATCCAATTCCCCGCGTTGCGTTGAGTGCCACGCTGGGGGAACTGGAGAAAGTGCCCGAACTGTTGCGCCCGGACAAACGACTCCCCTGCGTAATTGTTACAGATAGTAATAGCACTGCTACTCTTCAGGTACAGGTCAAAGGGTACCTGGAGCGAGTGATCCAAAAAGAGGAAGAACTTCAGAGTTCAGCTGAACATGACGTTTGCGCTGACATTTTTAGACTTTGTCGTGGCGATTCTCATTTGGTCTTTGCAAACAGCCGAAAGCGCACTGAAAGCATTGCGGCAACGCTGAGCGACATGTGTGAGGAGCAAATTGTTCCGAATGAATTTTTCCCCCACCATGGTTCCCTTGCCAAGGAATTACGTGAGGCGCTTGAATCTCGTCTTCAGAAAGGAAATTTGCCCACAACAGCTGTTTGTACAATGACGCTCGAGTTGGGAATTGATATCGGTAAGGTTAAGTCGGTTATCCAAGTTATTCCTCCGCATTCTGTTTCCAGTTTGCGCCAGCGTATGGGGCGTTCTGGGCGACGCGATTCCCCATCAGTACTCAGAATGCTAATTACAGAAAATGAGCTTACTGTGAATAGCAGTATCGTTGATCACCTACGACTTCAGTTGGTGCAGTCGATGGCAATGATCAGGTTGATGATCTCTAAACAATGGTTTGAGCCTGCCGATTCCCGGCAGATGCATTACTCCACGCTGCTACACCAGATTCTTGCTATTACCGCGCAATGGGGCGGAGTTCGTGCCGATCAGCTCTGGTCACAGCTATGTCAAACAGGCCCGTTCCGTAATGTGGATTTAGGCGATTTCAAAAGCCTGCTTAAACATATGGGGGCATGTGGTCTGCTCACTCAACTTGCTAGCGGCGAAATGGTTGTTGGGGCAGAGGGTGAGAAACTGACTAACCATTACACGTTTTATGCCGTGTTCAATACACCGGAAGAGTTCCGCATTGTCACCGGAAACAGAACCCTTGGAACAGTGCCTGTGGACTCCCCACTGCTACCAGACCAACATATCATCTTCGGTGGGCGGCGCTGGAAAGTGACAGAGATCGATACAGAGAAAAAAGTTATCTATGTAGAGGCAACCAAAGGCGGTCAGCCACCACAATTTAGTGGGGGAGGAATGTCTGTTCATGATGCCGTACGTCAGGAAATGCTCGCTATCTATAGGGAAAGTGATTACCGCATAGCGATAGGTAGCAAGAGAGTAGATTATGCCGATTCTGCCGCCAGAAATCTATTTGCTGAAGGCTGTAGTAACTTTCGGCGTTATGACCTGCAAAATGAATATTTTATTACGAGCGGGCAACACTGTTACGTAATTCCTTGGATGGGGGATAAAGTTGTGAATACGATTACAGCCTTGCTCCTACGCTGTGGTTTTAAAGCAAATTCGTTTGCTGGTGTTATAGAAATCGATAATTCAAGTGTAGCTTCCGTTCAGCACGCGCTTAAAGAAATACTGTTGTCAGGCTTGCCATCTGCATTTGATCTTGCTACAGATGTTCCAGAAAAGTACTTGGATAAATATGACGAGTATTTACCTGAATCCCTGCTTGCTAAGGGATTTGGGCAAAAAGCATATGACATTGAAGGTACTCGTATTTGGTTAAAACAACACCTTCAGTAAACTGGTTACATAATGATGGGGGCTCCCCCTAAGATTTAGGCCGATTTATGATTTCAATGTTCGCTCTTGGCTCGGATCTGCCAGAAGTCGAGGTCATAAGGTCTGCTTTGAGCGAAAACGTAACTTTCAAAAATATTCTCTCTGCTAGTTATGGTATTATCGGTATTGCCGTTTGTTAATTATCAGAGTACAGATCACAATAAGCGCTCATATTTTCCAACCAAAGTCTTGGGATTCATAAAATCATCGTAAAAATAAATCAGATACTAATTATTTTTTCGCCTTCTCAAATACACAAGGATTCAATTCAGGTCCGCTGACCAAGTAGGGCTTCATTATGGACCTGTAGGTTGTAATATAATGACACATGGATAGTGGTAAATAAAATTTTCTAAATATTTAAAGCAGTTTACGAAAAATGAGTAAGCATCAGGGATGCTTATGGAACATCAGTTGGTTAAACTGTAATATGCTTAGTTTTGAATTGGCATCTATGGCTGGGTTTTATTTAAATTTTTGTTAGGTTGTATCTTAAATTCCTCTTGGAGCAAGAGGCAATGATTAAGAACCTTAAGGAAAAGCAATGAACGAGATTAGCTTAAAACCACACGATTTTTATGAATTTCTCAATGGGGTTTTACTGGGAGATGATGTAGAGTATCGTCTTGAAGAAATTGATGACTACCTTATTAACTTAATTAGTGATTCACCTGATATGGATAAGGTTAGAGAGGTGGAATGCTGCGCCCAGATCGCAGTTACACTAATTAACCCTCAAATATATGGCTATTCTTTTTCATGGGCGCTACATTCTTTACTGGCGTGCAAGTGTATTCTTGGGAAAGTGGATGATGTAATAACCATCCTTAAAAATCTCATTTCACATTGTGTCGATACAGGCTCAATAACCCCTTGTGTTAGTGTTATAAGAAATATTAAACAGGGGTTGCTTGGTGAAATAGCGGTAGATAAGTACCCATATTTAATGAATGTTATAATTGATTTTTTAAAAGAAAATAAATTCGAAAGAGAGGTTGTCGAATGCTATATTTCGGCTGCATATTTCTTCTCTGATAACGATTCTTATCAGTCAGCAATTGATGTTCTTAATGATGCTTTAGAATATCTCGAGGAAAATAAAAGCTTAGATAACGAAGCTGAGCTTGAGATTCTTACAGTTAAGCATGGTATATGTATTGTTAGCGAAGATTATGCATCAGCAATTGAAATCTGGAACAAGTTATTAGAGAGTTGTGAAGAGATTGGGATTAGTCCAGCTGACACCTTGATATTAAATCACGCCACATTACTAATGCAATTGGATGAATTTGATGATGCTATAAAATTATATTTAGAAATCTTATCTCGAGAGGATTTCGAAGTTAAAAGAAAAGCGATAATCTCAAGTAATATATCAGCCTGCTATAGAGAAAAGGGAGATCGTAATACTGCCTCGAAATATATGCGTGATACGAGAAAAATCCTTGAAGAGTTAGGGGATGATTCATTTGATGATGATTTCTTGCTAGAGATTGAACTAATAGATGCAAAAAACAACGTATTTTACGGTGATCAGGTTGCATTACTGAAATGTCTGTCATCTTTTGCTTGTAGAATGAATAAAACTCTGAGGAATATATTTAAAATCCATTATAGAAGAGGAGTTAGGAGTAGGTATGTTGGTCGCTTTGAACATTTGATAGCTAGTATTGCGGAAACTGGAACTGCTGAAGATATAATTCCATTATTGGCTCTTTCACGTGTTAATCAGTCAAGCGACTGGCTAAGTATATTAAAATGGAAAGAGGATATATCATCAATTGTATCACATGATGAACTAATGAAGTTGTCAGAAACTATCGAAAGATTAGCTAGTTATGGTGCTCCTCATCTTTACGGATTTGCAGAAAAATATGACAATGCTCTCTATGGGAATAATGATGACCCATGGGATTCATTTATTTCTCAAGCTGAAGAGTTAAGATTTAAATATAATATTAATTCTCCATACCATTATACCTCCATGGAGTGCGTTTCTACGCTACTTTTTGATAGAATTAAAGAAGGGTATGCTCTTATATTTGACTTCTCTGCATCACAATCAAAATTGATTACTATATCTGATGGTTGTTACATTATGGAGAATATTCCAGAAAAAGAGGGTCGGGATTTCTTCTTCGAACTGAATAAATTCAGGGGAGGGAACAATAATCGCGCGGATTTTAATCAGGCGTTAATAAACTACCAAACCACTCTTATTTACAACCTGACAAATTCCATAGCAATTCTCGAGAACTCTAGCCGCGGCGTAATATTCTTTCCATCTAAAATGGATTTCCTACCATTGAACACGCTGTTGATTGGCAATGAAAAAATAAGGAATAAAATTCTTTTAGGAGATTTTGAAATCAGGTCTTGCTTATGCCTACATCCAAAGGATGAGAGTTATGAAATACATTCTTGCCTTGGCATGGTTGAGTCTGTCACGAACTTAGAGTACGACAAAACAGAAATACAACACTTTATGAATACCGCAGGTCTCAATGGTGAAATTATATCTCCAGCAGAACAAAAGGATTTCTTTGAACGTGCTGCTGCTTATGACTCGATCGTTATTTCACAACATGGCTTTTCGGCCTCACTGTTCACTGATCCTGTTTTTGCTGATTTAGCTGGTCCTCATGCAGAAAGGAGTGCACTTAGCTATGAGAACTTACAATCATACTCTTATAAAATGAATTATAAACTAGTGCTTTTGAACGCTTGTTACGGTGGTGCATTAGTCAACAGGAATTATTTTAAGTTATTCAGAACACACGAATTATTAGGGTATCCACAAGCATTTTTGCTAAACAGGAAAAGCACTGTTATCGCTGCATCATGGACTATAGTTGATAGATACAATGCATTAATGATGCATAATTTTTCGAATTACATAAAGGTTCATAGCCCGAGTAAATCTTATGGAATGTCTTTAGCCAAAGCATTTGAAATGTCTGTTTCTGAAATTAAATCTGCATTAAACGAAGTTTCTAGTGAAGCCTTAGTATTACCAAGTGATAAAAATTTAGATCTCATAAGAAGACAACCATTTTGCTTTGCAACATACCAGAATTATACACTACTGTAGCTCCAATAATTTATGAATAAGGAGGTTAACGACAATTATTGACCTATTCCTCGTATTAATTCAATATTATGTTAGCAACGTCAGTTGATGGCACTAAGCGAGCTAAATCTGACAGATTTGACGAGATAAGGGTATAGATGAATTCTCCATACCCTTGAACGATTACTTCCCAGTTGATTTGCTTGGTTTCAGTCCTGGGGTATTGCCGGGTGTATCCTTATTATCACGTCTGCGTTGATCGGGTTTTCCTGTTGATTTTGCAATTGGTTTTGGACCAGGTTTAAGCCCCATAATCGTGCTCCTTAGCGTTGTCAGAGGTTATTCCTCAGTGTGGGTATAAGTGGAGCTATAAGAATTATCAAGCTCGGATGGGCGGTGGGTAATGACTACTAGACTATTATGTGAGCAATGTCAGTGTTTGACATTTAGCGACCAGTCCGATACTGACGTAGGTTGCAGATTGTTCGCGATGGGCCCTCAACAATGAGGGCCACCTCGGAGATTGTCAGCCTGATTGCGCTAATTGCCGATGCAGGACCTGCAGACTAGTTCCCGCCCCTGCCCATGCAGCAGCCGAGCCGACCACATACAGGTTTTGCTTGGCGCGTGAGACGGCTACATTGATTATGTTTGGCGGGCTTGCCGCCCACTGACGCGCCCTTTGCTGACTCGCTTTCGGCGCACCCAGCAACAGGATGACCGTGTCCGCCTCTCGGCCCTGGAACGTGTGGATCGTGCCTACACGATCACGGCACCACTCATCCAACTTTACGCCGAACGTGCGCAGCAGGTCGGTTTCTCTGTCGAGACGCCGACGCATGTTCTGCTCTACGATCTTGAATGGTGTAATGATAAATACGTCTGGATTTGTAATGCCCGAAGCTGCCAGCTCTTTTAGCATTCGTACAACCGCTTCGCCCTCCTCGGGACACCACTTCGTCTCAGCATCGCCATTGATATCCACCCAGCGAGATCTCCCCAATGCCGAGCCGATAGATCCAGGTCTTTTAGGCCCGACAGCATGGACCATCTGCCCAGCATAGGCGATGGAGTTAGAAACATCGAACATTGGGTTCTGACAACGCCTGTGAACGAGGAGTGGCAGCCCGACTTCTCGATCACCTACGTCCATGACGAAGGTGGATTTGAAGCGTGATGCCTGATCTGCAAGGGTCTGCGTAGATGCTGCGGGGGCAGACCATTCGACTTGGTCAATGTCAAAGAACTTGCAGATTTCGGCGTTCAGCTTTTCAGGAAGTGAAACTACAGGTGGGATTTGCAACGGGTCACCTACCACGATGGAGCGCTTTGCCCGCATGATAGCTCCAACTGCTGCCTGAGGAACGGCCTGGCCCGCTTCATCTACCAGAAGCCAGCCAATGCTCTCTGGTGGCAGATCCCCGAACATCGTCCGAACCGAGGCGAATGTCGTGGACACGGTAGGCACAACCATGAAAAGGCTCGACCAAAGGTCGGGGAGAAGTTCACGGTGAGCGGAAGACTGGAAGGCGCCAGCAACCATGCCCGACATCAACAGCCCAAGATTGTGTTGCAAGCGGCTGGCCGAAGCATCAATGAACGTTTTATGCACATTCAGGGCAGCGGCGAAAAGATCCTCTCGCAGGTGATGAACCTCATCGGGAAGCCATGGCGCAGTCAGGTGGATAGCCTCGTGCTCGCGCTCGAAGAATCTTTCATCAACGACCCTGTCTCCCATGCGGTTTCGTGCCTCTGCCTCGGTTGCCTTCAATTTCGAGACAGCCTGACATTTGCTGGAAATTTCCTGGTCGAGTTGCTGTAACTGGGACTTAATATTGCTCCACTTAGTCCTTGCAAGCTCAAGGGCACCGTCTGTCTCCTGCGCCCGTAAGACTGATTGCTGCAAGGTCGCCGAGAGCTTCTGCAGTGTCGATCTCCACGACTTCCAGGCCGCAGTTGCGAACAAACGGGAGAAGAAACCTGGACGGCAAGCAAGATGGCTGTTGAGCATGATCTTGTCCTGCTCGATCTGCGATTTTGCCTTCTCATGCTCCCATTGGTAGGATTCAGCAGTCTGATGTGCCTCTTCGACAGCTTCAATCAGACTCGGACGACGCTGTTCCACCCTTTGTTGTTCAGTAGTCGCTCCCTTGAGTGCCTGGATATCCCGTCGCATCTCTTCGATGCTGGCGATTTCGGCGTCTACCGTCTCCTTGAGTTGAAGGAAAACGGTTCGTGCTTTCCGCCAGGCCGCTAAAGCGTCCGCTTCGTTGGTGCTGGGCCGCTCATTGACGACCACGCTGGGCATCACGCGATCGATGATTTCGCCAGTTTGTTCATCTTTGATCTCACGCAAGACGTTTAAGCCGCGAGCTGCTTTCAGGTAGGTAAGGAAACCACCGTCTTCATTCCACCAGAAACTTTGCTGGAACGCGCCTCGGTTGCTGCTCTTGCCGAGAGCCGCGGCGATCAATCCCCAGGTTTCGACAGGGTCGGAGGGGATGTCCCCCTCAGCCTCGGCTTCGAAATAGCCGGCGCGTTTGGGATTCGCAATCAGGTCGCTGATGGACCGGAAGTAGGCGATCTGTTCATGGCGACCATTGGCTTCCTTGAGAGGAAGCTCTTTACTGACGTTTTCGACTGCTTTGTTATTGGAGGAGGCTACGACGATCTCATGGCCCCTCAAGGACGCATGTAACTTGTAGAAGTGCAGGAATGCATTGGAACCGAATGCCAGCTTCTCGCCTGTTGTGGAAAAGGCATCCTGCGGTCTATTGAAGTCGCACATCGCTGTGGCCCGATCAAGAATGCACCCAACGACAATATCTCGCAGAAGAGTGGTCTTTCCAGTACCCGGTGGCCCATTGACACCGATGATACCTGGAGCATCATTCAGCTCTGCACGCGCAGCATTCACGGCAGCCTGTTGAAGCAGTACCAATGGATGGCCGCCTCTCGAAGGCCAACGAGCCTGCGGCATGAGCGACGGCGCGACGAAAGGCTCAACTGCGGAAATGGGCGATAGCACGTCGATTTTTTGGTCAGGCCTGCCAATTCCCATATAGCGGCGCAAACCGGTTCCGGCTTTGCCCGTCTCGAGCAATTTGGTTGCTTCACCGAGATCTTCAAGATAGAAGGAATTCAGTAACGAAGGTTCAGGCGGCGACTTGGCCTTGAAATGATGAAACACCTTAATCGCGAATGTGGGTGGCTCAACCAAATGTTCGGGTACACCGAACTGAGACACAAGCCATTTATAAGCATTAAGAACGACATCCAAATCGATCGGTATGGGTTCTCCATCCTCGTTGTGGCGGCGAACTATTCGATCCAGATGCTCGATAATGCGCGGCTCAACATTTGGCCAATTCCCTAAGCTCCCAAGCTTCAGATCGAGAGCCGGCTTGAGTGCCCAGGCAAAACTGGAAACGGCAACTCCTTTTTCCTCAAGCACATAACCTTCCTTGTCGATCAGGATCGAGCCGATGGCCGCTTTCTTACCGTCCGGGCGTGAACTCTCCTCATCCTCGCCAAAAACCTTGACCAGCTCGTCCGTCGCCTTGTCGAGAGCGATGGAACCGAGGACGACCTCGAAATAAAGCTTATAACTAGGCTTGCTGCGGGCATTTGGTCCCCAAGGAACACCTCGCTCCAATAGAGCAACCCTGGAGCGGTCGCCGGTTGCCATATCCTCTGGGCGTTTATAACCTTGAGGCGACAGTGCTTCGAGGGCTGTCCATGCTGCCAGTATTGCTCGCGCATCATTCGCCTTATCTGACGGTGAGAAGGATGGGAGTGGACCTAGATCAATTTGGCCTTTGTCGAATTGCTGTCGCATGGCAGTGTCTGGGATAGCCTTCGGTTGCAGTTGCTCTACAGTTGCAGGTGCATTGTGGGGCACTGCTTGAGAAAATTGTATGGACGCCGAATCGAGATTACATGTTGATGGGCTGGAAGCCGACATGGAGACCTCGCTGCGGTCGCTAATTGCAGTTAGAGATTGCTCGATTTTAGACGTCAGAGTCCGCGCCCTGGCAGTGTTGCGAAAAGTCAGCTCGCTCAACAGCTGTTCAAGTTCACTAACATTGTTGCGGGACTGTTCGAAGATTGCTTCCAGATCGAAGATTGATTTTTGCGCATACTGCCGTGTCTTCATTTATTTATGCGGCTCCATATCCCTTCAGTTAAGAGATATTATGCTAATTAGCTTGATTTCTAAAACTATTAACTTGCGCTCATGACGTAGATCCAGATCCCGGTGAGATGCTTATCTTCGATTACATTGAAGTGCTCTACAATCGGGCCCGGCGCCACAGTCATCTCGGCGGCGTCAGTCCGGAGGCCTTCGATTTTGAAAAAGGCATCATTCATTTACCATCTGCGAGAAGCCAAAACAGGGATAGAGCGCTACGTATAGTTATCTGATCAGGCAATCGACTTTCTCAAGGTTCTACGCCTTACCTCTGACAAATATCTATTCCCTTCGCAAGCCACAAAGAAGCCAATCCAGCAGAAGTATCTAACTGAAAATTCATGGCGTCTACGTGAAAGTGGTCAAATGCTTGATATACCTCATTGGACGCCGCACGATCTGCGTCGTACAGTACGAACGGGCTTATCTCGTTTACAGTGTCCAAATGAGGTTGCAGAGGCTGTGTTGGGGCATACACGTGGCGGTGTTGAAGGGATCTACAACTTGTATAAGTATGATGCTGAGTGCCGGAAGTGGTTGCAGGTGTGGGCGGATTACTTAGATAGATTGCTTTAGACTACTTGTTAGATATTGAATTGTGATTTTATAACTTATTGATATCTTTGTTTTATTTTTCTATTTAGTGCTTACATTTTTTGTAATACGATCTTGGTTATTATTTTAGGCACAAATGGAATTTTCTATTGTTAATACATGTGATATCAAACTTCAAAGACGTTTTAGGCTAAGGGGATAAAATGCAATATAACAGTGGCGACTTGATTGATAACCGATTTTTTGTTACGGGGATTTGTAGTGATAGTGGCGGTATGGGAGGTATTCTGCATGTTAATGATACCATGAATATTATTAATTCTCCTATTGTATTAAAATATTGTAAGGTTGATGATGATGAGTATATAAAAAGATTTAAGAGGGAGGTACGATTATTATCTTCTTTTCCAAATAATGGGCGTGTCATTCAGGTATTATATGGGAATATGGATTCGGTTCCACCTTATTTTATTATGCCTTATTATGAGCGAGGAGATTTAACGAAGTTTTCGGAAAGTATTAAATCAAATTATGGAATACAGGAGTTTGTGTTTTACTCAATGATAGATGCTATCTCCGAATTACATAATAAGAGTATTCTTCATCGGGATATTAAACCTCAAAATTTTTTGGTTGATCATCAAGGGCAAGTTATAGTGTCCGACTTTGGGCTTGGAATGGAGCCTGAGTCGATATCAAGGTTTACGAGTTCAGGTATGTTTTGGGGTACTAGGGGTTATCTTCCGCCTGAATTCTCCGATGAAGGATTCAAACATGCAACGGTTCCTGCGGATATATTTATGTTAGGGAAAAGTTTTTATAATTTGTTAACCGGTCGCGATCCTGGCTATCTAATAGAAAATGTAGTTCATCCGTCATTGTTTTATGTTATTAATCGTTGCTGTGAAATGGACCCTCAGAGGCGCTTTCAAAGTTTAGCTGAACTTAAACAAGCATTGACCTTGGCTTATGACGTTGTTCTAAACAGAGGTGGAAAAACGGCAGAAGCATTTCAAATGTATGATGCTATTGTCGGCAGGCTAACATCTGAAAATAAATTTGACCCAAAACAGATATCTGATTTTTTAGCTATTTTATCTTCAATAGATGGCGCTGATCAAAAGAAAATTTGCAGCTCGATTAGATCTAATTTTATGAAAGTACTTTCTATTCATGACTTTAATTTTTATATGCATGATTTCCTGCGAGTATATCAAAGTATGGTGGATGGTTATAATTATTCATTTGAATTCGCAGAGGTTATTTCATCAAATATGAAAATTTTATTTGACTCTACCATTGTAAGTAATATGCATAAAGGTAAGGCTTTAGATATTGCAATTGATTCTGCGACTTATATGAATAGGTTCGCAGCAATGGATACGTGTAAAGAGATGATCAGGTCTGTTGTTGATGAGGCATTAGGTGGTATTGTTGCGAGTATATTGCAATCAAGAAATGATACATTTATATCTGATATTGAGCCTTCCGAATGCAAAAATAAAAGTATATCAACAGTTATTTATGCGATAAAGAAAAATATTAACCCTCTAAATGGAGTTGCTCTTTAAATTATAATAATAACGCTCATTGAATGTGAGCGTTATTATTATTTTTTAAACGAAGTTTAATCTAAGAGGTTAGAGTTTTTAAGGTGTTATGTTATAAACCAGATACATTTATATAAAATTGCCCTTTGCCTTCATCTGTTTTTTGTATCCGGTAGGTGATTGGCAGAGAATTTTGCAGTTCAGGTTTTGTGAACGTTAAATCAGCCGCGCACTGATAAACGTCAAGGCCTGATTCATAGCTTATTGTTCTGACATTTTCAACTGAAATCCGCACATCCTTATCCAATGACATCCCTTTCTCGATTGTCTTTCTGGCAATATCCACGACCAGATTTTTAGCGTCATCACTACTGCATTTTGGTGTTTTCTCGCCACAACCAGCCAGCAAACCAGCGGCTATTAATACCAGAAGCATTTTTCTTTTCATCTAGGGTTCCTTCATTAATTAACGATACTTTTTACTTCTTTTTAAATAGACCATCCATTGCGCCTGCCGCAGAAGCCCCGCAGTATCCCTCGCAACCACGAGTCATAACGCTGGCCTTACCGTTATTCAGTTCACCAATTACTGCAACACACTGGCTGGTATTGTCATTCCAGACCCAGCGACGCTTCTGGCTTTCTCCGGCAGCTATTTGCTGTGCTGTCCCCTCCATATTACATACGCCCGAACCATCCCCCGTTGAGGCATTAATGTTGAATTCAGCGTTGTGTTTTCCCGGATTCAGGGTTAGAACCGCTCCGGGTTTTACGTACTGCGCTGCCGCAGCTGGAAGTGTTATGGCTGCCATCAATAAGGCCAACAGTTTTCTGTTCATTATTTAATTCCCTGCTAAGTGATACGGATGTTTTTGGTGATTTTCCCCAGTGCCAGCGGTCTAAGTTTTTCCACAAAGAAATAAACGACATTGAATGCTGACTTGCGGTGATTTCCCCGGCCAAGTGAAGGCCAGTTACGGAAGGATTCAATCTGTTCTTCTGAATAGGGTGTGTCAGAGAAATCAAACAGCACAAGCAAGGCTTTGCTGTCATGCTTCATCAATTTCTTTACTTCTGTACTGTTGACGGTCGCGGAGACATTGGAACGTGCCGCAGTTGGTTTACGTACTGCAAACCAACCCAGCAAATAGCAACGTACCAGAGGCAGTAATTCCCGCTCGCTACATTCGTTCAGACGCAGGGTTTTGACGAACTCCCTGCGATAAAGAGAACTGAAAAAATACTCAAAGCATTCCGTTATTTCAGTGATGGTGGTTGCCATGGTTGCATCCTTTACCTGCTATTAGGTCCATTTTTAAGGGCATACCTTTCCGGCCATAATGTTTCCGGTGTCGTATCCAGAGCCCCGGCAATAATGCGCTCAGCTCTGGGGTAATGACGCTCTAAGGCGTTATTTAATGTACGTGGCGCAAGGCCGTGACTGCGTGACAGTGACGCCAGCGTTAACCCTCGCTTGTGAAGGGCTGCCACAATATCGGCACGATGCCAGTTCCCTGAACTTCCTTTGCTCTGTTTTTTCTGCGATGCTATTGAGTTACGCACAGTATTAACTCCATGGAATCAGTACATGGATATTAAATGCGAATAAAAGATACCTTTCAAGTTCTTTTGGTATCTATTTATTGGTTTTCATATTAACGCATTGATATCTGGTGAAATTTATATGAGCAGTAAGAGAACAGTTTCGGCTATACCTACTCATCCTGAAGCTTCTGTTGAAGAGGCTAAAGACTGGCTGACAGCAGAGGAATTCACTCATATAGAGGGGATGCCGGGCACTGCGCGGGGCGCTAGGATGCGCCTGGAAAAGCTGGCATCCCTGCACCCGGAAATACGTCGTAAAAGGACTGCCGGGAAAGGCATTGTTTACCATATCAGCGCAGCCACAATGTCTCTTGATGATGAGAGAATCAGGGCTAAGGGCGAAGCATTTACACTCAACGACAGTGATCGCCAGCTAAGCCTCTGGGTGCAGCTGTATCGCAATATGTCACCCGCTTCGCGGTCACTGCTGATGGAGCTGGCTTTGAAGCGGGTTAAGGAAGATCTGACCTCTCAGGGGCCTGACGTTTCTGAACTGACGGCGCAAATTATGAAGCTTCCCGAAGATGAGCGTAAGCGCCTTTTTGAGAAGCTGAACGGGAAGGTGTGATAGCGTATGTTTTCCGCCATGCCAGACAGAAGGAACCACCCCGGAACCCTGACCAGTCTGACATGGCAGAATGAAAAGTATGCCATTACTTATTAATGAATAAACACCGGTTGTCAGTTATATTTCATTCCTGAAGTCCCAAATTAGTTTCTCGTTGTTATTATTTGCGGTGAAATTATATTTCTGGTATAATTTCATTGCTGGATAGTATTATTAATTGCAGCCAGCTATTTAAATCATCACATTATTTAAAATGTCCATTTTTGTTAATCCTTCACTGGAGGGGTAACTGTATTTAAAGAACACAGGTCTGAATGTATCTGACAGGGGATATTGTGTATTCATTATTACAATGGCAGGGATTAGTTAATAAACTCTTTATTAAGTATTATGGCATAGACATTAACGACACTGCCTTTTGTGAGGCAAGTTATATGAAAAGATACTGGACTGATTGTGTGCGTCTTTATCAGGCAGTCAATGAGTGGGCATATAAGTATGATCTGCACAGACTTGATTCAGTTGACACTCCATTGAATGAAGTTAATGAACTATCCGTCAACCAATACATGGAATTAAAATGAATAAAATACATCAGGAAGGACTGACTATGCCCGTTGGTCAGGAGTTAATTGACATCATATTAAATGAAGCGGGAAATCCCCCGCCTCATAAAACTCGAATAAATGTTGTGACATTGTTATTCAAAGACCTGAATTACAGCGCGGAAGCAGGCGGTTACCATCCCGTAGAAATACGGCTTATTTCACGGAATGACGAATGGTATTTTGATTACATTACCGACTTCAGTTATATGGGAGTGGTATACCCCGAACTGGAAAAGGAAATCGATATCAGCTGGAGTCAGAAATATGTCTTTCTTGCTCATGTTGGTGACCTGCCTGTTAACGCAGGAAGGGAGCTATTTGAACTCTGGCAATCCAACTTTATTCAGTATCACGCTATGAACGTCTACACCATTACCGTTCTCTGGGAAAGTTAATCCCGCCACACTAATTATCACTACTTTATGGGGAATTATCTGTGACGACTGACAGAGGGATACGTGCGTCTCAACAGGGCGAACTGGACTGTCTATGCGGTGCTTATTGCATGGTTAACATGCTGAGCTGGCTGTATGACGGCAGAGTGAAACGACGCCCGTTAATGAACCGACTTTTTCAGCCTTATCAGCAGCGCTGGCCTTTGCATGAGTGGCTGACCGAAGGGATTGAAGAAGACCGTTTAGACTGGCTGATAGCTCAGGTGCTGCAGAAAGGACATTACAGCCGCCAGTTCCCGGTTCAAATCACAAGACCCTTTGCCGGGAAACGGGGATTAACAGATGGGCGGCTTTTCAGGGAAATGCAGCGGTTTCTGGACGTCACTGACTACTCCCGCTTGATTATGCTCAGCGACCAGTTTCACTGGTCCCTTCTGGTCAAAATAGATGAGGAAACGCTCTGTTTCTTCGACAGCAACGGGCGAACCACCATGCCCCGTAAAGCCTTCTCCCTGCGTACTGGTGTAACCCGCCGCCAGCTGTTTCCCGGAGCCATTTACTTCATTGAACGGGAGTTCTGATATGACCATGTTTACCCAGCGTGAAACCCGTATCCTCGATCAGGCGCGTGACATCATAAGCCGGTACTATCAGCGTGGGGTTCAACTCTGCTCCCCTGATGATGTTCGACGGTGCGTGATGGTTGAGCTGGCACCGCTTGAACATGAAGAGTTTGGCATCATCCTGCTCGATAATCAGAATCAGCTGCTGCACCGCGAAATCCTCTTCAGGGGGACGTTAAACTCGGTCAGCGTTCACCCCCGCGAAGTTATCAAACGTGTGCTGAAACATAACTCCGCCGCCGTCATCCTTGTCCATAATCACCCCAGCGGCGAGCCTGAGCCCAGCCGTTGCGATATCAGGTTGACTAAAAAGCTTCAGGAACTGCTCGAAATGCTGGATGTGCGGTTGCTTGATCACTTTATCGTGGCAGGGGCTGAAACGGTGTCGATGGCTGAACGGGGGCTGATGTGATGCTGAAAGTTACCTGGTTTAATGTACGTTATTGCGGGTTAGGCGCATGAGCAGGACAGCGTTACGTCAGGTCGTGCCTATGGTACAAACAACCGTGTTCGATGCGTATATTAGCGGTCTGGCACCATCGGGACGGCGGGGCATCACCAGCTTGTTAAACCGCAGCGCCAGCATACTTAAACGCGGTGCGGATGCAGCAGACTATCCGTGGGAACAACTTAACTACGCCGCCGTAGCCAAAGTGCGCGCGGCATTGCTGGATGACGGTTACGCCGTGTCATCGGTCAACATGGCGCTGTCAGCACTCCGGGGCGTAGCGCAGACGGTCTTTAACCTCAATTGCATGGATGCCGAAACGCTGGCACGTATCCGATCAGTTAAGCGCGTAAGTGGCGATATCCAGCGTAAGGGAAGGGCGTTAGAAAAGTCGGAAATCCGGGCACTGATTCAGGCTGCAAAACAGCATCCGCAACCGGTAAGGCGCTACCGTGATGCCGCTATTGTGCTGACGCTTTGTGGAACGGGCCTGCGGGCCGGGGAACTGGTTAAACTTGAGCGCCGGGACTATGACAACGGCATCCTGACGGTGAGGCAAGGGAAGGGGCGTAAATACCGCGAAATTCACGTGGCGGATGCAGTGGATAAGGCTATCCGCGCGTGGCTGAAAGTTGGCGCAGAGGAGGCTGAAAGCGCACTGTTCAGCTGTATCCAGCGCAATGGTAAGGTCGCCAGCCAGCCTCTGACAACAACCGGGTTAACGGGTATCCTGGCTGAATTACAGCAAACGTCAGGCATAGCACGTTTTACCCCACATGACATGCGCCGTACTTTCATCACCCGGTTGCTGGAGCAGAGCGTGGATATCAACACCGTCCGCCAGCTGGCAGGCCACAGCGACATATCCACTACGACGCGCTATGACTGTCGTGGTGAGGGGATGAAAGTCAGTGCCAGCAGACGGCTCAAATGCTGGTGACGGTATCATTTACTTGTATGGTGAGAGTATGTCGCTACGAGCAATTTCACCCATTTTGTTTATTTTCGATTTTCATCAAAAGCTTTAGTACTTTCTCCGGGTTTAGCATCTTTTCTACGTCCTTCTCTGTCCATGCTTTAGGGTCCATTTTTTTGTCTGTCAGGACATCAGCAATAGCGCCAGGCCTGTCAAACCCTCTGTTGATCATGGTCTCCCTGATGGTTTCGTTATCCTTGCCTCTCATTTTCAAACGATGAACATGTTTGAAAACTCGAATCAGCTCCTTAGCTGGAGCAGTTCGGGGATTGAATACATAAACAATGTAATGAGCATCAATCAGTGTGGCCAGTACCTCGCTAAAACGCCGACCTGTCCCTGATTTCCTTGTAAGCATGCCCTCATGACCATAGAACACGCATAACTCCCGCAACCTCGCCTTAACCTGTGCATTCATATTGATTGAGAAAGCACTTCCAATCTCCTCTTCGAGTTTTTCCCGGCTGGCTATAACCCGGATCACGGCATCACTTGTTTTCTGCTTTTTCATTAAGCCCCCAATGTTGGAGTCAAACATCACATGAAAAAGCAACTGTTGCTTCGTGGAAGTATAAAACCTGAACTGATTCGAAAGAGCAACAGTTGCTTCATGAAACGATTAAGCCTGAACTGACTCATGAAAGCAACTGTTGCAATTTTGATTCCTCGACTATGCAACTGTTACTTTTGGCATTTTTGACACAAATAGGGGTGGAAATGATGGTTGTAAAAGCCTGTTCGCATCAGCCGATGCGTAACTTAAACAGGTGCGTTATGACCACAATTCGTATCATCAAAGTCCCGGAAGTTCTTGAGCGTTGTGCCATGAGCAGGGCTTCGCTCTACAGAATGCTCCAGCGTAATGAATTCCCGCGGCAGGTCCGTATAGGTATTCGTTCGGTAGGTTTCTACGAGCATGAAGTTAACCAGTGGCTGGCTGACCGCCAGCGTGTTCAGTAAGTGCATGAACGTCTAACAGCACGTTATTAGCGCACTAAAAAGCATGAGCAGAGAACATATCAGTCAAGGCTGACGCTGGGTTAATAAAGCCTACAGTGAAGAGCAGTTACTAATAATAACTGTACGGGAAGCTATTGCTCTCTGTTCCCCACTGGGTTAATACCTGAGAGGAACAACAATGACTAAGAATAGTAACTGGCTTAACAGGAAGAATATTGAGCTCAACATATCAAATGAAATCTGCTGTAGTAGCTATGGACACCGAATGACAATGCGAGCTGATGGTATTACATCAGTTTCTCGCTTCCATAGTGAAGAAGAGAAAGAGGAGTTCTTGCAGAAGCTTGAGTATGTGCTTGGGAGGCGCTGGAAACAGTATCGTATTGAACGTAAATCGACGCAGAATAAAGCGGGTAAGCCTCATCCCTATAAATATGGACTGTCAGTGTACCGGAAGGGGGATGACTCACCCATGCTTCTGCACATCAACTGGGGACCTCGTCACGTCAAGACAGGTGGGATACGCTTCGAGTTCCGGCCGCAACACATGGATGCAAAAGCGATGGATCACATGCTGGGATGGCTGAGCGATCGGCTCGGTGCCATTTTCTACCGTCTGTTAGCGAGATCCTGGGTAACTCGTATTGATGTCGCTCTGGATGTGTATGGTTGCAAGCTCAATGACTATGTCTGGGATCTAAAGGGAATATCTGTCTTCAAGGACCACGTGAATTTTAAGGGGCTGCCTGGGCTGAACTTAGGCGGGAAGAGCGAGCTACGGTTTAACCTTTATGAGAAGGTATATGCAGGTGTGCTGAACTCGCTGGGTTTTAACCAATGTAGTGAGGTTGTATTAAAAGATGGCAAGGCTAGGCAGGAACAGTTCATTGAGATCAATCAGGAGGAGTTTGAAAAATTTCTACGCATAGAAGCTCGTATTATGCCTGGTCGTCGTTCTGGTTCATGGTCTGTCACCCTGGCGGAACTCACTGAGCTCAAAAACCCGTTCGGGCACATTGTGGTTTATGAAGGAAAGCTTAAATCCGTTCTTGTTAATGACTTCATTGAGTCATCGCGGCCAAAGAGTAACAGCGCCAAAGCCTGGGCCAAGCACGCCATGGGTGATGTAAACAGCCGTATGTCGCGAAGGTTAAAAAGGGCGCTGGTAACGCATGAAACGGAGCTATTCAACAAGAGTGAAGTTTGGGCTTACTGGCATTCTTGTGTTGCTGCGCTGGGTACAATAATCGCAGAGTTGAAGCCAGTGAATGCAACGAAGAAAGAGATGGCTGTAAGCCAGTTCATCGAGTCGAAGCCGAGTAAAAAGCGTAATCCCCGGCGATTAACAAGGCGCGAACAGGCGCACCCGAAGCGTAAACATCGGGATTGAACTGGCGTGATGGCGGTCTATGACCGCCATCTGCTAATTGGGGAGTGGAATAAGAACATCTTTAGTGGGCGGGGGCTGCATTATTCACACAAGGCAATACGTCGGCTGCATCAACATGTCCGGGAGTTGTTTATGCTGGCTAAGCTTCAAGCTTGCAATCGCAGCTCTTATTAACTTTTTCTCTGAACATTCTGGCCGCACTGTTATAGTTGTCAATAAGTTCATTTAATAGTTTTTCGATGCTAATATCTTCTTCGCTTTTCCTGCTGGATTCGATAATTCTCTGAAAAAAATCTTGAATGGAAGGTTCCAGACTATGCTGTTTTTCAGCCAGCAAATCTTCTAGCGTTTCCCAAGGGACATTGGAAAATTTGGCCGTTGTGTCGGCAATAGCATCATCAACGGCTTTCTGCTTTTTGTTATCTTTAGTTTTTCCAAATTCTCTGAACATGCGTTCAACATGTCTAGCAGAATTTGCTACTCTCAGATTATGCATCCGAGTTTGAGGGCTGGGCTCTTGTGGGCAATAGACAACTACGTTATCCACTTCTGGGCCGAGAACTCTCCTCCTCCACTGATTGAATGTTTCTCCCTGAACAACCCCAGGAACTTTGGAAAGATGCGGTTTTCCATCAAAATCAACAATCACCGAGTGGATCTTTAAGATTTGGTAACAGTAACGCTCTTTAGCTGCCACTTTGTTCCTTCCCTTAGGTAATTTTTATTTACCATCTTGCCATAACAGAGTTGTCACGCAACATAGATTTGTTGATGAGATTTTCGCTGAAATCTCGCAAAAGAGGATATCGGGAGGGTATGTAGATGCGTTAACTTGCCTAGTTGCTGTAAATGGATGATCAACACTACTCTGCGCCGCCAGGCTAATCATGGTGAAAACATTTGGCGCTTTGAAAAAAGTGATTTAGTGATTGCGGCTTAGTAGGCGAGCCTGGTCTCAGGCAGTGCAATTCTGCATTCAGCTCTGGCTGGGTTGCGGTTCTTCACCAGTAATTCGGCCATAAGCAAGGGGGTTGTATTCCGCGTCGTCATCAGTCTGTTGTATGGCGACCAGTCAGGTAGATTCACAGGCCAAATACTTCACTGATTGATTGGCTAACAGGCAGAACTGAAATGCGTGATCTGCAAAAAAACACCCCTCCAGACCGCCCAACGTTGCCGGATTTTGACCTAGTAGACCGGCGAACTACCGCTGCTGTTTAGTGTCCGATTCGCATCTCGTACAATGGTAGGGGGAAACCGCCGATAGTTTCCCCTTATTCTGATGGTTGCAAGGAGCGGCGGTTTTGAGCAAATTCGAGGTTTCAAAAGAATAAAACCAGAGAATAACATGTGTCTACAACCGCTATTGAATATCACCGGGAGGGATTTGCACAGCTTAATAACCGGTAACGTTTTGTATATCTGCTAATCCGATTCTGGCTAAGCTGATATTTATTCGCTATTTGCTTCTACAAGGTATATAGCAGTATCTATTATACTCTGTATACACTCTATCTCTATATTACTGTATATATGTCATTACATACTATAGCCATTATCAAGTATCAGCTATCATGAGGCTCCAGCCTCCAATATATATGGTCATTATCTAGCATCTGAACCTTGTTGGGTTCACATATGATTTGCGTAATTCAGTTGTAAATAAACGGGGTCAGGGCATGGTGCTCTGCCTATATATACAGGTGAATTATGAAACCATACATTACGCATAACAATATCCTTGTGACAGATTCAACGTTGGATTATTTCAAAGAAGTTGTTTTCAGTGTTCCTTATAATGGTACGCCAAGCTTAAAGCGTCCATTTTATCGTAATATTGCAGTATTTCTCCAGCATGTTATATGTGTTGCTACCTGTAGCCGTAAGAACAGGAGAAAAGCAAAGATTAAGGCGAATAAAAAATGGTCTTATTCTGTGCCAGTACCATTTGAGCTGGGTAGGGAGAAACTTCCCGGAGTATTTAAGAAAAGTGGACCGACGCATGAACGTGCAATGGAGGCACTGGCAAGCGCGGGAATCATTAAACTAACCGGGTATTCAAATACTAACCATTTATGCCGGGAATATGCTGTTTCTCAACGTGTTCTGCGTAAGTTGTTTGGCAATGACCGCGAGGCATACCTTAGCCGCCAGGATCGTTACCATTATCTGACTGACATTTTCACCAAGCGTAAAAGCTACTCATTTGATGATCTGATTGGAGTTGCGATCGACCGTGGGCAGAACGCTAAACATCAGCAGTCTAAACGCGATATCCCTAACGCTGCCTTCAGGGAGCTGGTAGTGAGTGTCTGGAACAACCTTGAGCCGCTTGAAATCAATCTGGATGCACTGCTGGATTACTATAACGAGTATCCCACGAAGAAGAACAAAATTTTCATTTTCAACTTCCTGTCGCGACTGGCTGAAACAGGCGTGAAGCTGGTGAAGGAATCGCCGTTAACGGTTTCTTACAGGCAATCATATAAAACCGCGTACATTGGCGGAAGATCCTTTGAGGCTGGTACGGGCTTCCAAAGTCTGCCGTCTAAAATGAAGTGGGCGTGTCTGGCACGTGGTGTGAACTATGACATCAAGGGATGCCAGCTTGAGATACTACGACATGAGTTGTTGAGTATTGGCATTTCGGCCAAGTCGCTGGAAGTGCTGGAAGTGCTGGAAACTCAATATATTTGTCGGGTATTACGTGTTGCTGAAGAACTGGTGAAACAATTCAGGTTTTCCGGCGTATTCAACGCTGGGTTCGTTACGCTATCGCTTAAATCCAGTACCCGACGCTTGCTGAACCGTGAGTTAGGCAAGGTCGAGGCTGAGCGAGTACTGAAACGCTGGAAGCACCTTCTGAAACCCCTGAGGCGAGATCTGGCTTTACTGCTGGATCATTACGAAGGCACTGCTAAAACCAACCGTTATGGCAAATGCGTTACTAACGCGGTAGGGCAACCATTCAACATTACCTATAAAGATGTGGCATCGCGTAAACGTTGGAAGTCGGATGTTATGCGCCGCAAGCTGTTGTCGCACATGTTACAGGGGCTGGAAAGTCAGGCGGTGTACGATTACGTTGCCAGTCATAAGGGGGTTTGCGCACTGGAGCACGATGGGTTTGTGTCATATGAAGAGGTTACTGACTGGTCTCATCCATATCTTTTAATTGAGAAAAAACATTAAAGGGCCATTCAGTTAGCTGAGGCTCATCACCGGTGGATAAACTCAGCGTGATGACCTTTTGCCCAAGGATCAACATAGCCAGATACAAGGAACGTCTGCTCTGAGCGAGAAGCGGAAGTACAAAGCTGTTTGTACAATTAATGGGCGTTACTAACACGCTAATTCTGTGGCCATCCAACATTCCGGGCCTTTATTCGGGTCTACTTTTCCACTTTGATGTAGATGTTTTTTGATGTCATAATATTGTCATAATTAGCAAAATTAGATGTTATCAACTCATCGGATGGAGTACTCATGATGGTGAGGGTTTAATGAAAATTTCTCGTTACTGGGTTGAAATTGTACAAGGATAGCTATGAAGATCACGCCTGTGAATACTAGTTTGTTTGGAAAAGATTCGAAGCTGATAAAAAATTATTTCGAATATTTTTCCGAGTTATTAGCAGAAAGATTTGAGGTCCAACCTGAGGTATTTGCTACTTATTTAGGTACTTTTGAATTGTTTTTAATGACAAGGACATGGGATGGGGATTTATCTCCTCTAGAGGAAAAAATCAACATGTTGTTGGAATGGTTTGCTTCGCTAGATAAGTCGGTTGCAAAAGCTGTTTTTGTTAAGGCGGATGAAGGTTGCAGAGAGGCAAATGATTCCTTCTGGTCAATGATTAATTCTGACCCAAGAACTAACAATGAATATTCTTTTAAAGAAAATATTGATAAGCGATTTGAGACAATCAACAGTATTTTGGAGTTCATGGTGGCAAGAGAGGGTTGGCTGATTGCTGCTTACCAAATCAAAAAAGCTGATGTGAGGAAGGTGATCTCTTTGAATGATTTGTTGAGTAGTTGCAAATCTTTTTTGGGTGAAGAAGGTAATCTTGCTATTGTTAATGAGAATTTATTCGATATTCCACTTAATCAGTGGCGAAATATCGCGGCGCACAAGAGTTACAAGTGTTTTGGCGGGAAAATTAATGCAAGCTATGGTAGAAACATAATAAAAATTGCTACGCTTTCTGAGGATGAGCTAGAGCGCGCATGCATGGAAATCTATAAGTTAAGGATTGGAATTAAACTTATTGTAGGACTGGCTTTGAACATTGTGGCAGCAAGAAATCAAGATTTCATTGACGTTGCTCTGTCTTCTCCAAGGCCTTTTTTACATGATCTAAATTATTTGCTTGAAAAGTATGGTGCTCAGGTAGAGAGTTTCATGCTTTTGAATGAATTAGCTGTGGGTGGGAATAAAATTGAAGTACCGGATGATTTTTCTATTTTTGAAGTGAAATTTACTTACTATGGTAGTGATACTAGCGATGATGCTCGTCTAATTGATATTGTACTACGCATTGCTAACGTGCTTTCGCATATTTTTAGTGAGAACAATTCTCTTCCTGAAAAAGAAAAAGTTCTACTTCATTTTTCTCGAACGCCCGATAATGAATTTCACATGCTATATTCTTATGATGAGTATAATGACTTGGCTTAGAAATTGTTCTTGGGTAAGGGAGGCATGCAGAGATTGCCAGAGAGATATGATCAAAAGCCGAAGCTATCCCGATATTTTTGCGCAAAATGTGAATCGCCACGGATAATCTAGACACTTCCGAGCCGTTGATAATATTGGTTTTCGTATTCTGCCGGTGGCATCTGATTGCTCGAACCATGCCGACGCCTACAGTTATAAAACATTTCGATGTAATCAAAAATATCGCTGCGGGCTTCTTCCCGTGTTCCGTAGATCTTTTTCTTAATCCATTCGCGTTTCAGTAGCTGGAAAAAGCTTTCCGCAACCGCGTTGTCGCGGCAGTTACCGCGACGACTCATGCTGCCTTCCAGAACATGTGACTTCAGGAACGACTGCCACTCATGGCTCGTGTACTGACTGCCCTGATCAGAGTGAACCAGTACCTGCTTTTGAGGATTACGCCTCCACACCGCGATAAGTAATGCGTTCAGGACAATCTCTTTTGTCATGCGGGGTTGCATTGACCAGCCGATAACTTTTCGTGAGAACAGGTCAACCACCACGGCCAGATACAGCCAGCCTTCGTGGGTTTGGATGTAGGTTATGTCCGTCACCCAACGCTCATCCGGTGAGTCCGGATTGAACTGCCGCTGGAGCCTGTTGGGTGTCACGATGCTGGCTTCGCCTTTACGTGCCCGTGGGCTACGGTACCCAACATGAGCTTTTATTCCGGCACGCTTCATCAGCCGCCAGACCCGATTCACTCCGCACTGCTGTCCGGTATCACGCAGATCGAGATGGATCTTGCGATAACCATAGACGCAGCCAGACTCAAGCCAGAACTGTTTGATCTGCCCGGTCAGCATCTGGTCTGCCTGGTGACGCTGTGAATATGGCTGCTGAATCCAAAAATAAAATCCACCCGGATGGACATCCAGAACCCGACAGAGCAAACGAACAGGCCAGCAACAGCTGTTGTCGCGGATAAAGGCGTACCTCAGTCGGACAGTTTTGCGAAGTACGCCGCGGTTTTTTTTAGTATGTCTCTCTCGTCGGTAACCCGCTTCAGCTCTTTCTGAAGCCGCCGGATCTCAGACTGGGCATCAGACTGCGTTTTAGTAGCTGATGAATCAGGACCGTACTTTTTTACCCAGGCATAAAGACTGTGTGTGGTGATATCAAGCCGGGTGGCGACGCTTGCGATGGAATGACCACGATCAACGACCTGTTTAACCGCTTCAATTTTGAACTCTTCGGGATAACGTTTACCGCTCATGACCACCTCTCTTTTAAGTCATCTAAAATGACTCTCAGGTGTCTGATAAACTCGTGGCTATTCACACTCGTATGGAAAGAGGTGACTCAGACCTACAAAAATTTGACATGCCCGGGAACCATCTTGCCTCAACACAAAATACTGGATATAACCTTACTATTCATTTTAGCAATAGCCATTGCGTACCATGGCTAGCTAATCTAAGCAGATGCAGGGCATAACCGTGTCATTAAAAGATACTGGTGGAACAAGTTCTGGAGTATGAGTGCTCTTCTTTTTAATCTATTCGGAATCAAAATGTGGATGTGATTGTTAATGGCAAATAAAAAAAAACTGAGCAATCCTTTTTCTACAGGCGGTGGTGGTGTTCATTTTGAAGCGCATGTCCAAGCGTCTTTTGTTGCCCTGATGCTAACAGGCGGTAATGCACCTTGTCTTCCTTGCTGGCCAATAGTGGACATCAAACTCCAGGGCAAAATTGATGGTTTTGATACCGACGACTTGATAGTTGTTGTTGAAAATGTCAATAGCAATGAAAAACGGAAGCTCTTAGGGCAAATCAAGCATTCTATTTCATTTACGCAAGGTAATGCGACATTTGGGGAAGTGATACAGGCTGCTTGGAACGATTTCAACAATCCTGACGTGTTTACCAAGAAAAAGGATGTTATTGGACTGATCACCGGTCCGCTCAGTTCTACCGATACACACAATGTGCAATGGTTATTGAACCAAGCTAGGCATACAAAAACAGTTGATGAATTTTTGAGAAATGTACAGCAGGGCAAGTTCAGCCCAGCTAAAAGTACCGAGAAGCTGGAGGTCATCCAGTATCATCTGAAGGTAGCAAATAGTGGGAACGATTTAACAAACGATGAGCTTTATGACTTTTTGAACCATTTTCATTTACTAGGGTACGACCTGGGTAATGAATCAGGCGTCGTCCTTTCTTTGCTGCACTCCCACATAGCGCAATTCCACCAACAGTATCCTCAGTGGGTTTGGTCGCGGATAGTTGATATCGTACAAACTTGGAATAAAGATGCTGGCACTATCATTTCAAGTAAGATACCAGAAGATCTTTTAGATGTTTTCAAACAAAGGGTTGTTGCTGAGATTCCTGAAAAGTTAAGGTTAGTACAACAGATAGTCAAAACCGACTGGACTCACCATCCCGATGCCTCCTATCTAGCCCTAACAGTGTTGATTGGGAGATGGAATGAGAAAAATGAGTGTGATCTAAATATACTAACCCAATTGCTTGGTATCAGTTATGACGAATGGCTAAGGAAGGCACGAGAGATTTTACATAGCCCAGACAGTCCTTTGTCTCTTAAAAACGGCATTTGGAAAGTAACTAATCGAATGGAGCTCTGGAGGCTTCTGGGATCCCGAATTTTTGATCAGAATCTCGAATTGTTTAAGTCTTTCGCGATTTCCTTACTCAAAGAGCCAGACCCTGCTTTCGAATTACCTGCTGAGCAGCGTTACGCTGCTAGTATTCATGGTAAGGTGCTGAATTTTTCCCCCATGCTGCGACAAGGCATAGCCGAGGGTTTAGCCATAATCGGGAGCCGACCAGAGGTTTGCGTTAACTGCTCTCAAGGGAATGCCGAAACTTCCGTTAACATCGCAATACACACAATTTTGACTGATGCGAACTGGGTTTTATGGGGTAGCCTGAACGGTTTGCTACCAACTTTGGCTGAAGCCGCTCCCGCAAAATTTCTTGATGCAGTTGAGAATGCAATGCGTCAAACGCCTTGTGCATTTGATGAGCTATTTTCTCAGGAAGGAAATGGTATCACTGGTGGTAATTATCTGACTGGACTGCTATGGGCCCTAGAGGGACTAGCCTGGGATGAGCAATATCTTGTACGCGTCTGTGTTGTACTGGCTGAACTTGCCAGCCACGACCCTGGGGGCAAGTGGGCTAATCGGCCATCTAATTCGCTTGCCACTATATTATTACCGTGGTTGCCGCAAACGCTAGCATCCATAGAAAAACGAAAAGTTGCAGTCAAAGTCATTTCTAAAGAATGGCCTAATATAGCTTGGAATTTACTCGTACAGCTTCTACCCGGTCACCATCAAACCTCTTCTGGATCACACAAACCCTCCTGGCGCCGAATAATCCCAGATGGCTGGGAAAACGGCGTGACTAATCAGGATTACTGGTCGCAGACATCTTTTTATGCTGAGCTTGCCGTCGAAAGCGCCGGAGAAGATACTGAACGCCTTACTTTGTTGATTGATCATTTTGATAGTCTGCCATCTCCTGCCTTCGAAAACCTTCTTGAGATCCTCTCTTCGAAAAGAACTACTGGGCTTAATGAAGAGCAGCGAGTTTTAATTTGGGATCATCTTAATCGATTCTCAAATAAACATCGGCGATTCTCTGATGCTAATTGGGCTTTATCTGATGATCTGCTAACCCAAATCGAAAATGTTACAGAGCAACTAGCTCCTGCCAATCCATTCAACTTATATCAACACCTTTTTTCAAATCGAGATTTTGATCTTTACGAAGAAAATGGCGATTGGGAAGAACAGAGAAAAAAACTCGAAGCAAGGCGCGAATCAGCAATTTCAGAAATCCTTAAGCAAGATGGTGCAGAAGGCGTTATGCGGTTTGCTGAACACGTTTCTGCAACCCATCAAATAGGAAGTGTACTCGGCACTATTAACGATGATGTGTTCGAAAAAATCCTTTTGCCCCATTTCCTGAATACAACAGAAAATAAGTATAAGGCATTGGTAGGCGCTTTTATTTGGAAACGTTTCTCTCTCAAAGGTTGGGAGTGGTACGACAATCTGGATAAAACTGACTGGACTCCTGAACAGTTAGGCCAATTCTTGGCTTATCTTCCTTTTAACAAGGAAACCTGGACCCGAGTCTCTCATTATCTTCAAGCTTCCGAGAACGAATACTGGGCCCGCACCGATGCAAATCCTTACCAGGGTGAAGGTGATCTTACTCATGCCATCGATAAACTGATTGAACATGGCAGACCACATGCGGCAATCAACTGTCTGTACAGGATGCAACAGGCGGAGCAACCAATCGATACTGAACAGTGTATCCGCGCTTTGATTGCTGCCCTTTCAACTGACGAATCTAGCTCCAACATGGATGGTTACAACATAACTACTCTTATCCAATTTCTTCAGACTGAACCCAAAGTGAATCCGGATGATCTATTTCAGATCGAGTGGGCTTACCTTCCATTGCTCGATGGTCGCCAAGGTGCTGAGCCCAAGCTCCTTGAAAATAGGATAGCTAATGACCCAGAATTTTTCTGCGAGGTAATCCGACTCATTTACCGTTCTGACAAAGAAGACCAAACGGCGAGTGAACCAACAGATGAATTGAAATCCATCGCAACAAATGCATGGACTCTTTTGCGCAATTGGGAGACACCGCCAGGAAGCCAATCAGACGGAACGTTCAACGGAGAACGCTTTACTGAATGGCTTCAGAAAGTTAAGGAAATTTCTACGGCGTCAGGTCACTTGGACGTTGCACTCAGCAAAGTTGGTGAAGTCTTAATTTCTACCCCCTCCGACTCGAATGGCTTGTGGATAAACAGAGAGGTCGCAGTTGCTCTGAACGATCGCAATGCTGAGAGTATGCGTGAAGGCTACAGAATAGGAACCTACAACTCACGTGGTGCTCATTGGGTTGACCCAACTGGAAAACCTGAGAGAGAGCTGGCGGACCAGTTCCGAGCAAAAGCAGAGGAAGTAGAAAACGCTGGTTTTCAGCGATTCGCCGTTACCTTAAGAGTTTTAGCGGATAGCTATGACCACGAAGCTGAACGGGTCATCAGTGATCTAAATGTTGGAAAGGATGATTAATCTAAACACCTAAATGTGGAAAAACTGGCTGTCAATCGATCTTCCAATCACAGACAGCCAAGTTTAATGTTATTCACTGATCTGCACTTCGTTGATGGGCTTAAACTTATCTTAGCAATATCCGCTTCTGGCACAAAGTGGACCCTGAAGAATGAGTTCTATCCTCGTGGTTCACTAAGTGCAGTAAGTTCTACTCGAATTCTGCTACCCATTTGTCCAACATATCTGCCCATTCCTGCATCATAACCTTTCGCTCATCAAGATAAGTTGCATGGTTGTATGTGCGACGAACATTGTTGGTATCAGCGTGTGCAAGTTGGGCCTCAATAGCATCAGGTCGATAGCCCATTTCGTTTAAACGCGTACTTCCTGTAGTTCGGGTAGCATGGGGACTATAAATGCCACTCCATCCGAGGCTTTTAAGTAGCTGGCGCAGCGAGTGCGATGTCATTGGCCCTAGCGGATTATCTCTGCCCGGGAAAAGGTGCTGCCGATGCCCGGTTAACCCCTGTAGTGTTCTGAGCATTTTGACAGCTTGGAAGGGTAGGGGAATAACGTGTTCTCTGCGGGCTTTCATTCGCGCTGCCGGAATGGTCCATAGGGCGTTATCAAGATCGAATTCTGTCCATTCTGCTTCGGTGGCTTCCGCAGGACGCGCCAATGTCCACCACATAAGCCACATGCAATAGTTAACCTGATACGAGCCACGACTATTGTCAAAACAGCTTAGTAACTTTCCGATTTGCTGAGGATTTAGTGCCTGTTTGTGCTGTGTCTTATTAGCCGGAAGGGCCTTGCGCACAGGCCATACAGGATCGCTATCAGCTCTAAGCGTCGCGACTGCCAACTCAAAAACTGATGAAATGGTGCGACGGGCTTCAGCGGCAACGGTCGGAGCGCCGCGCTTAGCCGTTTCCTGAAGAATTTTAAGAATGTGGTGCGGAGTGATTTCTCTGATAGGAAGTTTGCCGATGGCGGGGAAAACTACACGCTCAAGCATATCCAGTCGCCGCGTTTTGGTGATTTCGGCCCAGTCTTTCAGCTGCAACCACTCTTTGGCAATCAGCTCAAAGGTGTTGGATGCGTCGTTGACCTTGCGGATCTTATCTAACTGGCGAGCCTGTGTCGGGCTAACTCCATCTGCGACTTGTTTACGCGCTTGCTCACATTTCTCGCGAGCTTCGGCAAGTTTGACCGTCGGGTACTCACCCAACGCGAACATGCTGGATTTGCCGTTGAGTTTAAACCGATAGCGCCAGGCCTTTTTGCCGTTGGGTTTTACTTCGAGGTAGAGGCCATTGAAGTCATTGAGTCGATAGAGTTTTTCTTTCGGCTTAGCAGTGCGGCATTGCGTATCGGTGAGCATAACGGGGCCTTGTTTATTTATTATACCGTTATTGTACTCACTTAAAATGAAGATGAAAGAATATTGTACTTATCCATGTACTCATTTTTGACAGCGTTGTTATGAGATGAATTGAGACATTGTGAAATGAAAAATCCACGCAATTGCGTGGATTTTATATGGTTTCTCCGTTGATATGAGATTTAGCGAAACCCCATAAGACAACACATTTTAATTAGACGTTGAACAGGAAGTTCATCACGTCGCCATCTTTAACGATGTACTCTTTCCCTTCCGAACGCATCTTGCCGGCTTCTTTCGCGCCTTGCTCGCCTTTATAAGCGATGAAATCTTCATAGGCGATGGTCTGGGCGCGGATAAAGCCTTTCTCAAAGTCGGTGTGGATTTTACCGGCCGCCTGCGGAGCGGTTGCGCCGACAGGAATGGTCCATGCGCGTACCTCTTTCACGCCAGCGGTGAAGTAGGTTTGCAGGTTCAGCAGTTCATAACCGGCACGGATGACGCGGTTCAGGCCCGGCTCTTCCAGACCCAGCTCAGCCATAAATTCGTCGCGGTCGGCATCGTCCAGCTCGGCGATGTCGGACTCAACGGCGGCGCAAACGGCAACCACCACGGAACCCTCTTTCGCGGCGATGTCGCGCACGGTGTCGAGGTACGGGTTGTTCTCGAAGCCATCTTCATTGACGTTGGCAATGTACATGGTCGGTTTCAGGGTCAGGAAGCTCAGGTAGCGAATAGCCGCTTTCTCTTCAGCAGAGAGGTCCAGCGAGCGCAGCATACCGGCGTTTTCCAGCTGCGGCAGGCATTTTTCCAGCGCAGACAGCTCAGCTTTTGCATCTTTGTCGCCGCCTTTGGCTTTCTTCTGCACGCGGTGGATTGCGCGTTCGCAGGTATCCAGGTCAGCCAGCGCCAGCTCGGTATTGATAACGTCAATATCGTCAGCCGGATCGACCTTGTTGTTAACGTGAATGATGTTGTCATTCTCGAAGCAGCGCACCACGTGGCCGATGGCTTCGGTTTCACGGATGTTGGTCAGGAACTGGTTACCCAGGCCTTCACCTTTGGACGCGCCTTTTACCAGACCGGCGATATCAACAAACTCCATGGTGGTCGGCAGGACGCGCTGCGGTTTAACAATTTCCGCCAGCTTATCGAGACGCGGATCGGGCATCGGTACGACACCGGTGTTCGGCTCAATGGTACAGAAGGGGAAGTTCGCCGCTTCGATACCCGCTTTGGTGAGCGCGTTGAACAGGGTGGATTTACCTACGTTAGGCAGACCAACGATACCGCATTTGAATCCCATGATGTAATTACCTTAATCTCTTGATAATCAACCCGTTATTAAAAACGGATTGTTGAAAAGTGAAAAACTGCGCCTAGTATACACATAACCAATGTTATGCGCGGCAAAAAAGGCGCTGGGCGCGCTTACTGCGCTTTAAAAGCGTGCAGGCGATTAGTGGCTTTGGTCAGCCCCTCTTTCAGCCACACTTCGGTACAACGCGCCGCTTCGTCTACCGCATCGTCGATCAGCGTCTGTTCTGACACCGGCGGTTTACCCAGCACAAAACCGACAACTTTGTTTTTATCGCCCGGATGGCCCATTCCGATGCGTAAGCGGTGAAAATTGGGGTTATTGCCCAGTTTGCTGATGATATCTTTCAGGCCGTTATGGCCGCCGTGACCGCCGCCAAGCTTAAATTTTGCCACCCCTGGCGGCAAATCGAGTTCATCGTGCGCCACGAGGATCTCGTCGGGATTGATACGGTAAAAGGTCGCCATCGCCGCCACGGCTTTACCGCTCAGGTTCATAAATGTCGTGGGCACCAGCAGGCGCACATCTTCGCCCGCCAGCTGAATGCGCGAGGTGAAACCAAAGAACTTCGGCTCGTCGCGTAACGGCGCGCGGGCGCGCTCCGCCAGTAAATCCACATACCATGCGCCAGCGTTATGGCGTGTCGCGGCATACTCCGCGCCGGGGTTTGCCAGCCCGACAATCAGTTTAATCGTCACTTTCTCTTCCTGACCAGGTCAATGTCCGGCGCGTAGTTTACGTCGAGCGGCGCGCGATGACAAAATTCTCACAACTAATGAGCCGTTAAGGGGAAATAATTGCTCACCTCAATCATTCGAATTTCAACTAGTTCATGGGGTTATGTGTAAATTTATGTTAGGCGGATATGTGTAATTGTGATCCTGCCCGCAACCGCTAAAAAGTGCGCTGTCTATACTTTGCACACAAGGATTGGGGATATCCCATCCAACCCACTGTTCGGAGGTGACACATGAAACGTAGAAACGCGTCGTTACTCGGCAATGCGCTCATGGGGTTGGGGTTAATCGTGATGGTTGTCGGCGTCGGTTATTCGGTTCTCAACCAGCTTCCGCAGATTAACCTGCCACAGTTTTTCGCCCATGGCGCGGTGCTCAGCATCTTCCTTGGCGCGGTGCTTTGGCTGGCAGGCGCGCGCGTCAGCGGCCATGAAGAGGTGTGCGACAAATACTGGTGGGTGCGTCACTATGACAAACGCTGCCGTCGCGACCGGCAAAACCACGGCTAACCAGCACTGATTTCGATAACGGCTCCTGCGGGAGCCGTTTTTTTTGGTCTTTTACTTGACCCTCACGTAACGTGAGGCACGAAAGTGGCGTCTGTGGAGCACGAAAGGAGCAGTTATGTTAATTCAGGTAGGTGAGCTGGCGCGGCGCGCGGGCATTAGCGTTCGCACCCTTCATCATTATGAGCACATTGGCCTGCTGCTGCCTTCTGCCCGAAGCGCCGCCGGTTACCGGCTCTATAACCTCGCGGATGTGAAGCGCCTGCAGATGATCCAGGCGCTGGCAAAATCGGGGATGGAACTGGCGGCAATTGGTGACTACCTGGCGCGGGAAACGCGCCCGCTGGCTGAATTGTTAAATGACCAGATTACCCGGCTCGACAGGCAGGTGCGCGATATCGTGACCCTGCGCGATCGCCTTGTCGATCTCCGGGATGGTCTTGCCCGCGGCGCGGAGCCCGACCTTGAGTCCTGGCTACAGACACTGGAGTTGATGAAAATGTACGATCGTTGGTTTACGCCGCAAGAGTTAGACGAGTTACCGTTTGCCGCCCGGGATGAAGCGCGTGACCGCGTCTGGGCGATGCTGGTGGCTGAAGCAGAAACGCTGATGGCAAACAGCGTGGCGCCGGATGATGCGCAGGCGATGGATCTGGCAACCCGCTGGATGACGCGCCTTGAGCAGGATACCGCCAACAAGCCGGAGTTTTTAACGCGGCTTAATGAGATGCACAGCGCTGAACCGCAGATGCGCGAGCAGACTGGCATTACGCCGGCGATGACCGAGTACATCACCCGCAGTTTCGCCGAGAGTAAGCTGGCTATCTGGCAGCGCTACTTAACGCCGCAGGAGATGGCCTTTACCCGCGCGCACTACTTCGACCGCATGATGGAGTGGCCTGCGCTGGTGGCAAAACTGCACGATGCCAGCCGCCGCGAGCTTGATCCACACAGCGATGAGGCGCAGGCGCTGGCGGAAAACTGGCTGGAGCTATTTCAGTCTTATGCCGGGCGCGATCCGCAGACGCAGCAGAAGTTTCGCACGGCGATGGAGCAGGAGCCGCACCTGATGAAGGGGACGTGGATGACGCCCGCGGTGCTGCAGTGGCTCCAGCGGGCAATTGAAGTGATGATGCGCGCCCGTTACGGCGCGCCGGGATCAGAGATCGGCTAACGCCGCGTCGCGGTTCGGGAAGAAGGCCAGCCTGCCGGGGATGGGTTGAATACCGGCGCGGGCAAAGGTGCGCAGCGGCTGGAACTCCAGGTTGCTGACACGAAGCTCCACGCCCTCCGGCAGGCGGCTGACGAAACGGCGGAAGGCATCAAGCCCACCGGCGTCGAGCACCGGAACCGCGTCCCACTTCAGCACCACGATGCGTTTTCCGGCGATACGCGTCTCCAGATCGCTGAACAGCCCCTCTGCCGCCGCGAAAAAGAGCGGGCCGATCACTCTCAGCACCAGCACATCATCCGGTACGCTGACATTCACCGCCGCAAGACGCGTCATGCGCGCGATGCGGCGCATAAACAGCAGCGAGGCGAGGACAATGCCGACGCTGATGGCAATCACCATATCGAACAGCACCGTCAGCGACATACAGATCAGCATCACCACAATGTCATCGGCTGGCGCGCGGCGCAGCAGATCGACCACCTTATGCGCTTCGCTCATATTCCACGCCACCATCAGCAGCAGCGCGGCCATCGCCGAGAGCGGCAGCCAGGAGAGCAGGGGAGCCAGCACCAGCAGCGCCATAATCACCAGCAGGGAGTGGATCACCGCCGAAATGGGCGACGTGGCACCGGCGCGCACGTTTGCCGCCGAGCGGGCAATCGCTGCGGTAGCCGTAATGCCGCCAAAGAAGGGCGCGACAATATTGCCCAGCCCCTGACCAATCAGTTCACTGTTGGCTTTATGCTTGGTGCCGGTCATGCCGTCGAGCACTACCGCGCAGAGCAGGGATTCAATCGCGCCAAGCATCGCCATGGAAAACGCCGCGGGCAACAGGGCGCGCAGGGAGTCCCAGCTTAAGGTAAAGGTTGAGCCAGGCAGATCCCACGGCAGCACCAGTTGCGGCAGCAGCTGCGGAATGCCGTTGCCCTGGCTGCCGTCAGCCAGCAGATAGTGAAACTGCGAACCAATGGTGGCGACATGGCCGCCAAGCAGGTTGACCACTCCCATCACCGCACAACCGGCCAGCAGCGCCGGCAGATGCCCCGGCACGCGTAAACGCAGGCGCGGCCAGAGGATCAGCGTGCCGAGCGTCACCACGCCGATGGCGGCATCGCCCGGGTTAATGGTCGGCAGCGCCATTACCAGCGCGCCCACTTTTTGCAGGTAATGTTCCGGCACATGGGCCATTTGCAGGCCGAGAAAATCTTTGATCTGCATGGTGCCGATGGTAATGCCGATCCCGGAGGTAAACCCGAGGGTCACGGAGAGCGGGATGTACTCAATCAGGCGGCCAAAACGCGCCAGACCAAAAAGGATCAGGAATACCCCGGACATCAGCGTCGCCACCAGCAGGCCACCAAGGCCAAACTGTTGCGAAACTGGGTAGAGGATGACTACAAACGCCGCGGTCGGGCCGGAGACGCTGTAGCGCGACCCGCCACTGAGCGCAATCACGATGCCCGCGACGGCAGCGGTGTATAAACCGTATTGCGGCGCAACGCCGCTGCCAATCGCCAGCGCCATCGCCAGCGGAATGGCGATAATGCCCACCGTGACCCCGGCGATCAGATCGCGGGTAAAGCGGGCAGCGGTATATTTTTCTTTCCAGCAGGCATCAATCAGCGCGCGGAAAGGCATGATGTGGGGAGAAAGTAACGTTTTCACAGGAGTCACTCTTTTGCGAAGCGTAGTCTAACTAATTAATAAATCATACAAATAAAAAAGAGGGTTAAAAAAACCCGCCGGAGCGGGTTTGATATGAAGCATCGATTAATGTTCGAACATCGCAGAGATCGATTCTTCATTGCTGATACGACGGATAGCTTCGGCCAGCATGCCAGAGAGCGTCAGCGTACGTACGTTCGGCAGCGCTTTGATCTCTTCGCTTAGCGGAATGGTGTCGCAGACCACCACTTCGTCAATCACAGAGTTGCGCAGGTTATTCACCGCATTACCGGAGAAAATCGGGTGCGTGGCGTAAGCGAAGACGCGTTTGGCGCCGCGCTCTTTCAGGGCTTCTGCTGCTTTGCACAGCGTACCGCCGGTGTCGATCATATCGTCAACCAGCACGCAGTCGCGGTTCGCCACGTCACCGATGATGTGCATCACCTGTGAGACGTTGGCGCGCGGGCGGCGCTTATCGATGATCGCCATGTCGGTATCGTTCAGCAGTTTGGCGATGGCGCGTGCGCGAACCACGCCGCCGATATCCGGTGAAACCACAATCGGGTTGTCGAGGTTCAGCTGCAGCATATCTTCGAGCAGAATCGGGCTGCCGAACACGTTATCAACCGGTACATCAAAGAAGCCCTGAATCTGTTCAGCATGCAGGTCTACGGTGAGGACGCGGTCAACGCCAACGCTTGAGAGGAAATCGGCAACGACTTTTGCGGTAATCGGTACGCGAGCGGAGCGGACGCGGCGATCCTGACGGGCGTAACCAAAGTAGGGGATAACGGCGGTGATACGGCCTGCGGAAGCACGGCGCAGGGCATCGACCATCACAACCAATTCCATCAGGTTGTCGTTAGTAGGAGCACAAGTGGACTGGATGATGAAAATATCACCACCGCGTACGTTTTCATTGATTTGTACGCTGACTTCGCCGTCGCTAAAGCGACCTACGGCGGCGTCGCCGAGAGAAGTGTACAGGCGGTTGGCAATACGTTGTGCTAGTTCCGGGGTGGCGTTACCAGCAAAAAGCTTCATATCAGGCACGAGAAGAACCTCAGGCATGCGTCCAGTGGTGGATAGGATACGCCAAAATGTGCGGTCAGGGCGAAAAACTATCCATGCGGTGTATTAAAGAGCGCGATGCAACGTCTGGAACAAGTGACGTTGTCACCGTGACTCAGCTTGCCCGGCGATGGTTTGTGCTAGCGGCGAGAGGTTAACGCCTCGCGCGACAAAACCGTTCAGCCATTCCGGGGCTTGCTCAAGCACCTGACGAGCGGAGGATTCGGTGTCAAATTCGGCAAAGACACAGGCTCCTGTGCCAGTCAGGCGCGACGGCGCGTATTCTAACAGCCAGGAAAGCGCCGCATCAACCTCACGAAAACGTTTTCTTGCGATAACCTCGCAATCGTTGCCGAATTCACAATTCAGTAACGTATTGATTGACCTGACGGGTGTATTGCGCGGGAGCGCCGGATCGCCAAAGATAAGCGGCGTCGGAATGCTGACGCCAGGGTGGGCGACCAGGTACCATTTTTCCGGCGGATCGACCGGCGTAAGCAGCTCGCCGACCCCTTCAGCAAACGCCGCATGGCCACGCACAAACACCGGCACATCGGCACCAAGCGTTAAGCCCAGCTGCGCCAGCTCATCAACACTCAGCCCGCACTGCCAAAGATGGTTAAGCGCCACCAGCACCGTCGCCGCATTCGACGAGCCGCCGCCAAGCCCGCCGCCCATCGGCAGACGTTTTTCAATGGCGATGTCCGCACCACAGCCTGGGGTCAGGCGCTCGGTCTCGGCGGCGCGTTTCATCAACAAGCGCGCCGCGCGCACGATCAGGTTCTCCTCGTCGGGCACGCCCTCGACCGGCGTCAGCAGGCAGATTTTGCCATCCTTGCGCGGCTCGATGGTCAACGTATCGCCATAATCGAGAAACTGAAACAGCGTTTGCAGGGTGTGGTAACCATCCTCACGCTGGCCGGTGATGTATAAAAAGAGGTTAAGTTTTGCCGGAGCAGGCCAGGTCATCATTTAACGATCCAGTTATCCATCTTTAACTTGATGCGCTGCTTGCCGTCGCTCAGCTCCATATTGGAAGGCAGGGCCGGCTGGGTTTTGCTGTCATAGCCGCCATACACCACTTTCCAGCTCTTACCGTCCTGGCTGTAGTTGACCTGGCTCAGGCGATACTGGTCGTCGAGTTTGTAATCGGTGGCGTCGCCCGGCAGGCCGAGGATCCACTGGCGCAGGCTATTAAGCGGAATCGGCATGCCGGTCAGCTTGCCAATCATCTCTTCCGCATCGTCAGCGGTGTAGTGCTTACCTTTATTATCCACCAGCTCAACATTGCCCGGCTGCGCCTTCAGTTCAAGCTCGGTGCTGCCCAGCGGGTTGGTGAGCAGTAAGCGGTAGCGATCCTGGCCGGTTTGCTGCCAGAAGAAGCGGGCATAGACTTTTTGCTCATCCGAGAGATAAGCAAACGCGCCGCGCGTCTGGTACTGGTGTAAATCGCGCACCTGCTGCTGATGCTGACGCCACTGCGGCGCATCGGGGCTTTTTCCCGGCCCTTTCGGCGCGGTCAGGGTACAGGCGGTGAGCACGAGGCTTGCCAGCGGTAGCAGGCGAATGAGGCGGAAATCCGACAGAATCATAACGATGACAAATCCTTGTAACAGTTTACAGACAGAAGCTTAATGCTAGCGCCGCACAGAAAGAGCGTCTACGTTCACGTTGTCTTAAATCATAAAAAGACCAATTACTCCGAAAGGATAGTCTCCCTTTTATTGACTGGGCTCATCCTGTATGATGCGTGCAGTCTAACCTTATCAACGTTGGTACTATTCCCGCGCCCATGACCCTTTTAGCACTCGGCATCAACCACAAAACAGCACCTGTTGCGTTGCGAGAACGTATTGCGTTTTCGCCGGAAACGCTTGACCAGGCGCTGGAAAGCCTGTTGGCGCAACCGATGGTGCAGGGGGGCGTGGTGCTCTCAACCTGTAACCGCACCGAGCTCTATCTGAGCGTCGAAGAGCGGGAGAACTTACAGGAAGCGCTGGTGCGCTGGCTCTGCGATTATCACCATTTACGTGAAGATGAGGTTCGTCAGAGCCTCTACTGGCACGAAGATAACGACGCCGTCAGCCATTTAATGCGCGTGGCGAGCGGGCTTGATTCGCTGGTGCTCGGTGAGCCGCAGATCCTCGGTCAGGTGAAAAAAGCCTATGCCGACTCCCATCGCGGACACGGGAATGCCAGCGAGCTGGAGCGCATGTTCCAGAAATCCTTCTCTGTCGCCAAGCGCGTGCGCACGGAAACCGATATCGGCGCCAGCGCCGTGTCGGTCGCTTTTGCTGCCTGTACCCTGGCGCGGCAGATCTTTGAATCCCTGTCGACGGTTACCGTGCTGCTGGTCGGCGCGGGCGAGACCATTGAACTGGTAGCTCGCCATCTGCGCGAGCACAAAGTACAAAATATGATCATCGCCAACCGCACCCGCGAGCGCGCGGAGCTGCTGGCGAATGAGGTCGGGGCGGAAGTGATCGACCTGAGCGAAATCGATGAGCGCCTGAAAGATGCTGATATCGTCATCAGTTCGACCGCCAGCCCGCTGCCGATTATTGGCAAAGGGATGGTCGAGCGGGCGATGAAGGCGCGTCGCAATAAGCCGATGCTGCTGGTGGATATCGCCGTTCCGCGCGACGTTGAGCCGGAAGTGGGTGAAATTGCCAACGCCTATCTCTACAGCGTCGACGATCTGCAAAGCATCATTCAGCACAACCTGGCGCAGCGCAAAGCCGCGGCGGTGCAGGCGGAAACTATCGTCGCCCAGGAGACCAGCGAGTTTATGGCCTGGCTGCGCGCGCAAAGCGCCAGCGAGACGATTCGCGACTATCGCAGCCAGTCAGAACAGGTTCGCGATGAGCTGACGGCAAAAGCGCTCGCTGCGCTGGAGCAGGGCGGCGATCCGCAGACCATTATGCAGGACCTGGCGTGGAAGCTGACCAACCGTTTGATCCACGCCCCAACCAAATCTCTTCAGCAGGCCGCCCGTGACGGGGATGACGATCGCCTGCATATTCTGCGCAACAGCCTCGGGCTGGATTAGCACACCACACTCCTGATAATTACTAAAAGGTGCCTTTACGCCTATGAAGCCTTCTATCGTTGCCAAACTGGAAGCCCTGCATGAACGCCATGAAGAAGTTCAGGCGCTGCTGGGCGACGCGCAAACCATTGCCGATCAGGATCGCTTCCGCGCCCTGTCGCGCGAATATGCGCAGCTGAGCGACGTTTCCCGCTGTTTTACCGACTGGCGACAGACGCAGGACGATATCGAGACCGCGCAGATGATGCTCGAGGACCCCGAAATGCGCGAAATGGCGCAGGAGGAGTTACGCGACGCGAAAGAGAAAAGCGAGCAGCTTGAGCAGCATTTACAGGTGCTGCTGCTGCCGCAAGATCCCGATGATGAGCGCAACGCGTTTGTCGAAGTCCGCGCCGGTACCGGCGGGGATGAAGCCGCGCTGTTTGCCGGCGATCTGTTCCGCATGTACAGCCGTTATGCCGAGGCTCGCCGCTGGCGCGTTGAGATCATGAGCGCCAACGAAGGCGAGCATGGCGGCTATAAAGAGGTGATTGCCAAAATCAGCGGCGACGGCGTCTATGGTCGACTGAAGTTTGAATCGGGCGGGCACCGCGTGCAGCGCGTCCCGGCCACCGAATCGCAGGGGCGTATTCACACCTCCGCCTGTACCGTTGCGGTGATGCCGGAGCTGCCGGAAGCGGAGCTGCCGGATATCAACCCGGCGGATCTGCGTATCGATACCTTCCGCTCCTCCGGCGCGGGCGGCCAGCACGTTAACACCACCGACTCGGCGATCCGTATTACCCACTTGCCGACCGGCATTGTTGTCGAGTGCCAGGATGAGCGTTCGCAGCACAAAAACAAAGCCAAAGCGCTCTCGGTGCTGGGCGCGCGCATTCGCGCGGCTGAAGTGGCAAAACGCCAGCAGACGGAGGCTTCCACGCGCCGTAACCTGCTCGGCAGCGGCGATCGCAGCGACCGCAACCGCACCTATAACTTCCCGCAGGGGCGTGTGACCGATCACCGCATCAACCTGACGCTCTACCGTCTGGATGAGGTAATGGAAGGCAAGCTTGATGCACTGATCGAGCCGATCGTGCAGGAGTACCAGGCCGACCAGCTGGCGGCGCTCTCCGAGCAGGATTGATGGAGTATCAACAGTGGTTGCGCGAGGCAGTCAGCCAGCTGCAGGCCAGTGAAAGCCCGCGGCGCGATGCCGAGATCCTGCTCGGCTTTGTCACCGGCAAAGCGCGCACCTTTATTCTCGCCTTCGGTGAAACGCCTCTTACGGACGAGCAGCAGGAGCAGCTTGCTGGGTTACTGGCCCGGCGCGTGCGCGGCGAGCCGGTGGCGCATCTGATTGGCGAGCGCGAGTTCTGGTCGCTGCCGCTGTTTGTCTCGCCCGCGACGCTGATCCCGCGTCCCGATACCGAGTGTCTGGTCGAGCAGGCGCTCGCCCGGCTTCCCGCCGCGCCGTGCCGCATCCTTGATTTGGGTACCGGCACCGGTGCGATTGCGCTGGCGCTGGCCAGCGAGCGGCCAGATTGCCAGGTCACCGCTGTCGATCTCATCCCTGACGCGGTCGCGCTGGCGCAGCGTAACGCCGATCATCTCGGTATCCGCAATATCGAGATTGTGCAGAGCCGCTGGTTTAGCGCCCTTGAGGGGCAGCAATTTTCGCTTATCGTCAGCAACCCCCCCTATATTGATGCGCAGGATCCCCATCTGGCGCAGGGCGATGTGCGCTTTGAACCGCTCAGCGCATTGGTGGCGGCGGATAATGGCCTTGCTGATCTGCATACATTGATTAAAGATGCACCGCGCTACTTACTGCCGCAGGGCTGGCTGTTGCTTGAGCATGGCTGGCAGCAGGGTGCGGCGGTGCGCGAGATTTTTGCCCGCTACGGCTGGCAGCAGGTAGAAACCTGCCGGGATTATGGTGATAACGAACGCCTGACGCTGGGACGGCGGCCGTAACGGGAGCAACAGGGAATGTGCCTCTTTAACATCCTGATTACGTTACATTTGACGTCGGTGGCGCTGACCATTAGCCTGTTCACCCTGCGTTACTGGTGGCGCTGGAGCAACAATCCCCGCTTTCAGGCGCGTTGGGTGCGGGTATTACCGCATATTGTCGACAGCGTTTTGCTGCTCAGCGGCGTGGGGTTGATAGCTCTGACCGGCTATTTGCCTTTTACTGTTAAAGGCGCATGGCTGACTGAAAAGCTGTTTGGCGTTATCATCTATATCGTTTTGGGTTTTATTGCGCTCGGGCGACATCGTCCGCGCGGCCAGCAGGCAGGTTTTATCGCCTTTATGCTGGGGCTGGTGGTGCTGTACATCATCATTAAACTCGCCGCCACAAAAGTACCGATACTGGGGTAAGACATGAGGTCGTTAGCTGATTTCGAATTTAACAAAGCGCCATTATGCGACGGGATGATCCTTGTTTCCGAGCTGATACGCGATGATTTTCCTTCACAATACGTACAAGACGAACTGGAGCATCTGCTCGCGCTTGCCCGTGAAGAGATCAGTCAGGCAAAGCCTCAGGAGCATCAACTGGAGGAGCTCCTCGCGCTGTTTTACGGCGAATGGGGCTTCAAAGATACCCGCGGCGTCTACCGTCTCTCCGATGCGCTGTGGCTGGATAAAGTGTTGCAGAACCGCCAGGGCAGCGCCGTGTCGCTGGGGGCGATTCTGCTGTGGGTCGCCGGGCGGCTCAATATTCCGCTGACTCCGGTTATTTTCCCGACGCAGCTGATTCTGCGCGGAGAGTGGCTGGATGGCGAAATGTGGCTGATTAACCCGTTTAATGGCGACACGCTGGACGAACATACGCTCGAAGTTTGGCTGAAGGGCAATATCAGCCCGGTGGCCGAGCTGTTTAACGAAGACCTTGATGAGGCAGACAACGCTGAAGTGATCCGCAAACTGCTGGATACCCTGAAGTCGGCGTTGATGGAAGAGCAGCAGATGGAGCTGGCCCTGCGCGCCAGCGAAGCGTTACTGCAGTTCAATCCGGAAGATCCGTATGAGATCCGCGATCGCGGGCTGATTTATGCGCAGCTGGACTGCGACCACGTGGCGCTGCATGACTTAAGCTATTTTGTCGAGCAGTGCCCGGAAGATCCAATCAGCGAAATGATCCGCGCGCAGATCAACACGATTTCCCATAAACAGATTACCCTGCATTAAGCATTCACACTCGATAAGGCGATTTTATGAAACAAAAAGTGGTCAGCATTGGCGACATCAACGTGGCGAACGATCTGCCGTTCGTGCTGTTCGGCGGCATGAACGTGCTGGAATCCCGCGATTTAGCCATGCGCATTTGTGAGCACTACGTCACCGTGACCCAGAAGCTGGGCATTCCGTACGTGTTCAAAGCCTCTTTCGATAAAGCCAACCGCTCTTCCATCAAGTCCTATCGTGGACCGGGTCTGGAAGAGGGGATGAAGATTTTCCAGGAGCTGAAGCAGACCTTCGGCGTCAAGCTGATCACCGACGTGCACGAAGCAAGCCAGGCCCAGCCGGTCTCCGAAGTGGTGGATGTGATCCAGCTTCCGGCCTTCCTTGCCCGCCAGACCGATCTGGTGGAAGCGATGGCGAAAACCGGCGCGGTGATTAACGTCAAAAAACCGCAGTTCGTAAGCCCGGGCCAGATGGGCAATATCGTCGACAAATTTATCGAGGGCGGTAACGACAAAGTTATCCTCTGCGATCGCGGCGCGAACTTCGGTTATGACAACCTGGTGGTCGACATGCTCGGCTTCAGCGTGATGAAAAAAGTCTCCAACAACTCGCCGGTGATCTTTGATGTGACCCACGCGCTGCAGTGCCGCGACCCGTTTGGCGCCGCTTCCGGCGGCCGTCGTGGTCAGGTCGCCGAGCTGGCGCGCGCGGGCATGGCAACCGGTCTTGCCGGTCTGTTTATTGAAGCGCACCCGGATCCGGATAACGCCAAGTGCGATGGCCCGTCGGCACTGCCGCTGGCGAAGCTGGAGCCGTTCCTGCAGCAGATCAAAGCGATTGACGATCTGGTGAAGAACTTCGACGAGCTCAACACCGAAGCGTAAAAGAAAAACCCCGCGAAAGCGGGGTTTTTTGTATCCGAATAACTCAGGCGAAGATGGTCATCAGGTAGGCGGCAAACAGTGCCAGATGCGCCGCGCCGTTAAGCACATTGGTGCGCCCGGTCGAGAAGGAGATCTGGCACAGCATCAGTGATGCCACCATCACAATCATCTCCGGCGCATCGAGGCCGAACACCAGATCATTGCCGGTGAACCAGGCAATCAGCGTCACCACCGGTACGGTCAGCGAGATGGTTGCCAGCACCGAACCGAAGAAGAGATTCATCGCGCGCTGCACCTGGTTGTTCAGCACCGCTTTTAACGCGCCCAGCCCTTCCGGCGAGAGGATCAGCAGCGCGACGAGGAAGCCGGTAAAGGCCACCGGGGCATTCACTTCCGTCAGCAGCGCTTCCAGCGGCTGCGCGTTCATCTTGGTCACCGCAATTACCGCAATCAGATGCACAATCAGCCATGCGGTGTGCCAGAAATTACCGTGCGCCGACGGCTTACCGTGGTGCGGATCGTCGCCGTCATCTTCATGCTCATAGACAAACAGGCTCTGATGGGTTTTGGTCTGGATCAGCAAAAACACGCCATACATCGCCGCCGAGATGAGCGCCACCAGCAGTGCCTGGCCGGTGGTGAAGTTCGCTTCCGGCAGCGCCATCGGAAAGACCAGCACGATAATCGCCAGCGGAAAGAGGGCGATCAGATACTGCTTGATGCCAAACAGATTGACGTACTGCGTGGCAAACTTACGCCCGCCCAGCAGCAGCGAGAAACCCACCAGCCCGCCGGTGACAATCATAATGATAGAGTAGAGCGTATCGCGCATCAGTGTTGGCGCGGCATCGCCGGTCGCCATCAGCGCCGAGATGAGGCTCACTTCGAGGATAACGACGGAGAGGCTCAGAATTAACGAGCCGAAAGGTTCGCCCAGACGGTGGGCAAGAACGTCAGCGTGGCGCACCACGCTAAAGGCGCTGGCTAAAATCCCGACCAGCGCCAGCACATTGATTCCGACTATCGCCGGCAGTGACTGCGAGCTTCCCCAGAAGAGCAGCACGGCCAGCGCCAGCACCGGGAAAATGAGCGTGGTCTCCTTGTGGCGGGTTTTAACCGCCTCGTGGGTTGTTGTCATTATGATTCTCCTCAGAGGGCAGTGTTGTTGAAGTATAGATAAAGAATGCAAGGTGATTAAAATAGCAAAAAAGTCGCATTTACGTGGTCATTTTTACCTATTTTTACGGCAGTAAAATTTTTTCTGTTTTAAAGCCTCGAAAATTGCTGTTTTGTGGAAATAATGAAATATAAACATAATGATAGTTAAATTAAAAAGTCATTTATGGTCCATGCCTGGCGCTCAGGCAGGTTGTCGACCAGACTTAACCTTTTAGCCCAAGAAGGAGCAGAAAAGTGCCATATAAAGCAAAATCCGAGCTGCCCGACAGCGTGCAACATGTGCTTCCTGCCCACGCGCAGGAGATCTATAAAGAGGCCTTTAACAGCGCCTGGGATCAATACAAAGATAAAGATGACCGCCGCGGCGATGCCAGCCGGGAGGAGACGGCGCACCGCGTCGCCTGGGCGGCGGTCAAAAATGAGTATGAGAAGGGAGATGACGACAAGTGGCATAAGAAGAAATAGCGCGTAGCAGCGCCACCTTCGCCATTTATAGCTTTATTCGATGGATTGATGCTGTTGCATGCGGCGCGTGAATTGCATATCGTCATATGGCGCTGCGTTGAAACGACGGCGTATGTCGGGAGGGCAGCAGTAAAGCAGTCGCAAGGACGCAGGCAGTGGCGGAGGTAAAAGATGTTAACGCGTGATTTCTTGCGAACGGCCGATTGCAAAACGGCGTTTGGCGACATAGAAGAGTCGTTGTTGTGGTCGGCTGAGCAGCGGGCGTCCTCGCTGGCGGCGACGCTGGCCTGTCGGCCGGATGATGGCCCGGTGTGGCTTTTTGGCTACGGTTCGCTGATGTGGAACCCGGCAATGGAGTTCGATGAATCCTGCCCGGGAACGCTGGTCGGCTGGCATCGCGCTTTCTGTTTGCGCCTCACTGCCGGGCGAGGTACCGCGTGTCAGCCAGGGCGCATGCTTGCACTGAAAGAGGGCGGGCGCACCACTGGCGTGGCTTACCGGCTGTCGGAAGAGAGCCTGCACGACGATCTGACGCTGCTGTGGAAACGGGAGATGATCACCGGCTGCTATCTGCCGAGCTGGTGCAAACTTTCGCTCGACGATGGCCGCGTAGTCAACGCGCTGGTGTTTATTATGGATCCGCGCCACCCGCTCTATGAGTCAGATACCCGCGCGCAAACCATCGCGCCACTGATCGCGGCCGCCAGCGGCCCGCTTGGCACCAATGCCCAGTACCTCTTCTCCCTTGAGCAGGAGCTGATTAAGCTCGGCATGCACGATGACTGCCTGAATGAACTGGTGGGACGAGTGCGTATGCTGCTGGAGGGGGACAAACCAGGCCCGGAAATGGTGCCTGGTTTTGCCTGCTAAGGATGACGTTTACGCCGCAACATAGCTGATCGAGTGCTCCAGCGACTGGCTGTGGCTGTCGATCAGCACGCTCCAGATGCCGCTGTAAGGCACCGAAAGATAGGCGCTGGCGCGGTTCTGGACACTCAGAATATCCGCCTGCGCATTCGGCCTGCGGCTCTTCTCACACATCAGATGGATATGGCAATTTTCAGAACAGCGAACCACCACCGTATCCCCGCCAAACAGTTTTAAACTTGCTTTTACTACCGCCATTTTTTTAACCCCGTCATTTGAATAACGCCATCCCTGCGTGATGTTGTTCACAAAACACTCCGTGCATCACACCAAACGACCGTTAGCCAGATGCTGATTTTGATCAACAAATGACGTAAGGATTAAACAAAAATAACAATCTGCGGCGAGGGGGGAGATCCGGCGCGCGAAATCGTAGTCTTCACGCGCCGGTAAAAGATTAAATGCGGAAATGTCCGGCGGTGTCGGCAAGTTCACCCGCTTGCGCGCGCAGCGCCCCGGCAGCGGCGGTTGACTCGACGACCAGCTCGGCGTTCTGCTGCACCATACGGTCAAGATTTATCACCGCATGATTAATCTCCTGAATACCTTTCATCTGCTCGCTGGTGGCGACGGTGATTTCGCGCATGATCACCGATACGCTGTCGATGCTGGTGACGATATCCGTCATGCTGTCGCCCGCCAGCCGCACATAGCGCGAGCCGGTGGCAACGCTGTCGGTGGTGGAGTCAATCAGCGTTTTAATCTCCTTCGCTGCCTGCGCGCTGCGGCTGGCGAGATTACGCACTTCGCCGGCCACTACCGCAAAGCCACGACCCTGTTCACCGGCGCGCGCCGCTTCCACCGAGGCGTTAAGCGCGAGGATATTGGTCTGGAAGGCGATGGCATCAATAACGCTGGTAATATCGCCAATCTTCGCCGAGGCGACTTCAATCGACTGCATGGTGTTAATGGCCTGCGTCACCACCTGACCGCCGCGCGAAGCGGCTTCTGATGCGACATGCGCCTGGGTATTCGCCTGCGCTGCGGCATCGGTGGATTGCGCGACCGACGCGGTGATCTGCTCTACGGCGCTGGCGGTTTCACGCAGGCTGGAGGCCGCCTGCTCCGTGCGCCCCGAGAGATCCTGGTTCCCGGCGGCAATCTCCTGCGCCGCCAGCTGCACCGAGTGGGTGGAGTCGCGCAGTTTCACCATCACCACCGCCAGCTTATCGCTGAAGGCGTTAAAGGCGTGGGCGATTTGCGCCACTTCATCGTTACCGCTCTCCGGCAGGCGCTGGGAGAGGTCGTTGGTGCCGCTGCTGATGGCGTTCATCGCATCGCGGATCACCACCAGGCGTTTAAGCAGCGCTGCGACCATCCACTGCATCAATGCCCCGGCAATAATTACCAGCACAATAAGCGACACGGCGGAGGCTTTTAACTGGGCGCGCAGACCGGCGGTGGCGTCATCCCCATCGAGGGCGACCACCAGCAGCCAGTCGGTTCCTTTTACCCGGCTGGCTAACAGCGACTTCTCATTCCCGGCATACTCGCCAGAGACGGTTTTCCCGCTGCTCAGCTCAGCAAAGGAGACGCCATGAATGGCGTCAGAGAAGGGCTTCATCGTCAGCTTTTCGTCAGCGGCGGCAATCACTGAGCCATTGCTGGCAAGCAGCATACCGTTGCTGTGCGGCGTCGGGCTGATGCCGCGCACGTTAGCCACCACGCTGGTCATCGAGACATCCCCGGCGACCACGCCCTTCAGCGTGCCGTTCTCTTTTACCGGCACGGCAAACGTCACCACCAGTTGACCGGTGCTGGCATCAACATAGGGGGCGGTGACGACCGGCGCATCGGCTTTCACAGCCTGCTGATACCACGGGCGAATGGTCGGATCGTAATCCGCCGGGACGCCGCCGGGATCGGAGAACTTGGCGATTTTGCTGGCGTAGCCAACGTAGACGTTGATAAACCCGCCGGCGCGGGCAATTTGGGCAAATACCGGTACTGGATCGTCCGTTAAGGCGACGCTTTGCAGAGAGGCGATCATCGCGGTTTTGCTGGCGACCCAGTCGGCAATGGCAATGCCATGGCTGTCACGGGTACTGGAGAGAATATCCTGCTGGGTTTGCTGGTTGTGCTGGCGTGTAACCTGGTAGTTGATGATGGTGTTAAGCAGTAAGGCGACAGTAAGACAACCTGCCGTCGCCGCCATAATACGGGCCTTGATCGATGTGAACATTTTTATTGTACCTGCTGTGTTTGTCTTAAGTGGCTATCGGCAACACAGCAGGCAAACTTGATGACTCGACGCCATCCATAAGTAAATTGTATTAAACTCGCCGTTCCATTAGAAAGTTAATACTTTGTCTGCCGCCAGCGTCCACTGCGCCAGCTCGACAAGGGTACCGATCTCCACGCCTTCGACCAGCGGCAGGGCGCTGACGCCACGTCCGTCGGCGCAGGTCTTGCACAGTTTCACCGGCACGCCCTGGGCGGTAAGGATCTCCAGCATCTGCTGAATGTTATAGCCCTCAGCGGGCTTCTGGCCGCGCAGCCCGGCGGTCACCGCATCGGACATTAAAAACAGCTTCAGCTCGACAGGCTCCTCCTGTTCGCGCAGCGCAATTGCCAGCCGCAGGCTGTTAAACAGCGATTCACTTCCATAGGCCGCACCATTGGCGATGATCACAACGTTTTGCATTGTCACTCCTTCGATTAACCGTAGCGAAAAGGGCTATGCTACTGCGTCGCGCGGGCGGCGCAAAGGTAAAATCACTGCCCGAAGCGGCCAATCAGCCCGGCGGCGGCAAGGGCGTTGCCTTTAAGCTTGCTGAAAAGCTCCTCGCGGGTCAGCCCCTCCTCTAAGGTCGGTGGCAGTGAGGTGGCAATAAGGGTGAAGGTGTAGTGATGCGCGCCGCTGCCAGGCGGCGGGCAGGGGCCATGCCAGCGGAAATTGCCGGGCGTGTTTTTCCCGCCGGTAAAGCCTTTGCCATCGCGCAGCGCGTTTTGCGCAAAGCCCGCAGTGGAGGGCGAGATGTTATAGGCCACAAGATGCGTTACACCCAGCCCGCGTGCGCCCTCCGGATCGTGCACGATCAGCGCAAAACTCTGCGTGTTAGTCGGCGCGTTACTCCACACCAGCGCTGGCGAGAGGTTTTCGCCGGTGCAGTTGGGGTTGTTGCTGGCGTTACCGGCGAATTTTTTCTCCATCATCGCGTTATCGGCAAAGGCCGGGGATTGCAGTGCGAAGAGGGGAGTGGCGCTAGCCTGCGCGCCGCAGAGCAGCATCCAGCCGCACAGCAGAGTTATTTTTGTTTTCATGACGCGTCTCTCGTGACAAGGATGCATTAACTGTAGCCGCAGCGAGGCGCGTCGATTAGGGATTTTCCTGATATATCGCCAGCGGCTGTAATCGCCCGCTAAAACCGCTAGACTAAGTGACTTACTTCACAAATTTAGCCCAGGAACCCCGTAAACGTCGTGATGCGCCGCTCCTTTACCTCTCCACTTCTCTCCCTTCTTGCCTGTTTAGTGGCGGGAGGCGATGCCCATGCGCTGCAGAGCAAATATGTGCAGCAGGCGGAAAACCCGTTCGATAACAATGGCGACGGCCTGCCGGATCTCAGCATGGCACCCGAAACGGATGCGCAAGAGAAACACTTTGCCGAGGTGGCGAAAGCGTTTGGCGAAGCGAGCATGACCGATAGCGATCTCAGCGCCGGCCAACAGGCGCGCCAGTTTGCCTTTGGCCAACTGCGCGATGTGGTGAGCGGCGAGGTCAATCAGCAGGTGGAGTCCTGGCTTTCGCCGTGGGGCAACGCCACCGTCGATATGAAAGTGGATAACGAAGGGCAGTTTAACGGCAGTCACGGCAACTGGTTTGTGCCGTTGCAGGACAATAACCGCTATCTGAGCTGGAGCCAGCTGGGCCTCACGCAGCAGGATAGCGGGCTAATAGGTAACGTGGGTCTCGGGCAGCGCTGGGTCGCCGGCGACTGGCTGCTCGGCTACAACACCTTTTACGACACCCAACTGGAAGAGAATACCGGCCGCGCCGGGTTTGGCGCGGAAGCGTGGGGCGAATACCTGCGTCTGTCGGCCAACTACTACCAGCCGGTGAGCCACTGGCGTTATGACACGGCGACGCAGCAGCAGCGCATGGCGCGCGGCTATGATGTGACGGCACAGGCACGGCTACCGTTCTACCAGTACGTCAACACCAGCGTCAGCGTGGAGCAGTACTTTGGCGACAGTGTCGATCTGTTTGATAGCGGCACCGGTAATCACAATCCGGTCGCCGTTAAACTGGGGGTCAATTACACTCCGGTGCCGCTGGTGACCATCACCGCCGAGCATCGCCAGGGGGAGAGCGGGGTAAGCCAGAACGATCTGGGGTTAAAACTCAACTACCGCTTTGGCGTGCCGCTGCATAAACAACTCTCGCCATCTGAAGTCGCCGTCAGCCGCTCGCTGCGCGGCAGCCGCTACGATAGCCCGACGCGCAACAATCTGCCGGTGTTTGAATACCGCCAGCGCAAGACCCTCTCCGTCTTCCTGGCGACGCCGCCCTGGGATCTACAGCCGGGTGAGACGGTGGCGCTTAAGCTGCAAATTCACAGCACGCATGGTATTCGCAGCCTGACCTGGCAGGGCGATACCCAGGCGCTGAGCCTGACGCCGCCGGTGAATGCGCGCAGCGGCGATGGCTGGACGTTGATTATGCCGCGCTGGGACAGCAGCGAAGGGGCGAGCAACAGCTGGACGCTGTCGGTGCTGGTGGAGGATGAGAAGGGGCAAAAAGTGGAGTCCAACACCATTGTGCTGAAACTGACCGAGCCGGTGATCCCACCGGCAACGGAAGGCGGTACGGACTGGTCGCTACCAGCCGCGCCGTGATCAGAAAACCCGCTCCTGGTGTACCCAGACCGCCGCTTCGACGCGGGATTTAAGCTTCATCTTTTTCAGCATATGTTTGACGTGCACTTTCACCGTGCTCTCGGTGATATCCAGGCGGCGGGCAATCATCTTGTTCGGCAGCCCCTGGGCGATCAGTTTCAGGATGTCGCGCTCGCGCGGCGTTAACTGGGAGATATCACGATCGGTGGTCGCGCGGTTAGCGCGCAAGCTGGCCGCCAGCACCGGGGTCAGCGCCTCGCTCAGCACCATTTCGCCTGCCGCCGCCTGCTGTAACGCCTTCAGCAAATCTTCCGGCTCCATATCTTTCAGCAGGTAGCCATCGGCGCCGCGCTTGAGGGCGGTGACCACATCCTCTTCATGATTGGAGACGCTGAACACCACGATGCGCCCGGAAAGGGTTTTTTCCCGCAGCTTGTCGAGGGTTTCCAGCCCGTTCATGCCCGGCATATTGAGATCGAGCAGGATCAGGTCCGGGTCCAGCGACTCCGCCAGTTCAATGCCTTGCTCCCCGTTGCTCGCCTCGCCAACGACGCTGATGTCATGGGCCATGCTAATTAACTGCTTCACACCGGTACGCAGCATCGGATGGTCGTCGATCAGCAGGATAGTTGCCGGATCCTGATTACTCATGGTTATCTCCTTGCATGGATGAGAGAAACGTTTCGGGTATAAACGTCACGACAACGTCAGTCCCCCCGGAGGCTCCGGGACGCACCTGGCAGTCGCCGCGCAGGCTTTGCGCGCGGTCACGCATAATAATTAATCCGTAGTGGTTGGTCCGTTCCGCATTGTCCGGGATCCCGCACCCGTTATCGCTGATGCGTAATACCACCCGGTTTTCCTGTTGTTGCACGGCGACGCTGACCGCGGTAGCGCCGGAGTGTTTTAACGCATTGCTCAGCGCCTCGCGGGCGATCTGCAACAGATGAATGGCCTGATGCGCCGGGACAACGCGCGGCGGAAGCTGGTAATCAAGCCGCACGTCGAAGCCAAAATGGGCGCTGTACTCCTGACAGCTGGACTCCAGCGCCGGGCGCAGACCCGGCTCGGTGAGCTGTAAGCGGAAAGTGGTCAGCAGCTCACGCAGCTGCGCCCATGAGGTATTGAGTTCGTTGCGGATCTGGCTCAGCAACTGGCGGCTGCTCTCGGGGATTTCGTCGCCCTGCATCTGCAAACAGCTGACCTGCATCTTCATACAGGAGAGGGACTGAGCGATGGAGTCATGCAGCTCGCGGGCAATGGTCGCGCGCTCCTCCATCACCATTAATTGCTGCTGGCGATCCTGATGGCGATCCAGCGCCAGCGTGGCGGTAAGCTGTTCAACCAGAGTATCAACCAGCTGCTGCTGGTCATGGCTTAAATGGCGGCCCGGCGGCAGCTTTGCCAGCAGCAAACCGTACTGCATATGGGCATCCGCCAGCCGCCATTTGAGCGTTGAGCCAATACCGGTCGATTCAATCAGCTTACCGTCGCGCGGGCAGAGGTGGCAGCCTTTCACGTCGCAACTGGCCGTCGACTGGCAGGTAAACTCCTGGTGATTCTCTTCATCTTCCAGGTCATAAACCCGCAGTTCAATATCGTGCAGCAGGGTCAGATTCTGTAAGCCGTTGAGCACCGGCGAGAGGCGCTCACACATCGGAATGCGTGAATGCAGGCGGTGGTTGGCCTGCCATAAGAAGGAGAGGATTTCGTTTTTCTGCTCAAGCCCGGCGGTCTTCTCCTGTACGCGCCGCTCAAGCACCGCGTAGCTCTCGCCCAGCTCCGCAGACATATTGTTAAGCGCCTCGCCAAGCGTTGCCATCTCGTTGCCACCGCTGATATGGGCGCGCTGGGTAAAATCTCGCTGGCTGACGGCGCGCGCCATATGCAGCAGCTGCTGCCACGGACGGAGCAGACGCGCCCGCAGCCACACCAGCGCAATCAGGATCAGCAAGCCCATCAGAATCGCCATCACCCGGTGCAGCACCACCACTTCGGCGATGCGGTGCTCGGTATTGCTGTCGAAAGCGGAGACCAGTTTATCGATGCGCCCAACGAAGACGGCGATAATCTCCGCGACCTGCGCCGGCTGCCGGGCATCTTTAATCGCCGGGATCACCACGTTGTGCCAGTAGGTTTGCAAATCAGCAAGCTGTGCCTGCTGGCCATCGCGTTTTGCCGCCAGCGCCAGTTCGGGGCTGAAAGCGGTGTGCTCCATCTCATCTAACAGATATTGCTCGCTTTCCTGCAGCGGGATGGCCGACATCAGCCGGTAGCTCTGCATACGCAGCGAACCCGCTTTGTTGATGGCGTGCGCGCTGCCCTGAACGCCCTGCACCAGCCAGCCTGAGACCGCCATACCGGTCACGCCAATCAGCGTGGATAACAGCATCAGTACGGCCAGTTGGCTGACCAGCGACATCGGTGAAAAGAGGCGTTTAAGCATGGGGAAATGAGACTCCTTGGCCGCGAAAGGTGCGGGTGGCGTTATTGTCAGCTATCGCCTGGAGTATACCCATACCCACAAAGAGTTACTCCTTTATTGCCAGCGTGGTTACATTTGGAGGGGCAAACGACCCGGCAGCGGTCAGCGCTGTGAAAAACCACACCTTTTTTAGCGTTAAACGCTACTCATAAATGAGCATGATGTTTTTTTGCGCTTTATAACGCCAGCTTTTCCTTTGATTTATATCAACTTAACGCGCGCCACAGAAATTAATGTGGCAGGCATCAAACTGCACATCAGAGGTGTCTATGCATCAAACATCCGTTCCGGATTCGCGTTCGTCATCACGGGTTATTTCCGAGTGGCGTCCCGAAGATCCGGCTTTTTGGCAGCAGCAGGGGCAGCAGATTGCCAGCCGCAATCTGTGGATCTCCGTGCCCTGCCTGCTTTTAGCGTTCTGCGTCTGGATGCTGTTTAGCGCAGTGGCGGTAAATCTCCCCAAAGTGGGCTTTCAGTTCACCACAGACCAGCTGTTTATGCTGACGGCGCTGCCGTCGGTCTCCGGCGCGCTGCTGCGTGTACCGTACTCCTTTATGGTACCGGTGTTTGGCGGTCGTCGCTGGACGGCATTCAGCACCGGCATTCTGATTATCCCCTGCGTCTGGCTCGGTTTTGCGGTGCAGGATATCTCCACGCCATTCACCACATTTATCATTATCTCCCTGCTGTGCGGTTTTGCCGGGGCGAACTTTGCCTCCAGCATGGCGAACATCAGCTTCTTCTTCCCGAAAGAGAAGCAGGGCGGGGCGCTTGGCATCAATGGCGGCTTCGGCAACCTTGGTGTCAGCGTGATGCAGTTGATTGCGCCGCTGGCGGTCTCGTTCTCCATCTTTGCTGCCTTTGGCGGCGGTGGCGTAACCCAGCCTGATGGCACCATGCTCTACCTGCAAAACGCAGCGTGGATTTGGGTGCCGTTCCTGGCGGTGTTTACCCTGGCGGCATGGTTCGGCATGAACGAACTGGCGACCTCGAAAGCCTCCCTCAGCGCGCAATTGCCGGTGCTGAAGCGCTCGCATTTGTGGATCATGAGCTTCCTCTACCTGGCGACTTTCGGCTCGTTTATCGGCTTCTCCGCTGGCTTTGCGATGCTGTCAAAAACCCAGTTCCCGGAGGTGCAGATCCTGCACTTTGCCTTCTTCGGGCCGCTGGTTGGCGCGCTGGCACGTTCCGCAGGCGGCGCGATTTCCGACCGTCTTGGCGGAACGCGCGTGACGCTGGTGAACTTTGTGGTGATGGCGATCTTCAGCGCCTTGCTGTTCCTGACGCTGCCGTCGAACGGCGAGGGCGGCAACTTCACTGCCTTCTTCTGCGTCTTCCTGGTGCTGTTCCTCACCGCCGGGCTGGGCAGCGGCTCCACCTTCCAGATGATCTCCGTTATCTTCCGTAAGATGACCATGGAGCGGGTGAAGAACGCGGGCGGTAGCGAGAGCGACGCGATGCGTGAAGCTGCGACGGAAACGGCGGCCGCGCTGGGCTTTATCTCGGCGATTGGCGCGATTGGTGGCTTCTTTATCCCGAAAGCGTTTGGTACCTCGCTGGCGCTGACCGGCTCACCGGCGGGTGCGATGAAAGTGTTCCTTGTGTTCTATATCGCCTGTGTGGTGATCACCTGGGCGATATACGGGCGTAAAAAACAATAATAAATGTAGTGTGTTGATTATCATTGCGCGGCTTCGGTCGCGCATTTTTTTGCCCTCTCCATAGTTACAACATACTGATGATTTTACAGTGCCTGCTTCGGCCGGCACTGTGACCGCTATCGCATCGCAGCGGCGTCTACCCCTTAATACCTGGATACCGGGATAAATCTGAATAATTCAGTAACTAAATATAATATATTTATGTGAATCAGTTAGTTACGTGAAAATCATCGATAACTCTTTGGGAGTACTCCGTTGTCAGCGCATAAATGGCGCGCTATGGCGGCTTGATCATCATCAATTCTCGTTGTCTTTGCGGGGGTTACCTTCGCGGCAAATGCAGCAATGTCGATTTAGCCAGAGAGCCGCACAGGCTCCAACAGGAGAACCCCCGATGAGTAAATTCCTGGACCGGTTTCGCTACTTTAAACAGAAAGGCGAAACCTTTGCCGATGGGCACGGCCAGCTCGTAAACACCAACCGGGACTGGGAGGATGGATACCGCAGCCGCTGGCAGCACGACAAAATCGTGCGCTCTACCCATGGCGTAAACTGCACCGGCTCGTGCAGCTGGCAGATTTTCGTCAAGAACGGCCTGGTCACCTGGGAAACCCAGCAAACCGACTACCCGCGTACCCGTCCTGATATGCCGAACCACGAACCACGCGGCTGTCCGCGCGGGGCGAGCTACTCCTGGTATCTTTACAGCGCCAACCGCCTGAAATACCCCCTGATGCGTAAACGCCTGATCAAACTCTGGCGTGAAGCGAAAACGCAGCACAGCGATCCGGTGAATGCCTGGGCTTCTATCATTGAAGATGCGGATAAAGCGAAGAGCTTTAAACAGGCGCGCGGACGCGGTGGCTTTGTGCGCTCCTCCTGGCAGGAGGTAAATGAACTGATTGCCGCCTCTAACGTCTACACCGTGAAAACCTACGGCCCGGACCGCGTGGCTGGCTTCTCACCGATCCCGGCAATGTCGATGGTCTCTTACGCCTCCGGCGCACGCTATCTGTCGCTGATTGGCGGCACCTGCCTGAGCTTCTACGACTGGTACTGCGACTTGCCGCCTGCCTCACCGCAGACCTGGGGCGAGCAGACCGACGTGCCGGAATCCGCTGACTGGTACAACTCCAGCTATATTCTCGCCTGGGGCTCTAACGTGCCGCAGACCCGTACCCCGGATGCGCACTTCTTTACCGAAGTTCGCTACAAAGGAACTAAAACCGTCGCGATTACTCCGGACTACGCGGAAATCGCCAAGCTGTGCGATTTGTGGCTGGCGCCGAAGCAGGGCACCGATGCGGCAATGGCGCTGGCGATGGGGCACGTGATGCTGCGTGAATTCCACCTTGATAAGCCGAGCCAGTACTTCACCGATTATGTCCGTCGCTACACCGACATGCCGATGCTGGTGATGCTGGAAGAGCGTGATGGCTACTACGCCGCGGGCCGCATGCTGCGCGCCGCCGATCTGGTGGATGCACTGGGCCAGCAGAACAATCCGGAGTGGAAAACCGTCGCGCTGGATAGCGAAGGCAATATGATCGCGCCGAACGGCTCGATTGGTTTCCGCTGGGGCGAAAAAGGGAAGTGGAACCTCGAGCAGCGCGATGGCGGCAACGGCGCGGACGTTGAGCTGACCCTCAGCCTGCTGGGCAAACACGATGACGTTGCACAGGTTGGCTTCCCCTACTTTGGTGGTGACAACACCGAGCACTTCCAGGGCGTCACGCTGGATAACATCCTGCTGCACAAACTGCCGGTCAAACGCCTGCAACTGGCGGATGGCAGCAGCGCGCTGGTGACCACCGTTTATGACCTGAATATGGCCAACTACGGTCTGGATCGCGGCCTGGGTGATGAAAACTGCGCCAGCCGTTATGACGAAATCAAAGCTTATACACCGGCCTGGGCGGAAAAAGTGACCGGTGTGCCGCAGGCGCAGATTATCCGCGTTGCCCGCGAGTTTGCCGAGAACGCCGATAAAACCCACGGTCGCTCGATGATCATCGTCGGTGCCGGGATGAACCACTGGTATCACCTCGATATGAACTATCGCGGGCTGATTAACATGCTGGTCTTCTGTGGCTGCGTCGGTCAGAGCGGCGGCGGTTGGGCGCACTATGTTGGCCAGGAAAAACTGCGTCCGCAGACCGGCTGGCAGCCGCTGGCCTTTGCCCTCGACTGGCAGCGCCCGGCGCGCCATATGAACAGCACCTCCTACTTCTATAACCACTCCAGCCAGTGGCGCTATGAAACGGTGACGGCGCAAGAGTTCCTCTCGCCGATGGCGGATAAATCCCGCTACAGCGGCCATCTGATTGACTTTAACGTCCGCGCCGAGCGTATGGGCTGGCTGCCTTCTGCACCGCAGTTGGGTACTAACCCACTGCGCATTGCCGCCGAAGCGGAAAAAGCTGGCATGTCAGCGGTGGACTACACCGTCAAATCCCTGAAAGAGGGTTCGCTGCGTTTCGCCGCTGAGCAGCCGGAAAACGGCAAAAACCATCCGCGCAACCTCTTTATCTGGCGCTCCAACCTGCTTGGCTCCTCCGGGAAAGGGCATGAGTACATGCTGAAATATCTGCTCGGCACCGAGCACGGTATCCAGGGCCAGGATCTGGGCAAACAGGGCGGCGTGAAGCCGGAAGAGGTGGAGTGGCAGGATAACGGCCTCGACGGCAAACTCGACCTGGTGGTGACCCTCGACTTCCGTCTCTCCAGCACCTGTCTCTACTCTGACATTGTGCTACCGACCGCGACCTGGTATGAGAAAGACGATATGAATACCTCGGATATGCATCCGTTTATTCATCCGCTCTCTGCCGCCGTCGACCCGGCGTGGGAATCAAAAAGCGACTGGGAAATTTATAAAGGCATCGCCAAATCCTTCTCTGCGCTCTGCGTCGGACATTTAGGCAAAGAGACCGACGTCGTGACGCTGCCGATTCAGCATGACTCCGCCGCCGAGCTGGCGCAGCCGCTGGGCGTGAAGGACTGGAAAAAAGGCGAGTGCGATCTTATCCCGGGTAAAACTGCACCGCACATTATTCCGGTTGAACGCGATTACCCGGCAACCTACGAGCGCTTTACCTCTATCGGCCCGCTGATGGAGAAAATCGGTAACGGTGGGAAAGGCATCGCGTGGAATACCCAGAGCGAAATGGATCTGCTGCGCAAGCTCAACTACGTGAAAGCGGATGGCCCGGCGAAAGGCCAGCCGATGCTTAACAGCGCCATCGACGCGGCAGAGATGATACTCACCCTTGCCCCGGAAACCAACGGCAACGTAGCGGTGAAAGCCTGGGCGGCGCTGAGTGAATTTACCGGTCGCGACCATACGCATCTGGCGCTGAATAAAGAAGATGAGAAGATCCGCTTCCGCGATATTCAGGCGCAGCCGCGCAAAATTATCTCCAGCCCAACATGGTCTGGCCTGGAAGATGAGCATGTCTCTTACAACGCCGGTTATACCAACGTTCATGAGCTGATTCCATGGCGTACGCTCTCTGGCCGTCAGCAGCTCTATCAGGATCACCAGTGGATGCGTGACTTTGGCGAAAGCCTGCTGGTCTACCGCCCGCCAATCAATACCCGTTCGGTAAAAGAGATGCTGGGCGTGAAAGGCAACGGCTACCCGGAAAAAGCGCTTAACTTCCTGACGCCGCATCAGAAGTGGGGGATCCACTCCACTTATAGCGACAACTTGCTGATGCTGACGCTTGGTCGCGGCGGCCCGATTGTCTGGCTGAGTGAAACCGACGCCAAAGAGATGGGCATTGCTGATAACGACTGGATCGAAGTCTTTAACAGCAATGGCGCACTCACCGCCCGTGCGGTGGTCAGCCAGCGCGTACCGTCCGGTATGACGATGATGTACCACGCCCAGGAGCGCATTGTGAACCTGCCAGGTTCGGAGATCACCGGTCAGCGCGGCGGCATTCACAACTCGGTCACGCGTATTACGCCGAAACCGACGCACATGATTGGCGGCTACGCGCAGCTGGCCTACGGCTTTAACTATTACGGCACGGTCGGGTCCAACCGCGATGAGTTTGTGGTGGTACGTAAGATGAAAAACATTAACTGGTTGGATGGCGAAGGCAATGACCAGGTACAGGAGAGCGCAAAATGAAAATTCGTTCACAAGTCGGCATGGTGCTGAATCTCGATAAGTGCATCGGCTGTCATACCTGTTCAGTCACCTGTAAAAACGTCTGGACCAGCCGCGAAGGGATGGAGTACGCGTGGTTTAACAACGTCGAAACCAAACCGGGCACCGGCTTCCCGACCGACTGGGAAAACCAGGAGAAGTGGAAGGGCGGCTGGATCCGTAAAATCAACGGAAAGCTGCAGCCGCGTATGGGGGGCCGCGCGATGCTGCTGGGTAAAATCTTCGCTAACCCGCATCTGCCGGGCATCGATGACTACTACGAGCCGTTTGATTTTGACTATCAGAACCTGCATAACGCGCCGGAAAGCAAGCATCAGCCGATTGCGCGTCCGCGCTCGCTGATCACCGGCCAGCGCATGAACAAAATCAGTGCCGGCCCGAACTGGGAAGACGATCTCGGCGGCGAATTCGAGAAGCTGAGCCGCGATCAGAACTTCGAAAACATGCAGAAGGCGATGTACGGCCAGTTCGAAAACACCTTCATGATGTATCTGCCGCGCCTGTGCGAACACTGTCTGAACCCGGCCTGTGTCGCCACCTGCCCGAGCGGTGCCATCTATAAACGTGAAGAAGATGGCATTGTGCTGATCGATCAGGATAAATGCCGCGGCTGGCGCATGTGCGTTACCGGCTGCCCGTACAAAAAAATCTACTTCAACTGGAAGAGCGGCAAGTCTGAGAAGTGCATCTTCTGCTATCCGCGTATCGAAGCGGGCATGCCGACGGTCTGCTCTGAAACCTGCGTAGGGCGTATTCGTTACCTCGGCGTACTGCTGTATGACGCGGATGCGATTGAGAACGCGGCCAGCACCGAAAATGAGAAAGACCTCTATCAGCGTCAGCTGGATGTCTTCCTCGATCCGCACGATCCGGCGGTGATCGCTCAGGCACTGGAAGATGGCGTACCGCAGAGCGTAATCGATGCGGCACAGAAATCGCCGGTCTACAAAATGGCGATGGACTGGAAGCTGGCGCTACCGCTGCACCCGGAATACCGCACGCTGCCGATGGTCTGGTATGTGCCGCCTCTGTCACCGATTCAGTCCGCTGCCGATGCGGGCGAGATGGGCAGCAACGGCATTCTGCCGGACGTCGAGAGCCTGCGCATTCCGGTGCAGTACCTGGCGAACCTGCTGACTGCCGGGGATACCCAGCCGGTGCTGCTGGCGCTGAAACGTATGCTGGCGATGCGTCACTTTAAACGGGCTGAAACCGTCGACGGCGTGATTGATACCCGTGCGCTGGAAGAGGTGGGTCTGACGGAAGCGCAGGCGCAGGAGATGTACCGCTATCTCGCCATCGCCAACTACGAAGATCGTTTTGTGGTGCCGTCCAGCCATCGTGAACTGGCGCGTGAAGCCTTCCCGGAGAAGAGCGGGTGTGGCTTTAGCTTCGGCGATGGGTGTCATGGTTCAGATAACAAATTCAACCTGTTCAACAGCCGCCGCATCGATGCGGTGAATGTGACAGTGAAAACGGAGCCGCACGCATGATTGAACTGGTGGTTATCTCCCGCCTGCTTGAGTACCCGGATGCTGCCCTGTGGCAGCATCAGCAGGAGCTGTTTGACGCGCTGGCCTCTGGCGACAATCTGTCGAAAGCGGATGCCCAGCAGGTTGGTATCTTTTTACGTGACCTGACGTCGCAGGATCTGCTCGATGCCCAGGCCACCTACAGCGAGCTGTTCGATCGCGGTCGCGCCACCTCGCTGCTGCTGTTTGAACATGTGCACGGTGAATCGCGCGATCGTGGCCAGGCGATGGTGGACCTGCTGGCGCAGTATGAGCGCCACGGGCTGCAGCTCGACAGCCGCGAGCTGCCAGACCATCTGCCGCTCTACCTGGAGTATCTGGCGCAGTTACCAGCCGCTGAAGCGATTGGCGGTTTACAGGATATCGCGCCGATTCTGGCACTGTTACAGGCGCGCTTACAGCAGCGTGAAAGTCACTATGCCTCGCTGTTTGACGCGCTGTTGACGCTGACGAAAACCGAGGTGGATAACGCGCAGGTGGCTGAAAAAATTGCCGGCGAAGCGCGTGACGATACGCCGCAGGCGCTGGACGCAGTGTGGGAAGAGGAGCAGGTGAAGTTCTTTGCTGAACAGGGCTGTGGCGATTCTGACATTACTGCGCACCAGCGTCGTTTTGCCGGTGCCGTTGCGCCGCAATATCTGAATATCTCAACAGGAGGAGAGCGCTAATGCACTTCCTTAATATGTTCTTCTTTGACATCTATCCCTATATGGCGGGCGCAATCTTCCTGATTGGCAGCTGGCTGCGGTATGACTATGGACAGTACAGCTGGCGCGCGGGCTCGAGCCAGATGCTCGACCGTAAAGGGATGAACATCGCGTCGAACCTGTTTCATTTAGGCATCCTCGGGATTTTTGCCGGTCACTTCCTTGGCATGCTGACGCCGCACTGGATGTACGAATCCTTCCTGCCGATTGAAGTGAAGCAGAAGATGGCGATGATCGGTGGCGGTGCCAGCGGCGTGCTGTGCCTGGTCGGCGGCCTGATGCTGCTCAAACGCCGTCTCTTTAACCCGCGTATTCGTGCCACGTCGACGGCGGCAGATATTCTGATCATGACCCTGCTGATGGTGCAGTGTACGCTCGGCCTGCTGACCATTCCGTTCTCCGCGCAGCATATGGACGGCAGCGAAATGATGAAGCTGGTGGCCTGGGCGCAGTCTGTGGTGACCTTCAATACCGGTGCCTCCGCGCATCTTGATGGCGTTGCCTTTATTTACCGCGTGCATCTGGTGCTCGGCATGACGCTGTTTGTGCTCTTCCCGTTCTCACGTCTGGTGCATATCTGGAGCGCGCCGGTAGAGTATTTAACGCGTAAATACCAGATTGTCCGCGCCCGCCGCTGATAACGATGGTTGACGATGATAAACCCTGCTTCGGCAGGGTTTTTTGTTTTCGGCGCGGTGCGGTTTGCGTGCCGGATGGCGGCTGCGCCTTATCCGGCCTACGGGGTGGCACGATGCAGAACCGGGCATTTTGCACGATTCAACATTGGGCGCTGATTTCGTAGGCCTGATAAGCGAAGCGCCATCAGGCAATGGTGAGGTTGCAGAACTGGTAAATATAAAAGAAGGGTTGCGGAATAAGCTGGGGGGAAGAATTACTCGTCGCTGCGCTCCTCGCCCTTCGGGTCGTTGCCTGCGGCAACGCTCTCTCGCGATGCTCGAGTCGAACCTTAGTCGAAGCTTCTCAGCCTTCCCCGAATGGAGAATATGAGGTAATGGAACAGGTGATTTGATTGGGGAGTTATTTAGAAGATGGTGGTGGGGGAAGGATTCGAACCTTCGAAGTCGATGACGGCAGATTTACAGTCTGCTCCCTTTGGCCGCTCGGGAACCCCACCACGGGGTTACTACA